>DATBAU010000356.1:0-3745 GCA_036271355.1 Rudaea sp. | reverse complement strand
TCGGCATTCTCGTATTCGAAACGCGATCCGGCAATAGTGCCGATGTCGCGCAGGATTTCCGACGCGTCGTCGGACATGCTCGACGGCGATCCGCCGGCGAGGCCGAGGCCGCCGAGGAATCCGCGACACCAGTCGACCAGTGCGTCGGCGCGCGCGTCAACGGCGATGTCCGCCACCGGCAACAACGGCTCGAAGCGAAGGTCCGGATCGTCGAGCGCGGCGGCGCAGTCGCGATAAAGCTGTATCAGCGCGGGATCTGCGCCGGCCGACGCCGGCGCTTCGATGTGCAGGGCTTTGAGCCAATGCCGCGATTCGGCTTCGCCGCCGGCGCTCAAGAATCCGGTCAACGAGCCGTGCAGCTCGCTCGGCCCGACGCCCAGCTTGAGCCCTTGCAGCACGGCGCCGAGGTCGGCGTGCGTGATGGCGGGCGGCGTGCCTTGCGTGGCGGGGTTTCCGATCATTTTCACATTTTAACAGTGCCGCGCGCGGTATAGGTTGCGGGGGTGTGTACCGCCCCCTATCATCCGTTTTCCAGATTCGGTGGCTTTTTTATGGGGAAAAGGCTCGCCACGTGGTGGTGGCTGCTTCTGCTGCTGCCCGCGTTTGCGGTGCATGCGGGCGAACGTCGCTATTACTTCGACGATGCCGACAGCGAACGCGGCCTCGCGTCGCATTCGGTCAACGCCATTTTCCAGGACCGGACCGGCTTCATTTGGATCGCCACCGATTCCGGCCTGCACCGCTACGACGGCTACGGTTATCAGCGGTTCGACCACAGCGTGGCCGGCAGCGCGTCGCTGCCCGACAGTGTCATCACCGCGATCGCGCAGGACGGCGACGGCCGCTTGTGGGTGGGCACGCGTTCGCATGGCTTGACCGCGATCGACGCCGCCAGCGGCAAGATCCTGTCGAACTCGCAAGTCGATACGGCGAAGCCTTCGCAGCGCGATGTCGTCAGTGCGCTGCTGTTCGACGATCGCGGCCTGTGGATCGGCACGCACGCCGGCATCGAACTCATGGACACCTCGACGGGACGCCGCCGCGAGCTGTATCACTTCCTCGGCGGCATGGCGACGCAAGTCGGCGCTTTCGCGCGCGCGGCCGACGGAACGATCTGGAGCGCGACCAGCGCAGGCGTGATCCGCTTCGCGCCGAACAGCGATACGCCGCAAACGGTGGATGCGCAGACGTTGCCGTCGGCGTTGTCGATCGCCGCGGTGAACGATGGTGTCTACGTCGGCGGCACGAGTGGGCTTTATCATGTCGGCGCAGACAATCGCGTGACCGAAGTGTGGCCGGTTTCCGACGCGCACGGTCTGGTGCAGGTGCGCTCGATCGTGCAGGACCAACGTGGACGCTTATGGCTCGCCGTTTTCGGCGCGGGCCTGACGGTTTTCGATCCGGCCGACGAGGGTGCGCAATCGCTGCATCACGAAATCGGCATGCCGGGTTCGTTGCCGGACGATTACGTGACGCATCTGATGATCGACCGATCGGGCCTACTGTGGGTCGGCGGCGATCTCGCCGGCGTCGCGACGACCGATCCGGACGGCGCGCAATTCCGTTACGTGATGGATCCCTCGTCCGCGCGCAACCAGATGACGAACAACGTGCGCTCGATCCTCGACGACGGCGGCGGCCGTCTCTGGCTCGGCACGGACGGCGATGGACTCAAGCGCTACGATCCGGCGCGCGGCACGTTCGAATATTTCGACGACGTGTTCAAGGTCGTGCCGACCAACGACGGCGATCCGCAATGGCATGTCACCTCGCTCGCGAGCGCGGGCGACGGCAAAATCTGGGCGGCGACGAATCACGGCGCGTTCCTGTTCGACGCTGTTGCGCGACGCGCAACACCGTTGCCGGTGGATCCGAAAGGATCGAACGGTTTGCCGAGCAGTTATGCGCGCACCGTACTCGTCGCAGCCGACGGCAGCGTGTGGTTCGGCATGTTCGACAGCGGACTGGCGCACTGGATATCGCCGAACAAACCGCAGGCGCATTGGGAAACGTTCCATCCGGACGCCACGAAAGCCGACAGTCTCGGCAACGATCTGGTCGTTTCGCTGACCGAAGACGATGCCGGCCGTATCTGGATCGGCACGATCAACGGCTTGAGCGTGTACGACGTCAAACAGCGCAAGATGCGCACGTTCCGCAACGATCCATCGAATCCGCAATCGCTCGGCGACAATCTCATTCGCGCCGTTTACCAGAGCGGCGACGGCGCACTGTGGATCGGCACACAGAGCGGTCTCGACCGGCTCGATGTTCCCGGTGCGGACAATCCGCATTTCGTGCACTACACCACCGCGCAAGGTTTGCCCGGCGCAACCGTGTTCGGCATTCTGGAAGACGCGCATCACAACATCTGGATCAGCACCAACAACGGCATCGCCACGTACAGCCGCGCGCTCGGCGCGTTCATGTCGTTCGCGGTGCGCGACGGATTGCAGGGTTTGGAATTCAACGCCGGTGCGGCGTACCGGCGCGGCGACGGCGAACTCGTGTTCGGCGGACTGCACGGCCTGAATCTTTTCCGGCCGGACGTGATTCGCCACGACACCTACGTGCCGCCCATCTTCATCACCGGCGCGGCCGTCGGCGACGCGGCGGATGCCACGCCGATTCCGGCGGGCGGATTGTCGATCGAGCAATCGCAGCGCATTGTCCGCTTCGATTTCGCATCGCTGGATTTCATCGCGTCCGATCGGAATCGTTTTTCGTATCGCTTGCGCGGATTCGATCCGGACTGGATCAACGCCGGCACGCGCCACACCGCGACCTACACGAATCTGCCGGCGGGCGATTACGAATTCGACGTGCGCGGCAGCAACGGCAACGCGATCTGGAACGAAGCGGGCACGAGCCTGCAACTGCGCGTGGTGCCGCCGTGGTGGGCGTCGACGATCATGAAAGCCGGTTACGCGGCAATCATGCTCGGCCTGCTCGGTTGTTTGTGGATCGCGTATCGCGAACGGCGCGAACGCGAGTTGCAATATCACCGCGAGTTGCGCGAGCGCGAAGACCGGTTGCGTCTGGCGTTGTGGGGATCGGGCGACGAATTCTGGGATTGGGATATTCCGGGCCGCATGATCCACAGGCTCGGCACCGATCGCGAAGGCGGCGGACGCACCGAGCGTGCGGTGAGCACGGACGACTGGCGTCACAAGGTCGTGCATCCGGAAGATTTGCCGTTCGTCGAGCGCAGCATCAACGAGCACATTCTCGGCGACTCGGAATTTTTCGAGATCGAACATCGCACACGCGAAGGCGACGACAACTGGATTTGGGTTCTGTCGCGCGGCAAGGTCGTCGAGCGCGACGAGAATGGCAAGGCGCTGCGCGTCTGCGGAACAGCGCGCGACGTGACCGCTGCGCGTTTGGCTGAGCGTGAACGGCGTATCGCGTCGGAAGTCATCGACAGCATGAGCGAGGCGGTCAGCGTGACCGATCTCGATTTCAATTTCGTCGCCGTGAACCGCGCGTTCACGCGCATGTTCGGTTATCAGGAAACCGAGGTGCTGATGCGACCGGCAACCATCCTCAACTCGACGCAGCATTCGCAGGAACATTACGAAGCGATGCGCCAATCGTTCCTCGCCAGCGGACATTGGCACGGCGAGTTGTGGCAGAAACGCAAGAACGGCGAGGAATTCCTGAGCTGGATCGAAGTGAGCGAAGTGCGCGACGCGGCCGGACGCCGCACGCATTATGTCGGCGTGACCAACGACATCACCGAACG
>DATBAU010000355.1:0-5297 GCA_036271355.1 Rudaea sp. | reverse complement strand
GCATCCGCGTGGGAAAACGAATTGCTGCCGCTGCGCGTCGCCGGTTACGAAATTTCGTGGCTCGACGATTTGTGTCTGGCCGGACGCGTCGTTTGGTCGCGCATGCAGGAACGCAAGTCGAACAGCGAACGCTCCGGCGGTCCGGTGCGCGCGACGCCGATCGTGCTGCTGCAACGTCGCAATATGCAGGTGTGGTCGAAGCTCGACGAAACCGCCGATACGGCGCCGACGCTCAGTTCGCGCGCACAAGCCGTGGCCGACTATTTGAAGGAACACGGCGCGTCGTTCTTCGATGAAATCCTGAGCGGCGTACGTTTGCTCGAAACCGAACTCGAAGATGCGCTCGCCGAACTCGTCGCAGCGGGCATGATCAATTCCGATTCGTTCGCCGGATTGCGCGCATTGCTCGTGCCGGCGTCTAAACGATCCTCGTATCAACGTCGTCGCGGACGCCGCACCGCGTTGCTCGGCATCGCCGATGCGGGCCGTTGGGCATTGCTGCGCCGCGCGCGATCGACCGATACGAAATCGCCGAATGCCGAAACACTCGAACACGTCGCGCGCATGCTGCTCAAACGTTATGGGATCGTGTGCTGGCGCATGCTCGCGCGCGAAGCCGACTGGCTGCCGCCGTGGCGCGAATTGCTGCGCGTGTATCAGCGTCTGGAAGCGCGCGGCGAAATTCGTGGCGGACGATTCATCGCGGGATTGTCGGGCGAACAGTTCGCGCTGCCCGAAGCGGTGAGCCTGTTGCGCTCGACACGGCAGAAGCCGATGACGGATGCGCTCGTCGTCGTTTCTGGCGCGGATCCGTTGAATCTGATCGGCAGCATCGTCGCCGGCGACAAAGTGCCGGCGCTCGCGTCGTCGAAAATCCTGTATCGCGATGGCGCGCCGATCGCCACGCTCGTCGCGGGCGAATTCAAAGCGCTCGAACCGATGGATGCGGCGGCGGAATGGACGGCTAAATCACGCTTGCTGCGCACGCCGGAAAATCGCCTGCTGGTCGAACTCGAAACACCGCCGGGTTGATCCACCCGGCGTGATCACGCTTCGATCAATCTGCTACGAACGGCGATGAGCGCAAGTTCGGCCTGATTGTTTGCGCCGAGTTTCTGTTTGATGTTGTACAGATGCGTGCCGACGGTATTCGGCGACAGGCGCAGTGTTTCGGCAATCTGATTCACCGATTGTCCGCGCGCGAGCTGGATGAACACGGTGAACTCGCGTTCGGACAATGCATCGGCCGGGCTCGGCGCGCCGTTCAAATCCTGCATGGCGAGTTTCGATGCGAGTTGGACGTCGATATAGACACGCCCTGTCGCGACGGCGCGCACCGCGCCGATCAGTTCCTCCGGTGCCGTCCGTTTCGATAAATAACCAAGCGCACCGGCATTGATCGCGCGCTTCAGATGCACGGTGTCTTCGTGCGCCGATAGCACGAGCACGCGTGCGTGCGAATCGCGCGCGACGAGGCGGCGCACGGTTTCGATGCCGCCCATGCCGGGCATCGCGGGATCGAGCACAACGACCTCGGGTTTCAATTCGGGAAATCGCTGATACGCGGTTTCGCCATCTTCCATTTCGCCGACGATTTCGATGTCGCCGCTGGCTTCGAGCAGCATGCGGAAACCGACGCGAACGACGGCGTGATCGTCGACCAACATGACGCGAATTTTCTCGCCGATCGTCATCGTTTATCCCAAAGGCAACGCGGCTTCGACGCGAACGCCGCCGCTGGCCAATCCATCGACGCGAACGTCGCCGCCGAGTGTACGCGCGCGTTCGCGCATGCCGCGAATGCCGTAGCGGCCCGGTTTTTCCCAATCGGCGGTCAATCCTTTTCCGTCGTCACGCACCGCGAGTTGCAGCGACACGGCATCGCCATGAACCGCGATCTCGATGCGTCGCGGCTCGCCGTGGCGCAACGCGTTCACGACTGCCTCCTGCGCGATGCAGCATGCGGCGAGCCGGCAACTTTCGCCAAGCGTCGCCGGAACATCGTCGAGCGCGAGCGTGAAATCGACATCGGGATATTGCTTACGCCAGTGCGCGACTTGCTCCTGCAACGCATCGCCGAGCGTGGCTTCTTCGAGCGCGAGCGGACGCAAACTCGGAATCAGATCGTGCATGGAAGTATACAAATGCGCAGCGGTATCGGCGATGAGTTGCGCGGTGTCGCGCGCTTTCGCATCGCCGTCGCGGAAATGATGCACGAGCGATTGCGCGAGGCTGCGGATCGCCGTGACGCTTTGTCCGGTTTCGTCATGCAACTCGCGCGCGATGTGACGGCGTTCGTCCTCGATCCGGTTTTGCACCATCAACGCGAGTTCGCGGCTTTGTTCGAGTCGAACGTTCGCCTCGATCGCTTCCTTCCGCGCGCTGAGGTTTTCCTCGATCGATTGCGCCATGCGGTTGAACGCGGTCGCGATGGCGTTCGCTTCCATTCCGGCGAATCCGCGCAATCGTGTGTGGTAATCGCCGTCCTGCATCGCGCGAAGTCCGCGCACGATGCGGCGGAACGGCCGCGTCGCGCGCCCCACCAGCCAGAAAACGATCAGGTTTCCGGCGATCACGATGCCGATGCCGAACCAGAACAGACGCACCGCGTCGTCCCAGCCGTCGAGTACGGATCGCGACGCGTTCGATTCGATGACGAGCTTGCCGCCGGACAAACCGAATTGCTCGATCATCGGTTCCGGCTTCACGAGCGATGCGTACCACGCCGGCGCGTCGCGACCCACTTTGTATACCGATGGCGGCGAACGGTAGATTACCTGCCCGGTTTCGTCGAACAGCGTGATGTCGTTGGCGCGCACGCGACCGATGCGAGCGAGATAACTAACGAGTGCGCGGCGGCGTTCGACGTCCGTCGCGCCAGCTGCATTCCAATCGAAATTCGAAACGAGCTGTGCGGCGACGATGTTGCCCGCCTGCACTTCCTCGCGCACGCTGCTGCGCGTGCCGACGACCTGGAATGCGAACACGACGCCCACGAAGGCCGCAATCAACACGGCGATCAGCAGATTGATTTGCAGACGCAAGCTCACGCGGCGATGCTAACCGATCGCCGCGTGCCTCTGGATCACGATTTCCCTTAGCGGTTTTCCGCTAGCGATCAACGGCGCCAGTAACCGCCGTGATAGCACCAGCGCCCACCGCAACCCACCCACCGCGCCGGCGCGTAGCGATAACCGGCGCGCGCCGCCGTCCAATAGCCGCCGCGCCAGCCGTAGCGGTAACCGTCCCAACGCCAGTAGCCCGGCGCCCACACATAACCCGGACGCACACCGTAGCGTTCGACGATCGGTGCCGGCGGTCCGAACGTCGGACCGATCGAAACACCGACAGCCACCGCCGCCGATGCAGGCTGCGCGTGCATCGCACCGACACCAACGACACCCAGGGCCAGCGCCATCGCGAGTTTCTTCATCAACATGGTCTTCTCCATCGTTCACGTTGCCGCGCCACCGCGGCGTTCATCCCTAAAAACGCTCGGACGCCGACGATGTTGACCGCGCGACGCGCACCATTCAGGACCGGTTGTGGCGCGAGCCGGCGCTCGTTCACAATGCGTCGATGTCTTCGGGTGTCGATCTATTCCAGCGCGTATTGCGCCTAAGCGATTTCGACGGCGATTCGCGCGAGGCGATGCGAACGCTGCATCGCTATTTCGCGTCCGATTTTCCCGAGTGTTCGCTCGCGCTGTTGCTCGTGCGCGATCAGCCGCCGGGACGTTGCCGTCTCGCGGGACTGATCGGTCCGGACGGCGTCGAGCATGTCGCCAACGTCGATCCGAACGGGGAGCACAGCGCGTTGCCGTCGTTCGAAGACACGCTCGCGCAAAACATCCTCGCCAACAACGCGCCGCACGTTGTGCCCGTTCCCGAAGATTTGCGCGACATGCCGCTTGCGCACGTGCTGTTCGCGCCATCGAGCGTGCTGGCGATGCCGGTCGCCAATCGCGGACGCATCACGCATTGGCTCGTGTTCGGCAGCACCGTCGCGCATCGGTTCGACCGTATCGATTTGAATCGCACGGTGTTGCACGTGAATCTCGCGACGAGTCTATTGATCCGTACGATCGCGTTGCGCGAACTCACGCGCCGAACGGAACGGCAGCGGCTGGAGATCGAGAGTCTCGCCGACATCCAACGTTTGCTGCTGCCCGACAATCCGAAGATCGCCGGACTCGACTACGCGATGCATTGGCAACCGGCCGAAACCGCCGCCGGCGACTACTACGAAATGACGAATCTCACCGAATTCGCGCCGCCGGATTTCGTACCGAACGGTAATGATGTGTGGGGCGTGATCGTCGGCGACGTATCGGGTCACGGTGCCGCAGCGGCGATGGAAGCGGTGCAGCTCGACGCGATCCTTCGCACGTACAAAGGTGGCGATGGCCCACCGCCAGCGGCGGCGGTCAGCTACATCAACAAATATTTTTTCTCGCGCCGCAATCGGGGGCATTTCCTGACGCTTGTCGCGGGAACGTATCGGCCGGATACGCGGACGTTGAGTTATCTGAGTGCGGGGCATCCGCCGCTGATGCTTCGGCGTGGAAATCAGGTGCAATTGCTCGGCGAGGCGGATCAGATTCCGATCGGCGTGTTGCGCGATTATCAATTTCGCAATAACGAAATCGTTTTGCAAACGGGCGATACGCTGGTGTTATATACCGATGGGATCGTTGAGGCGCGCGATGCGGACGCGAATATGTTTGGGGCGGAGCGGTTAAGTGGGCTGATCGAGAAGGGGCCTGTTGGGGCGAAGGCGTTGCTCGATTCGATTGTGAAGGCGGTGCATGATCATCAGGGGAGTTTGCTTGGGACGGATGATCAGACGTTGATTGTGCTTACGATCGCGCATTGAGTTTTGTTGGGTTTTTGAGCTAGAGCTTCCGCTCGGAACGAGCGGGTAACTTTTTGCTAAACGGCAAAAAGTCACCAAAAAACGTTTCTTTTCTCACCTAGGGTGCTGTTCGCGATCGGACATCCCTGATCCGTGCGCGAACCGCGCGCTTCCTGCGCGCGATCACCGTCGCTACAAGCCTGCACGCGACCGGTATCAAGCTTTTTGAAACTCTTAACTGCACAAAGCCAAGGGCGGTGAGGTTCAAGAGCAGATCTTTTTCTCTCTCTGCTCGTGCAGGCCCTCCGCGAGAGCACGGCGTGCAGTGATGTTTTACAAGAAGCTTCATACCGGTCACATTCAAGCTTGAAGCGAGGGTGATCGCGCGCAGGGATGCGCGCGGTCCGCAGCCAGCAGCACGGACGTGCTGTCTGCGGACAACA
>DATBAU010000354.1:0-2546 GCA_036271355.1 Rudaea sp. | reverse complement strand
CATGGAATCCCACGCCAGATAATCGGTGTCGGGCAGCAGATACAAACGCGCGATGGTCGTCGCGCCGGCATCGATGTCGAGCCATTCGCGCGGACCGTGCGAGGTCACCGCCGAGCGCGAGCGGATCGCCGTCGCATCGGCCATCGCGGTCAGGTCGGGATGTTCGAGCAGCAGCACGCCGCGATCGGTCAGCCGTGCGCGCGGGAACACCGCGTCGCGCGTCGGCCGATGCAGCCACAACACCGTGCCCAATCGCGGCAGCCATTCGACGAAGGCGGCGATGTCGAGATCGGGTCGTTTGCGTTGGCGCGTTTCGTACGGCGCGGAATCGCCGGCCGGTTCGGCGAAGGCCGCGCCGTGCGGCGTAGCGTCGCTCATGGCCGCGTTCCCGCATGCGACATTGTGCACAATGGGATAAGTATATTTTGTGATGGATGCATGGCGGCTCGCTGTGGGAGCGGCGAGCTGGCAGCGACCGGGGAGGATCGCGTGGCGGGCAGCCGTGACGTTGAAGGCTTCGTTATTTCGTGAGGATCAGTTTTCCGTTTCGCGTCTGGCGCAGGCGGTATTCCTGGCCGTGATGATCGATGCGCACTTCCTGCGTGCCGCCGAACAGCGCGTTGCTGGTCATCTGCTTCGGCGCTAACGGCGCGGGCGTGTTGTGTACCGCGTTGTGGCGCGGGGTCATCGTCGAAGAACGAGCATCGAGCATGGCGTTTCTCCTCAATGATGTAAATGATAATCATTCTTATTTAGCTGTCAAGTGTCTTCATCCGGTCATTCAGGCACCCGCGATCGGGTTGAAACTTCGCGGCGTCCGCTCATATCGAAAGGGCGCATGGTTACCTTTCATCATCGCCGGCGGCTGACGATGCCGCGCGTCGTGCTCGGCACGCTTGTGATCGTTGCCGTCGCCGTCGCGTTGTGGACGCTGCGCACATACGCGTTGGTCGCGCCGGCGCAGGCGGCGTCGCACGCGTCGGCGCGCAGCGATAATTCCGCCGCGCTTCCTCCGCCGCACGCGTCGCTCGTCGAAACGTTCGACACGTTGAAGTCGCGCGCGGACGGCGGCGATGCCAAAGCCGCGTCACGGTTGTACAACGATTTGCTGCGATGTCGCGTGTCCGTCTCGATCAACGCGGACGTAGCGGTGGCGACGAAATCCACGCTGCTCGATCGCAGCGGAAGTCTCACGCCGCACGAACTCGACGCGAAAGAAAAAAATCTCGCGCACATGCAACAGCTCGCCGACAGTGCGCGCGCGAATCAATCGTTGTGTCTCGGCGTGTCCGACGCGTATCTGGAAGAGCTCGTGCCCGCGACGTTGCGCGCCGCCGAACTCGGCGATGACGACGCGGCGAGTTGCTACGTCGACGCGACCACGCTCGTCGGCAAGGACGCGGCCGATCATCCGGAATGGCTGGCGCAATACAAACTGCACGCGCTCGATCTCGCCGATCAATCGGTATCGCGCGGCAACTGGACGATGGTGCGGCAGTTCTACGCCGCGCTCGGCGATGTGCGCGGCGCGACGCCGTTCGGAAAGCTCACCGGCCGCGACGTCGCGCAGCAATATCGCTACGCGAAACTGATGCAGCTCGGCGCCGATCCGGCGAACCGCGCGGCGCTCGACGACGAGGTTTCCGCGCTGTTGCCATCGCTCAGCGAGAACGACGTCGCCGTCGGCGACATCTGGGCGCGCAATACGTTTCAGCACGCCTTCGCGACGCATCCGGAACGGCACGCGCTCACGTCGGTGAGCGTTTGCCAAATGACCAAGGACTGATATCGTGCGCGGCCGATGCAGACTTTCCTGATTTCCGCGCTGACCGTCGCTCTGGCGGAAATCGGCGACAAGACCCAACTCCTTGCGCTTATCCTCGCGGCGAAATACCGCAAGCCGTGGCCGATCGCGCTGGGCATTCTCGCCGCGACGTTGATCAACCATGCGCTGGCCGGTTCGGTCGGCATGCTCGTCGCGAACTGGTTCAGTCCCGAGACATTGAAGTGGATGGTGGCGGTGAGTTTCATCGCGATCGCGCTGTGGACGCTCAAACCCGACACCGCCGACGAGGACGAAGCGAGCCGCGGCAAAAATCACGGCGCGTTCATCGCGACGACGATCAGTTTTTTCCTCGCCGAAATGGGCGACAAGACGCAGATCGCGACCGCCGTCATCGCGGCGGAATATCATCCGTTGTGGCAGGTGATCGCCGGCACGACGTTCGGCATGCTGGTGGCGGATCTTCCCGTCGTGTGGCTCGGCGCGCGCTTCGCGCACCGGTTGCCGCTGCGCGCGATTCGCTACGTCACCGCGCTTCTGTTCATCGCGCTCGGCGTGTGGATTCTCTTGCGCTGACGGCTCACGACATCGTCGCGAACAGCGTTCCTTGCGCGGCGACGACGGTGTTGCGTCCTGCGTCTTTCGCTTTGTACAGCGCCTGATCGCAGCGGCGCAGGCACGCGTCGGGATCTTCGCCGCCGACGACTTCGGAAACGCCGAGGCTGATCGTCACGTTGAGCGTTTCTTCGATGCGCGTCGAATT
>DATBAU010000353.1:0-4173 GCA_036271355.1 Rudaea sp. | reverse complement strand
TTGATGTCGAACTTCTCGCCGAGCTTGGTCAGGCTTGAATATTTGTAGCGTTTGCCATCGACCTCGAGGGTCGTCTGCGTCGCGAACGAATCGGTCATGACTGGCTCCTGGAATGGAAATCCGTAGCTGGCTGGGCGCGGTGTGCGCCAAGATCGGACGTATCGGGTCCTCTATTATCGCGCAACGCTGCGAAAGAGTCAGTGGCGGCGTGTCAGGTGCGGTCGAGGGTGCATCCGGCGCACAAGCCACGCGCCAGCATGGCGTACTCGCGCTGCCGGAACAGCATGCGCACCGGGCTGCCGCCGAGCTGGCGCCACAGCACGGCGGCGCGGATCGCCGCGAGCAGCAATGCACGGATCTGGTTGACCTGCGTGGGTTGCTGCAGGAAATTGGGATTGCCCTCTACCATGATCCGCGGTCGCAGCGGTGAAATGTTCTCGGTGTACAGGCTCGCCAGCCGCGCGCACAGATCGACGTTGCCCGCTTCGAGCTGATCGATCATCGGCGCCATTTCTTCGAGCCCGGCGCGAAGCGCGTTGCGCACCGCGGTCCGTTTGGACACTGCGCGTTCCAGACGCAAAACGCTGACCGCCATGCGTGTGAGCGAAAGATCGCGTTTCGATCCGCGATCGAATTGTCGCATCAATGTTTCGAGACCGAGTTTCAGATTGCCGATGCCGCCGTACACGGCTTCGGGGCTTTCCGCATCGATGCGCAACGTGCTGGCGAGACTGGCGCGCATCAGCGTGAAATCGCAACTGCCGCGCAGCGCGATCGAACGCACCAGCGCGAGCGCCTGCATCACGCCGGCGAGTGCGATGACGCGGCCTTCTCTCACGAAACGCCTCCGCCGAACGGCGCATCTGTCGCATCGATGACGCCGCCGCCGAGGCATTCTTCGTCGCGATAAAAAACGATCGACTGGCCCGGCGTGACGGCGCGCTGCGGTTCGTCGAATTCGACCAAGCATTCGTCGCCGCGAATCATCACTCGGCAATTCTGATCGACTTGGCGATAACGCGTTTTCGCAGCGCAAACGAAGTCGTCGTCGGGCGCCGCGCCTGAAACCCAACTCAACGCGCTCGCCGTCAGTTTCGTCGAGTGCAGCCATTTCGTTTCGTTGCCTTGCGCGACAAACAGGATGTTTTTCGCGACATCCTTGCCGACGACATACCACGGTTCGTTCGACGCATCCTTCCGCCCGCCGATGCCGAGTCCGTTGCGCTGCCCGAGCGTGTAATACATCACGCCGTCGTGTTCGCCGACGCGTTCGCCAGCGGGCGTTTGCAGCTCGCCTTTGCGCGCCGGAATGTATTGGCCGAGGAATTCACGGAAATCGCGTTCGCCGATGAAACAGATGCCAGTGGAATCTTTTTTCGCGTGCGTCGGCAACTCGGCCTCGCGCGCGATTAGGCGCACATCGGGTTTCGGTAATTCGCCGACCGGGAACAAGGTGTGCGAAAGCTGTTCCTGCTGCAGCGTGTATAAAAAGTAGCTTTGATCCTTGTTCGGATCTTTTCCGCGCAACAAACGATGACGACCATCGACTTCGTCGGTCCGCGCGTAATGTCCGGTCGCGATCTTTTCCGCGCCGAGTGCGCGTGCGTGATCAAGAAATGTCTTGAACTTGATTTCGCGATTGCACAGCACATCCGGATTCGGCGTGCGTCCCGCCCGGTATTCGTCGAGGAAATGCTCGAACACGCGATCCCAATATTCCGCCGCGAAATTGCGCGCGTGAAACGGAATGTCGAGTTTGCCGCACACGCGGATCGCATCGACGCGATCTTCTTCCGCGCGACAATCGCTCATGCGATCGTCTTCTTCCCAGTTCTGCATGAACATGCCGGCGATGTCGGCGCCGGACTTTTTCAGCAGCAACGCGGCAACGGACGAATCCACGCCGCCCGACACGCCGACGACGATGCTCGGCGTTGCGCTCACGCCGAATGTCCATCCGAAATGGCGACGACGGTATCGAGCGGCAGGTGTCGACCCGCCAGAAAATCGTCGACGCCGCGAAGCACCATCGGACTGCGCAGTTCGACCGAGCGCGCCGCGATCTCGTCCCGGCTCAGCCAGCACGCACGGACGATGCCGCTGTCGAGCGGCCGCGCTGCATCGTGCGCGAGCGGTTTTCCGACGAACGTGAAACGCACGAAATGCCCGCTGCCTGCCGCATTCGACCATTGATAGACGGCGACGAAACCCGTCAGCTCGACCGTCCAGCCGGTTTCCTCGAGCGTTTCCCGACACGCCGCTTCGTGCAACGATTCGTTGGATTCGAGATGACCCGCCGGCTGGTTCAGCACATGCCGACCGTGCACGATTTCCTCGACGAGCAGAAATTTGCCGTCGCGCGGCACGATTGTGGCGACGGTGACATCCGGGCGCCAAATCTCCGTCGCTTCCGCAGTGTTTTCAAGGGTACGGTTCATGCTTTCCAGATGTTACACGAGCGGCGCGGCGGACTTGCCGGGGAGTATTCGCGATCGACTTGAAAACCGGCCATTGCGGTGCAACACAGCGCTATGGTGAAATCGGTTTCAAGCAAGGATCAAGCAGGGTGATGTCGCAAAAACCTGAAAAACATCCGGATATGCAGCACGGTCTGGTCGTCGAGGAATCGCGGCCGGAAGTGGCGCGTCCGCCGCTGTATCAAGTGGTGCTCCTCAACGACGACTACACCCCGATGGAATTCGTCGTGGTGGTGCTCGAGACGTTTTTCAATATGAACCGCGAGCTGGCCACCCAGGTCATGCTTCACGTCCACACGCGCGGCAAGGGTGTGTGCGGCGTCTTCACGCGCGAAGTGGCTGAGACGAAAGTCACTCAAGTGAACGAATTTTCACGCGCGCATCAGCATCCATTGTTGTGTACTCTGGAGAAAGCGTGATGCGTGCGAGAGTCGAAAACCGTCGCATGACTTTTCGATTCACGGATTCCGTCACACGGGCCGGCACGACAATTGAATTGAAAGACGTATCCCCCACATTGAACTCAGGCTTCAGGCAAAGGCATTTCAATGTTCAGTAAAGATCTCGAACTCACCATCGGCCAGTGTTACAAGGAGGCGCGCGAACAGCGCCACGAGTTCATGACGGTGGAACATCTGCTGCTCGCGCTGCTGGAAAATCCATCGGCCGCGGCGGTATTGAAAGCGTGCGGGGCGGACGTCACCAAACTCGGCAAGGATCTCAAGGCGATCATCCTCGAGACCGTGCCTGTGTTACCGATCAGCGACGAACGCGACACGCAACCCACACTCGGTTTCCAGCGCGTTCTTCAGCGCGCGGTTTATCACGTGCAGTCGTCCGGCCGGAAAGAAGTGACCGGCGCGAATGTCCTCGTCGCGATTTTCGGCGAGAAGGATTCGCACGCCGTCTATTTCCTCAATCAGCAGGAAGTGGCGCGGCTGGATGTCGTCAATTACATCGCGCACGGCGTGGCCAAGATCGGCCAGGATCCGTCGTCGCCGAGTGGTGGCGAAGCCAATAAAGAAGGCGAGGGTAGTGACGAACCACGTGGAAATCCGCTCAGCGAGTTCGCCAGCAACCTCAACGATCTCGCGCGACAGGGCAAGATCGATCCGCTGATCGGCCGTGTCGAGGAAATCGAACGCACGATCCAGGTGCTGTGCCGCCGCCGCAAGAACAACCCGTTGTACGTCGGCGAAGCCGGCGTCGGCAAGACCGCGCTCGCGGAAGGTCTCGCGAAACGGATCGTCGAAAACGACGTGCCGGACATTCTCAAGACCTGCATCATCTATTCGCTCGACATGGGCGCGCTCGTCGCCGGTACGAAATACCGCGGCGATTTCGAAAAGCGTCTGAAGGCCGTCATCGCGGAACTGAAGAAGCAGCCGAACGCGATTCTCTTCATCGACGAAATCCACACCATCATCGGTGCGGGTTCGGCGTCGGGCGGAACGATGGACGCGTCGAATCTCATCAAGCCCGTGCTCGCCTCCGGCGAATTGCGCTGCATCGGTTCGACCACATTTCAGGAATTCCGCGGCGTCTTCGAGAAGGATCGCGCGCTGGCGCGTCGCTTCCAGAAAATCGACGTCGTCGAACCGACGATTGCCGAGACGATCGAAATCCTCAACGGGTTGAAGTCGCGCTTCGAAGCGCATCACAAAGTCGAATACACGCCGGATGCGATCAAGGCGGC
>DATBAU010000352.1:0-8999 GCA_036271355.1 Rudaea sp. | reverse complement strand
CGGCCAAGACCGTCAATTTTCCCGGTTTGTGCAATGCGAGACAAGAACGGGTAAACGATTTCACTCCGGTTTCGCTTACACTTCGTTCATGCGCAGGACGATCTTTTACGTTTCCGACGGAACGGGAATCACCGCCGAGACAATCGGCCACTCCGTGCTCACGCAGTTCGACGGCATCGACTTCGACACGTTCCGCTTGCCCTTTGTCGACAACGAGGAGAAGGCGCACGGCGCGGCGGCGCGCATCCGCAACATCTACACGACCAGCGGTGCGCGGCCGATCGTGGTGAACACCGTAATCGACGCGCAACTGACCGAAATCCTCGCAACCAGTGGCGCGTTGATGATCGACGTGTTCGCGCCGTTCATCGGCCCATTGGAAGCCGAACTCGGCACCAAACGTTCGCCGCTGATCGGCAAGGCACACGGATTGACGGATTTCGCCGAATACGAAGCGCGCATCAACGCTACCAACTATGCGCTGTCGCACGACGACGGCGTCGACGTGAATTATGCGGACGCGGATGTGATCCTCGTCGGCGTCTCGCGCGTCGGCAAAACGCCGACGTGTCTCTACATGGCGCTGCATTACGGCGTGAAGGCGGCGAATTATCCGCTCACCGAAGAAGATCTGGAAAAGCTGGAATTGCCGAAGCGTCTCGTGCCACACAAGGCGCGTTTGTATGGATTGACCATCGAGCCCGTGCGGCTTACGCAAGTGCGCGAAGCGCGCAAACCGGGAAGCCGATACGCGAAGCTCGATCAATGCCGCCGCGAACTCGAAATCGCCGACAAATTATTCCGGCGCGAAAATATTCCGGTTCAGAACACGACCTCGACCTCGATCGAGGAAATCGCGAGCAAGATTCTGCAGCAGCTCGGCATCGAAAAACACATGTTCTGATCGACGACGTCGCCCCGACGTCAATGCCCGCCCGCGGCGGGTCCGATCGTTCCAAACGGCGGCTTCGCTAGCCAAATAACCGGAATCATCGCGAAAAACAAAATTGCGCAGACGATAAAGACATCGTTGACCGCACTGGTTAGCGATTCACGCGTGACAACATTCTCGATCGCAAACCACGCGCCTTTGGCATGCGCGCCAATGGTGTTCAGTCCGTTAACGTAGTTCGCGACTGCCGGATTGGTGACATTGAGATGCTCAGCTAACACCGCGTGGTGATACTCGCCGCGGTGCTGGTACAGCGTCACCATCGCCGCGGTAGAGAAACTCGCCGCGAGCGTGCGACAGAAATTCGAAATGCCGGCGGCCGATGCGATTTCGTTCGGTCGCAATCCGGAAAGGATGATCTGGTTGATCGGCACGAAGAAACACGCGATGCCTGCGCCCATCACGAATCGTGGCCACACCATCGTGCCGAAAGCGGCGTCGCTCGGGAATGTGGCGAACCAGATCGCGCAACCGCCGAAGATGCAGAATGCGATGCTCGAAACGGTGCGCAATTCGAATTTCTGGATGTTGCGACCGATGATCGGCGAGATCAGGAAAGCGAGAATGCCGACAGGCGCGGTCGCGAGTCCCGCCCACGTTGCCGTGTAATTGAGATCGGTTTGCAGCCACAACGGGAAGATCACGTTGATGCCGAAGAAGCCGATCATACCGAACGCCAGCGCGGCGACGCCGACGGCGAAATTGCGTTTTCGGAATAAGGATAGATCGACGACCGGATGTTCGTCCGTCAACTCCCAGCCAATAAAGAAAGTGATACAAACTGCGGCGATGATGCCCAGCGTAAGAATAAGCGGCGAGGAGAACCAGTCCTTGTCGTTGCCGTTGTCGAGCATGAATTGCAGACAACCGACACCCACGACGAGCAGGACTAAACCGACGATGTCGAGCGGCAATTTCGTCGCCATCGACTCGCGGCCTTTCAACAACGTCCACGTGACGAAAGCAGCGAGTACACCGACCGGCACGTTGATGAAGAAAATCCACGGCCACGAATAATTGTCGGTGATCCAGCCGCCGAGAATCGGCCCGAAGATCGGCGCGACGACGACCGTCATCGCCCAGATCGCCAGCGCGATACCGCGACGTTCCGGCGGATAGTTGTTCAGCAGCAACGCCTGCGACAACGCGACCATCGGACCCGAACCCGCACCTTGCAGCAAACGCGCGATGACGAGCATCGGCATCGTCGTCGCCACGCCGCACAGCATCGACATGATCACGAATAGAAGCACCGAAATGCAGAACGATCGCACTTCGCCGAATCGTTTCGCGATCCAGCCCGTGAGCGGCTGCATGATCGCGCTCGCCAGCGAATACGAACTGATCGCCCACGTGCCTTCATTCGGGCTCACGCCGAGACTGCCGGCGATGTGCGGCACCGACACGTTGACGATCGTGATGTCGAGCACTTCCATGAACGTCGAAAACGCGACCGCGATCGTCAGCAGCGCCAGCGGCGCGCCGTGCAGCGGCGCTTTCTTCATGGCGGGAAGCGGCGAACTCATTGCTTGGCGAGATTCGCCTGGATGATCGCATCGGCCGCCACATCGGCGGCGGCGAGATCGGCCGAATAGACGTCCGTTTTCGCGATCGCGCGGCTGGCCGGCGTTTTCGCCAGCACTTGACCATCGCGGTTGTGCGTGTCGACTTTCACGTCCGTCGACAATCCAACGCGCAGCGGATACTTATCGAGTTCGTCTTTGGAAAGCCGGATGCGAACCGGTACGCGCTGCACGACCTTGATCCAATTTCCCGACGCGTTCTGCGCGGGCAACAACGCAAACGCGCCGCCCGTACCGGCCGCGAGACCTTCGACGGTGCCGTGGAAAACGACATCGCCGCCGTACAGATCAGTGGTGACTTCCGTCGGCTGTCCGATGCGGATGTGCGCGAGCTGCACTTCCTTGAAATTCGCGTCGATCCACAAGTCGTACAGCGGCACGATGGTGAGCAATGCCTGACCCGGCTGGATGCGGCTGCCGACCTGCACGCTGCGTTGCGCGACATAACCACTTGCCGGCGCGATGATCGCGTTGCGATGCTGATTCACCCACGCTTCGCGATACGCGGCGCGCGCTTCCTGCACCGCCGGATTGCCGGCGATGTCGCTGCCGTCGACCAATGCATGTGAAGCCGCAGCCTGACGCTCCGCCGCTTCGAGTGCGGACTTCGCATCCGTCAGCGCCTGTTTTGCGTGCGCGACATCTTCTGGCGCAACTGCGCGTTCGGCGAGCAACGGCTCGCGGCGATTCAAATCGGCTTGCGCACGCGCGACATCTTCCTTGCGCGCGGAAACTGTCGCGTCGTATTGACCGGCGACATGCGTTTGTTGACGCACCTGCCGAACGGCTTGCGCGAGCGTGCTCTGCGCGCGGGAAAGCGTAAGGTCGCCGTCAGTCGGATCGAGCTTGACCAGCACCTGTCCGGCTTCGACGAGTTGCGTGTCGTCGGCAAGCACCGCGATCACCGTGCCCGACACTTGCGACGACACGGAAACCTGATTGCCGTTGACGTACGCATCGTCCGTCGTTTCGCGCAGCGAGAATACGAAGATGTACATCAGCACCCACACGATCGCGATAACGACGAACACGAGCGCGATCACGCCGAGAACGATACGTCGTTTTCCGTTGCGTTTCGGCGGGGCTTCTTGAATCGGTTCAGGAGTGCTCATGGTTGCACGGCTCCGAGAGATTTGTTGTTGTTGTCTGTGTCGTCAACGACGTAGCCGCCACCGAGCGCTTTGGTCAGCGCGATTTCGGCAGAGAGTCCCGCGGCGATCAATTGCGTGTCGGCATCGTGCTGACGAATCAGTTCTATGCTCGCGTTGTATTCAGCGCGCGCATCGGTGAGTCCGCGTTTTCCGCGCGACAACGACGATTGATACAGCCGCTGCGCCGACGCGATTTGTCCGGCGCGTTCGGTGCGGCGCGCCTGAATCTGCGCGAGCGTGAGTGCTTGATTGGCCGCGTCGTGCGCGGCGTCGATCACCGCTTTGTTGTAGTCGGCGATCGCGCTATCGAGCGCGGCTTGCGACGAACCGTAGCGCGCTTCCAGACGTCCGCCTTCGAAAATCGGCAGATGCAATGCCGGTCCGGCGTCGAATACGCGGCTGCCGGCCTGAAATAGTTTTCCGAGATCGATCGACGACAAGCCGACCATCGCGGCGATGCTCACGTCCGGATAAAACGCGGCGCGCGCGACATCGATGTCACGCACCGCCGCTTCGACGCGCCAGCGACTGGCCTGCACTTCGGGACGGCGCGCGATCAAATCGAGCGCCGCGCTCGCCGGCAATGCGCCGACGAACGCGGGCAGGGGGCGTGCGTGAAATTCGGGCAACTCGGACGGCGAAATGCCGATCAGCGCGGCGATCGCGGCGCGGCGCATCTGCGCGGCCCACGTGAACGTCGCGATGTCTTCGCGCATCGCGGCGATTTCGGCATCGGCTTGTTGCAAGATGTCTTCGGGATCGAGCCCGTGCTGCACGCGCGCGTCGGCGATCGAGCGGATTTTTTGTTCGAGCGCCATCGACTCGTTCGAGAAGCCGATGTGCGCCATATCGAGCTGCCAATTGAAATACGAATCGGCGAGCGCGGCATTGAGCATCGTCGCTGCTGTTTCGCGTTCGGCAGCGGCGGCATGCGTGCGGTCGACGCTCGCGGCGATTTCGGCGCGATGGCTGCCCCAGAAATCGAAGTCGTATTTGAACTGCGCGCCGATGTCGCCCTCGTTGTACCACGTGAAACCGAGGAACTTCGGCGGGATCAGCCCGCTTTCGCTCAGGCGTTCGCGCTGGACTTGCACGTTGCCGTCGAGCGTCACGCCCGCGTTCGCGCGCGCGACATCGATCGCGCGGGACGCTTCATTGAAGCGCGCCTGCGCGACAGCGAGATCGGGCGATTTCGCGAGCGCGAGCGATTCGATCGCGTTGAGATCGTCGTCGTTGTAACGGGTCCACCAATCACGGCGCGGCCAGTCCGCGTTCGACGACGGAATGCCGTCGAGCGGCGCGGTCGTCGTCAGTGTCGGCGGCGACGGTTTCGGCGGCACGTGACACGCGCCGACCGTCGCACACGCAACGAGCACGATGAGAACTTTCGGCCACCGCAAAAAATTATTTTTCATGCTCGGCATGCGCCTCGAAAGCGAACAGCAGTTTTTTTAGCAGGCGTTCGAGCGTGTCTTTTTCCGGCTTCGATATCGCCGCCGTCATCTCCGACACGCCGCCCCACACCTGCGGCAGAAGTTTCTCGATCAGGTCGACACCTTTCTTTGTCAGCTCGAGGACGATGCGGCGCCGGTCTTCCGTGCTCGCGCGCCGGCGCACGAGACCCTTGCGCACGAGTTCGTCGCAGATACGCGTCATGTTGGTGCGCGTTTCGCCGCTGGCGTCGCTCAGGTCGGACGGATTGATGCCGGTATCGAGTTGCGCGTACAGCATCGTCAGCGTGCGGAAACCGACTTCGCTGATGCCGTGCGGACGCACCTTGCGGCCGAGGTGATAACCCAACTGGCCCGACAACGCTTTGATCAGGCGCACGAGCACGATGTCCTGCACAGGAGCGCTGCGCAAACGCGCTTTCACGCGATCGATCTGCGATTCGATGAGAGCGAAACTCGGGCAGTTAGGCGCTGGCGACATCGATATAGTTCAGGTTTCAACTATCGCGATACTAACCAGTTCTGTAATTGGACGCAATAGGGGATGTCCGCGTATCGGGAGTTGCTTGTCCGTTTAATGGCGTTTGTACGCAGTACCTTGCGCAATCCGAAATTTTCGGTTTAAGGCTGGAGTTACGATGAGAAGACGTTTGTTGTTTACTGCTCTTTCGCTTGCAGGCGCGGCTCAAGGACACGCGGTATGTTTCGTAAATGGGACCGCAGCAGGAGCGAACACGGGAACGACGTGGAGCGACGCCTATCAGGATCTCAATTCCGCGTTGACCGATTCGCACTGTGGCTCAATTTGGGTTGCTCGCGGTGTCTATACACCCACGAAAGGTTCGGACCGCAAGGCAACATTCCGCCTTCTGCCTGGCCAGTCGGTGTATGGAGGATTTGCCGGTTCTGAAGATGCGCTAGACGAGCGGAATCTCACGACCAACGTTTCGGTATTGTCGGGAGACATCGATCAAAACGATGCGAACGTTGCGACAACGCAGATTGATTCGACGCCGGCCGACATTAGCGGCAGCAACGCCTATAACGTCGTGACGATTGACGGAGCAAGTGGCGCTCCCGTCAACGGCGTAACAGTGCTCGATGGATTCACAATCACCGGCGGCGATACTGGTGCTCCGTATTTCTTTACGCCGGGCGGTGGTGGATTGATTTGCAGCGGAGCTGGCTCCGGGCAGGCATGCAGTCCGACGCTATCGAATCTCACGTTTCTCGGGAATAGGGCGACAAAGGGTCAAGGAGGGGCAGTTCTGCTTGATGGCTCATACGGAGGAGAGAGCAGTCCCGTTCTATCTCGCGTATCGTTTGAAGGTAATGAAGCATCCGAAGGAGCGGGTGTCTATGGGAACGCGAAATATAGTGGTCGCGTAGCGCCAACCATTTCGAATGCGACATTCGAGGGAAACATAGCGGACGGTGACGGAGGCGGAATTGCAACAACTTCATACTATTCCGGAACAGTCTCGATAACTATTGCCTCCGCTACGTTCCATTCTAACGTTGCGCAGAATTCTGGCGGCGCGATTTCCGTGTCTTCGCAGAACTATGGAACATCGACGCTCGATTTGTCGGATGCCGTGTTTTCTAGCAATTCAACGAAAAGCACTATTCTGGGCGACGGAGGCGCGATCTCGGTAGGCGCGTATGATGGAAATGATACCGTCGCCATTTCTCGTACTAGCTTTATCGAGAACTACTCTTTGGCAGGCGGCGCGGTCTCGTGCGGTGGACAGAACCTTAGCGTTTGCACCCTACGGGCGAGTAATTCCACGTTTGCTAACAACACGGCCCAAACTGGCGGCGCCCTCTTCATGTTCGCAGAGACTTATTCGTCAAGCGATGTACAGCTAAACAACGTCACGTTTAGCGGAAACATTGCTGTTGCAGGGGCAAGCTGGCCGGGTTCTGGCGGAGCAATCTCAGCTGTAGGAAGTCCGCTAACGTGGAAATTGCAAATTGGGAATTCCATCTTCTGGAATGACGTTGGCAGCGTGGACAACGAAGTATCGATCGACAACGTTGACGCAACCATCCAAAGCAGCGTCGTCGCCGGCGGATGTCCGGCAGGCGTCACATGCGCGAGCACTACGGACAAAGATCCGCTACTCGAACCGCTCGGTTATCACTGGGGATATACGCCGGTGATGCGGCCGGGACTGCTCGGTAGCGCAATCGACGCGGGAGACGATGCCACGTGCGAACTTACGGATCAGCGTAACTTTGCTAGACCCATGGGTGCGCACTGCGACATTGGCGCGGTCGAGATGAGACTTCCGTCAGACGATTTCTCGTATCCCGGCGGTTTCTAGTTTTTGACGGAGCGCCACTTCAAGACTGCATCGACGAACGCGATGCAGTCTTGAAACCGGTTGTAGAGCGGCGTCGGCGCAGCGCGAATCACATCCGGTTCGCGCCAATCAACGATGACTCCGTTTTCGAGCAGATGTTCGTACAGCGAACGGCCCGCATCGCGCGGGCCGCGCACGCGCAGGGAAAGTTGGCAGCCGCGTTGTTCAAGTTTGCTCGGCGTTGCGATATCCAGCACATCGCTCAACTTTTTCCGAATCAGCGATTCGAGATAACCGGTCAGCGCGATGGATTTTTCGCGCAGTCGCGACATTCCGGCGCGATGAAAAATTTCGAGCGAAACACGCAAGGGCGCCAGCGCGAAGATCGGTGGATTGGAAAGTTGCCAGCCTTCGGCGCCGGGCGTAGCAACGAAGTTCGGACCCATCTTAAAACGCGTGTCCTGATCGTGACCCCACCAGCCGGCGAAACGCGGCCGATCGGAATGCGCATGACGCTCGTGGACGAAGCAACCGGCGACGCTGCCCGGACCCGAGTTGAGATATTTGTAGCTGCACCACACGGCAAAGTCGGCGCCGCTGTCGTGCAGATGCAGATCAATGTTGCCGGTTGCGTGCGCGAGATCGAATCCGACGACGCAGCCTTTCGCGTGCGCAAGATCCGCGATCATGCGCAAATCGAAAACCTGTCCGCTGAGATATTGCACGCCGGGCAACAGCACGAGTGCGATGCGATGGCCGTGACGTTCGATCGTTTCGGCGATGGTCGCGTCGGACAGGACGGCGTTGTCATCGCCATCGAGTTCGATCAGCGCATCGGCGGGATCGAAACCGTGAAATCGAATTTGCGATTCGACCGCGTACCGATCCGACGGAAACGCATTCCTTTCGATCAGAATCGCTGGCCGCTCGCGTGTCGGTCGATAAAAACCGACCATCATCAGATGCAGATTCGTCGTCAGTGAATTCATCGCGACGACTTCCCCGGGTTTCGCGCCGACGATTTCGGCGAGATGCTCGCGCACCTCGGCGTGATACGGCATCCACGGATGGCGTCCGCGGAAATGCGCTTCGACGCCGAAGGAAGCCCAATCGTCGAGTTCGTCGATAAGCGCAGTGCGCGTTGCCTTGGGCTGCAATCCGAGCGAATTTCCACAGAGATAAATCTGCGCCCGGTCGCCGTGCGGCGGAATCAGAAATTCATCGCGGAACGGCGCGAGCGCGTCTGCGTCGTCGAGCGCGCGGGCGTGCTGATTTTCGGGAACGGGCGCACCGGTCATGTTCAGTGCGGACGCAGCGATTGCATGATTTGCGTGCAGCCTTTTTCGTATTCGGCGGTCCATTGCGGCGTGGTCGCACTGAGCATTGGTCGCGCGCAGCGCACGTGGATAACGAGATGCATGTTGAGATACCACGTCTCGCGATATTCGTAGCGCGTCTTTCCGTTCATCGCGTAATAGCGCAGCACGGTCGGCTCGACGCCTTCGGTGTGTTGCTCATAACCCGGCATCGCTTTCGCTTTGTCCATGCCGACGTTG
>DATBAU010000351.1:0-3352 GCA_036271355.1 Rudaea sp. | reverse complement strand
CTCGTGAAAAACGACGGATACTACGGAACCGATTGCGAGAGCGGCGTGGCGTTTCCGCTGCCGCCGGAAACGATGGCCGGCGCGGTGGAAAGCGTGTCGGATTATTCGTCGTGCGACTATCAGGACGGCGACGATTGTCATTTGTCGGTCGTGCTCGGCAACACGTTGTACGAGTCGTATCAAACCGGCGTGGACAGCAGCGGATTGCATTCGACGTGCGTCATCCGCTGGCATTTGAATGTTGTCTATCCGTCCGACGGTCGCGGCGAAGGTTGCACGAGCACCGATGCCGCCGGATTTCCGATCGGCACGATGCTGTTCAGTCCCGACGACGTTTTCGCAGCAACGCAAGTGACCAACGGCGATCTTGGCCACGCATTACGCTTCACGATGCCTAACGATCGCATGCGCGCGGCGAGTTACGTGCATCCGGCCAGTCACAACGGCGCGCCGAATTCGACGAACGCGAACGCAATTCCCTACGGCGCGCGGCTTCGCCTGAAGATGACTTTCGACGGAACCAAGAACGTCACGAACTTCACGACGAACGAATCGGCGCGCGTCATCCTGCGCACGTTGCAAAAATACGGAATGTTTCTGTCCGACGGCGGCGGCATTCCGCTGATCGCGGACGATGGCATGTTCTCGACGAAGAGCTGGGACGATCTGAGCGTGGATTCGCACGCACTGTTCGGCATCGCGCTCGGCGATTTCGACGTGATGCCGCTCGGAACCGTCATCCACTACGACAACAACGATCAAAACGCCGAATGCGTGCGCAACCATTTCGGCGAGGACGTGATTTTTTCCGACGGCAATAACTGGTAGCTACCTCGCGCCTCGCGCGATCGGTTCATCCGCGACGCCGCGTGCCGAGCGACGCAAAGTCTTCGTTGAGATCGAACCCGTTGAATCCGCGTCCGCGCCAGGAACATAATCGAAGAATCTTCGCTCGTCGCACAAGGAGCTGTCGCATGTTTCGTCTCGTCGCTTTCGCTTTCGTGCTGTCGCTGACCGCGCCGGTATTTGCCGCTCAGAAAAATCCTATGTTCGACATGAGCGTGGTCGGCGAAGTCCAGATCGCGCCGGATGGCAGCGTCAGCGATTATCGATTGCAGAGCAAATTGTCGCCCGTGATCGCAGAGCTGGTCGATCGCGGCGTGCGCGCGTGGCATTTCGAGCCCGTACTCGTCGACGGCAAGCCGGTGGTCGCCAAAACCGCAATGCGGTTGACGCTGAAGGGCGTGCCCGTCGACGACGACAACTATCGCATTGAAGTCGCGAACGTGATTTTCGGCGAACCGCATGTTTCCGCTGGTATGAAAGCACCGAGGTATCCGCCGTACGCATCGGCCTCGCGTGTGGGCGCGAAGGTTCTGTTGTATTTGAAAATCGATGACGACGGCAACGTCGTAGAAGTTGAGCCATACCAGACGAGTCTCGATGTCCGCACCCATTCGGAGGCGGAAGCGCAGTCGTACCGCAAACAGTTCGAATCCGTAAGCGTTCGCGCGGCGCAGGATTGGCACTTCGATGTCACCGAAACCATCAACGGAAAGAAGCTGGGTGGCATCGTGATGGTGCCCTTCGTATTTTCAATGAAAGGCGGCGGACATGAAGTGCGCGACGGTCAGTGGAAAGCGTACGTGCCCGGACCTATCCACGACGCGCCACTCGGACGCGAAGCGAAGATTGCCGACGGTGCGAAGTTCGCCGACCTCGGCGAAGGTCAGGCGCAATCACTCAATTCGCGCTTCAAGTTGCGCGACGACGTGATCGGGAAGCCGCTCTAGACCGCGCACGGCAATCATCAAAAACGTCGATAACTAAGCGACCGCGCGCTCCATCGCATCGCACAGCGTGTCGATGGAGATCGGTTTGCGCAGCGCGTCCACCGCCGGTACAGCGCGGACGGCGCGTTCAATCTCGGCTTCGGTTTGCGCGGAGACGACGATGACTGGCGCGAATTCAACGCCGCGATCGCGCAGGCTGACGAAAATATCTTCGCCGCGATCCGGGCCAAGCCGCAGATCCAGGAGAATCACGTCGTAGCTTTGTTCCTTCGAAAGCGTCTCGACCGCCTCAGATACCGACGTCGCGCTCGACACGACGTGACCCGCATCGGCGAGGCCCGCCGTCATCGCGAACACGATCAGCGGGTCGTCTTCGATCAGCAATACGTGAAAAATTCTGGCCATGGCCGAACGATACCGCATTCGCCCCGTGACGTAACCTGCATGCGGTTACTAGCGCCACATATGACAGGCCAAAATTACGCGCGACTGTTTCGACGCACGCGTGAGGCGATGGGCCGCAGTGTCTTGCGAGCGAACGATTCCATTTCGTTGGCGGCTTCGTTGGCGGCGCCCAGCGTGCTGCCGCGCGAACCGGGTTGCAAGAACCGCAATTGAGCCGAGAACGCGGCGACTGATGCCGCCAGCCATGTGGAGGAAAACGCGAGCGTCTTTTCCAGCGCGAAACGATTCATCGCGACACCGACGGCGAACGGCGACGCGCTGCGTAAATCCCACAAGCGTCGTGCCGCGACGGTGGGTGACAGGAGCGCGATGTCCTGCGCGTGCTGCACGGCAGTGCGATTACGCGATGCGCGGCGGACCGTGGCCTTTCGGCGTGTGGGTGCAAGTTTCTTCGTCACGAAATACTCCGTCTTTTTGAGATATAGAAAAAATCTGCTGCGGTCGCAGCACGGAGTATGCCGAACACTTGCGGCGATTATTGTGCGATTGCGAATCGCGTCGTCGATCAAGTTTCCCGATGCGTGATCATCGCCGCGCCAATTTGCACGGCGTTGCATCGGCGCAGCCTAAAAATCCATGAAGTAGCCGCCATTCACCGGAATGTTCGCGCCGGTGATGAATCCCGAATCGTCGGCGCAGAGAAAATCGACGACGCGCGCGATTTCCGACGGTTCGCCGAGGCGTCCGACCGGAATGTTCGCGACGATTTGCGCGCGCACGTTTTCCGGAATCGCCGCGACCATCGCGGTTCTGCAGTAGCCCGGCGAAACGCTGTTCACCGTCACGCCTTTGCGGGCGACTTCACGCGCGAGCGCCATCGTGAACCCGTGTATGCCGGCTTTCGCCGCGGAGTAATTGGTCTGGCCGAACTGTCCTGTCTGGCCGTTCACGGATGAGATGTTGACGATGCGTCCGAAACCACGTTCCATCATCCCTTCGACGGCACCGCGGCACAGATTGAAAACGCCGGTGAGATTGATGTCGAGCACGTCGTGCCATTGCTCCGGGGTCATCTTGCGCAGTGTGGTGTCGCGCGTGATGCCGGCAGCGTTGACCAGAATGTCGATCGAGCCGTGTTTCGACGCTAGCGACTT
>DATBAU010000350.1:0-15596 GCA_036271355.1 Rudaea sp. | reverse complement strand
GGCCCAACGCGGCGGAGAGCGCTTTGCGCTTGTTGTCTTCCATTGCGGATTCCTCGGTTCTATTCGGTTGATGCGACTGTGCGCAAGGATCGTCTCACACACTGCGACGTGTGCGGAACAATGGGCAAATTATCGCATTTCCCGACGCCGACGAACGGACGAATCGCGCCTCAGCCCGTAAGAATTTTCTGAGCGCCACGCAGGGCGGCATCGACGGTTTGCCGGCGCACCGCATCGCGATCGCCCGCGAAATGGAACAGTTCCGCTTGCGCGTAACCACCGCGCCGTTTCCAGCTCACCCAGACTGTGCCGACCGGTTTATCGGGCGTGCCTCCGGTCGGGCCCGCAATGCCGGTGACAGCGACCGCCACGGTCGCGCCGAAACGCGCGAGCGCGCCGGAAACCATCTCGATCGCCGTTTCGCGGCTCACCGCGCCTTGCGTCTCGAGCGTTTCCGGACGAACGCCGAGCAAGGCTTCCTTCGCTTCGTAGCTATAGGCCACGACGCCGCACTCGAACCAGGAGGACGATCCGGCAATGTCGGTCAACGTTTTGGCGATCCATCCGCCGGTGCACGATTCGGCTGTGACGAGCGTCGCGCCGCGTTGCGAGAACAGCGAGGCGATCGATTGCGCCAACGCGTGCAGATCTTCGTCGCTGCCGATCTCGGCCATGCGCGGGTTCTCCGGTTGCGAGAGAAACGTTCTATCCGATTTCCGCCGCGCGCGCAAAAGGCGCATGTCACGACGATGGCTTTCGCGCGTCCGGCATCGCGCCCGCACGACTCGGGTAAGATTGCGCGTTCCGCACGCCGTCCGCACGAATGAATCGCGACGATTTCGCCCAGCACACGCCGCTCATGCGCCAATACTTCACCGCGAAGGCGGAGTATCCGGACGTTCTCGTGTTTTTCCGCATGGGCGATTTCTACGAACTGTTCTACGACGACGCACGCAAAGCCGCACGTCTGCTCGACCTCACGCTCACGCAGCGCGGACAATCCGGCGGCGCGCCGATCCCGATGGCCGGTGTGCCGCATCACGCCGCCGAGGGTTATCTCGCCAAGCTGATCAAGCTCGGCGAATCGATCGCGATCTGCGAACAGATCGGCGATCCGGCGCTGTCGAAAGGATTGGTCGAGCGCAAAGTCGTCCGCGTCGTCACGCCAGGCACGGTGACGGACGAAGCGTTGCTCGACGAGCGCCGCGACAATCTTTTGCTTGCCGTCGCAGCGGGACGAACCGGCTACGGATTGGCATGGGTCGATCTGGCCGGCGGACGCTTCGTTGCCGGCGAAGTGAGCGATGCGGAATCGCTCGGCGCGGAATTGGCGCGTTTGTCGCCCGCCGAAACACTGATCGCCGAAGACGTGCAGTGGCCGGCAACCGTCAGCGCGTTGAGCGGATTGCGCAAGCGCCCACAGTGGCACTTCGATACGGATTCCGCACGACGCAACCTCGCAAACTTTTTCGGCACGCGCGATCTGTCCGGATTCGGCTGCGAGCATTTGCCGCTCGCGATCGCCGCGGCGGGAAGCTTGCTGACGTACGTCGAAGAAACACAGAAGTCCGCGCTGCCGCATTTGTCAGGATTGACCGTCGAACTCGCCGGCGAAACCGTCGCGCTCGACGCGGCGACGCGGCGAAATCTCGAACTCGATACGCATCCGAGTGGACGCAACGAATTCACGCTGCTCGGCATTCTCGACCGCACCGTCACGCCGATGGGCGCGCGCGAATTGCGGCGATGGTTGCATCGCCCGCTGCGCGACCACGACAAACTCAAACGCCGCTATCACGCGGTCGCGAGCTTGATCGAACAGCGCCGATACGAATCGTTGCGCGAGACGTTGCGGCAAATCGGCGATCTCGAACGCATCCTCTCGCGTGTCGCATTGCGTTCGGCGCGTCCGCGCGATCTGTCGACATTGCGCGACGGGTTGCTCGCCGCGCCTCACCTTCGCGCATCCATCGCCGCGTGCGACAGCCCGTTGTTGACCGACCTGCTCGATCGGATTGGTGAACACGGCGAAACCGCATCGTACCTCGCCGCCGCGATCATCGAACAACCGCCCGCGTTCGCGCGCGAAGGCGGCGTCATTCGGCCCGGTTTCGATGTCGAACTCGACGAACTGCGCGCGCTATCGACCAACGCCGATCAGTTCCTCATCGATCTCGAAGCGCGCGAAAAAAACGCGACCGGAATCGCGACGTTGAAAGTCGGTTTCAATAGCGTGCACGGCTATTACATCGAGATCAGTCGCGGCCAATCCGAAAAAGCACCGACGCATTACACGCGCCGTCAAACGCTCAAAGGCGCCGAGCGCTACATCACCGAAGAACTTAAGCTGTTCGAGGACAAAGTGTTGTCCGCGCGCGAACGCGCGCTTATGCGCGAGCGCGCGTTGTACGAAAGCGTGCTTGATTTTCTCAACGAACGTCTAGCACCACTGCGCGCGTGCGCGACGGCGGTAGCCGAACTCGACATCCTCGCCAATTTCGCCGAACGCGCCGACGCTGCGAACTGGACCGCGCCGGAGCTTTCGCCAACGATCGGGATCATGATCGAGCGCGGACGGCATCCCGTCGTCGAAAGCGTGCGCGACGATCCGTTCGAGCCGAACGATCTCATGCTGGACGAATCACGTCGCATGTTGATCATCACCGGCCCGAACATGGGCGGCAAATCGACGTATATGCGCCAGAACGCGCTGATCGTGCTGCTCGCGCACATCGGTAGCTTCGTGCCTGCGCAGTCCGCGAAAATCGGGCCGATCGATCGCATCTTCACCCGCATCGGCGCGGGCGACGATCTTTCGCGCGGCCAATCCACATTCATGGTCGAAATGAGCGAAACTGCAAACATTCTCCACAATGCGACAAAGTATAGTCTCGTGCTGATGGACGAAATCGGCCGTGGCACGTCCACGTACGATGGACTAGCGCTCGCGCGCGCCTGCGCGGTTCAGCTCGCGACGAAAAATTGCGCGTTCACGCTATTCGCCACGCATTATTTCGAGCTGACCGACCTGCCGACGCAACTATCCGGCGTCGCCAACGTGCATCTGGACGCGATCGAATACGGCGACGAGCTCGTCTTCATGCATGCGGTGAAGGAAGGTCCGGCGAACCGCAGTTTCGGTTTGCACGTTGCGGCCATCGCCGGGTTGCCGAAACCGGTGATCGAGCAAGCGCGTGGTTATCTCGCGGCGCTGGAACTTAATCGCGCCGACACGCCGGTGTCGACGAAGCAGTCGCCCGTCGATCAGTTACCGTTGTTCGCGAACAAACCGTCCGCCGTCGACGAAGCGTTGCGCGGCGTCGATCCCGATTCACTGACGCCGCGCGAAGCCCACGATTTGCTGTACCGCCTCAAGAAACTGCAATAACGATCAGCGCTCGCCGCCTTCGCTCCTGATCGCCGCAGCCGCGCGCTTGATGATGTCGACAATGCGTTTGCGTTCTGCCGCATTCGCGTGCTTACGCTCGCGCAACGCCATCTTCAACTCACGGCGCGCGGCGAGGATTTCTTTCGACTCGGCAAATTCGTCGTCGCCGAATCCGGAAAAAATTTCGCGGACACGACCCATCTTCGAACCGATGCGTTCGAGCTGCGCGAGAATCGCATCGGCCGATTCGCGATGCTCGTCCAGATACGCGCGGCCCTCGGTGGTGATGCTGTAAAGTTTTTTCGTGCCTTCCGCTGCGACGCTCGCGTAGCCAACTTCTTCGAGGTACGTCAGCGCGGGGTAAATCACGCCGGGACTCGGCGAATAAAAGCCGCCGGAATGTTCTTCGAGCGCCTTGATCAGTTCGTAACCGTGGCTGGGTCGATCGGCGAGGAGCGCGAGCAGAACGATTTGCAGATCAGACGATCCGAGTTTGCGGCCGGTGCGGAAGCCATGCCGGCCGAGGCCGCCCTCGCCCATGAATCCGTGTCCGGATGGACCGAAACCGTGGCCGTGACGATGACGACCAATCATCCACGCCGCTTCGATGTCGTCGGCGCAATGACGCATGCGATGAAAAAAATGATGCATGAAATATCTCCTTGAATCTGACAATGGCTGGGAGTGGCTATGTCGTAAATAGTATCGTACGATATGTTTTTCGATGTCAAGTGCTGCGTGGATCGAGGCTATTTCCAGATTTTGGCCATATCCGCGAAAGATGCAGGACAGACGCGAATGGAAAATCGCGGCACCCCTAAAAGGATTGCCCATGTCTCGAATGCTGATCGCCGCTTCACTGCTTTTCGCCACCTACGCACACGCCGACACCGCTTCATATGCCATCGAGTCGGCCGCAACGGCAGAGTGGAATGTTCCGCATTCCGCGCAAAAAATTTACGGCAACACGTATTACGTCGGCGTCACGGGCTTGAGTTCGATTCTCATCGACACCGGCAGCGGTTTGATTCTGCTCGATGGCGATCTGGTGCAATCGGTGCCGTTGATCGAAAAGAACATCGCTTCGCTCGGATTCCACGTGAAGGACATCAAATACATCGCGAACTCGCACTCGCATTTCGATCACGCGGGCGGAATCGCCGAACTGCAACAGGCGACCGGTGCGACGGTTCTAGCGAGTTCGTGGGGCGCGAAAGCACTGCGTGTCGGACACGCGATCGAAGGCGATCCGCAATTCGACTACGCCGATCACGCCGGATTTCCGCCCGTTAAACAGGTGCGAGAAGTTCGCGATGGCGAAACGATTGCGCTCGGTAACGTCAAACTGGTCGCGCATTACACGCCCGGCCACACACCGGGCAGCACGACGTGGACATGGCAATCGTGCGAAGAAAAGAAATGTTTCGACGTCGTTTATGCGGATAGTCTGAATTCCGTTTCCGCGCACGGTTTTCACTACACGGCGACGAAAAAACACCCGGACACGAGCGAACGTTTTCGCCACAGCATTCACGTTGTCGCTGCGCTGCCCTGCGACATTCTGCTGACGGTGCATCCGGATTTGTCGAACACGATGGACAAGCTCGATGCAATCAAACATCAATCGGCGTCGAACCCGTTTGTCGACAAGCAGGCGTGCGCGAAATATGCCGAAGACGCCGAGAAACAACTGGATCAGCGCATCGCGGACGAAAAGTCCGGCAAGTTATGAGAGCGGCGCGGCGGCGGCGATGAAATCGGCGAACGCGCGGACGGGTGCGTCGTCGTCGAACAGAATCGAGTGACGTTCGCGGATGACGTCGGCCATCGCCTTTCGCTCGGACGGATTCGCAAGCAACGTGACGCAGAGATTCACGTAATCGTCTTCGTCGCGCGCGATCAGCTGCGGTATGTCCATCATCCGCAACATCGCCGATGTTTGACGGCCTCGCGCCATGTCGCCTTCCCACGCGACGACTGGCGTGCCGACGCTGAATGCGTCGAGACTCGTACCGCCGCCTGAAAAGAAGGGCGAGTCGAGAACCAGCGGAATATGCCCAATGCCGGCAAGATAGTCGGCATGCGTTTGCACAGAAAGAACGGCGAGATGCGCATCGGGATCGACGCCTAGACGTTTAAACGTCGATTCGATTCGCGCGCGAAATCGTCGCATCAACGGCGGATTGCGCGCGAAGAATCCGATGCACGCGTTCGATTCCTTCGCAATGCGTGCGAGCGCGGCGTCGTACGACGGCATGAGTTTGATGAAGTTCTGCAGGCACAATACGAGTTGTCGGCCGTTCGCGTGTGCGTCGAGCCATGATCCATTGCCCGGCGCAGGAGGGCGCATCGGTTGCGCACCGATGCCGGGCAAGCGCACGAGGCGTTCGCGGTAATGCGCGTCTGCATTCGGCGGTTCGAGCCCGTCGCCGCTGATGAAATAGTCGATCTGCGCCGAACCGCTAGTCGCGGGATGGCCGTACAACGCGCATTGCACCGGCGCGAGTCGTAACGCGGCCAATGCCTGATGGCGCGGATCCATACCGATTTCGGGATAGACGAGTACATCGAGTTGCGCGTGACGAATTGCGTGCGCATCGACGAGCGCGTCGTTGCGCGTTGGCGTGAACGATGCCGCACGAGAGGCGATGTGTTGCGTGTTTTCGTCCACCACGCCGCCGCTGTACCACACGTGCACGTCGAAACGTTCGCGATCGAGTCCGCTGATCAGCGACGTGAAATAGCGCGACACCGTGTGATGCATCAGATGACTGCTGACGATGCCGACGCGCGTGCGTCCGCCGTGAGCGCGCGCCGTCCAGCCGCAGCGGTCGCCGAATTCCGGCGCAGCGGCCGACATTACGCGCGCGACAAGATCGCCGAAACGGCATTGCAGTTCGGTGTTGTCATGCGGTTGATAGTGCAAGTAAAACGGCGCGACGCTGGTGGCCGCATAGACGGCTTCGTTGATCGCGGACGTGCGATCGAGCTTGAGGCCGTCGTGCAGACGATCGAGTCCGTCGGCGAATCGATCGCGGGCAGCGTCGATTTCAACGTCGTTGTCATATAGCGCGGGGAGCGATAGTTCACGCATCCATCGCACGCGTTCGCGAAACCCTGGCGGTGGCGTGACGCGATCTATGATCGCATTGGCTTCGTCCGTGTCGCCGGCTTCCTGAAGCGCGAGCACGAGATCGAGCGAGGTGGCCGCGTCGGTTTTGTCGCGCGCGATGGCTTCGCGCAACGACGGAATCGCGTGTTCGACGTCGTGCCGTAAGCGTTGCGCGACGCCAAGTGCTTTCCACCACAACGCTTCGTCAGGCGAGATGGAAATCGCGGCTTGCGCGAACTGGATCGCGTCGCGGTAGCGGCTGAGATCGGTCAGGAGCAACGCGAGATTGCCGTTGGTTTGCGCGCGGTCGGGCGCGAGGCGTTGCGCGGTTTCGAGAAAGGGCAAGGCGTCGGCGAATCGGCTGTGCCGTCGCAACAGATTACCGAGATTGATCAGCGCGTCGACGTGATTCCCGCGCCATGCGATTGCCTGCCGATAGGCTTTGTCGGCCTCGATGGCGTTGTCGGCGGCTTCGGAGGCGATGCCGAGGTTGAATGCGGCATCGACATAATTCGCGCGTTTCGACATCGCGTCGCGGAACGAGCGAATGGCTTCATCGTTCCGTCCGGTATTGCGAAGCGCGACGCCGAGATTGTTGTGCGCTTCCGCGAAATCCGGTCGCGCGACGATACAGGTGCGCAGATGCTTGGCGGCAAGTCCGGCGTGTCCGGTTTGCAACGCCACGACGCCGAGCAGGTGCCACGCATCGGCGTTGGACGGATCGAGTTTCGCCGCACGTTGGTAATGACTTTGCGCAAGGCCCAATTCACCGACGCGATGCCGGGACATGCCGAGTTGCATCTGCTCCAGCGCGAGGCGTTTGTTGTCGACAGCCATCGCGCTCGGGTTTAGCCGTTAATGAGTAACGCGTTGACGCGACGGACGTACGCCGCTGGATCGTCGAGCGCGACGCCTTCGAGGAGTTGCGCCTGATCGAGCAGCATCAGACCGAGTTCGTTCGCGCGCGAAGGGTCGGATTCCGTCTGCAAGCGTTCGATCAACGGATGCGACGGATTGATTTCGAGAACCGGTTTCGACGGCGGCACGGCGTGGCCGGCTTGCTTCAGCAATCGCTGCATGGCGAGGCCCATGTCGTGTTCGTCGAGAACGATGCAGACCGGCGATTCCTTCAGACGCGCGCTGATACGGACGTCTTTTACGCGATCGCCGAGAATTTCCTTGAGTTTCGCGACGGCGCCTTGCGCTTGCGCATCATCTTTGGCGTCATCGGATTTCGTGATTCCGAGTTTTTCGAGATCGAGATCGCCTTTGGCGACGTTGCGCATTTTTTTGCCGGCGTATTCGCTGAGATACGACGACATCCATTCATCGATGCGCTCGTACATCAGCAACACTTCGATGCCGTTGGCCGTCAGTGCTTCGAGTTGTGGGCTGCCTTTCGCGGCGGCGTAGCCGTCGGCGGTCAGGTAATAAATGGCATCTTGGCTCGCGGTCATGCGGCCGATGTAGTCGTCGAGCGAAACCGTCTGCGCGGCGCCTTCGGATTTCGTCGACGCGAACCGCAACAGCTTGGCGATGCGTTCCTTGTTGGCGAAATCTTCGGACAAGCCTTCTTTCAGAACGCTGCCGAACGTCGTCCAGAACGTGGCGAATTTCTCCGGTTCGTCTTTCGCTAGTTTATCGAGCAGATCGAGCACGCGGCGCGTGCAGGCGGCTTTCAGCTTTTCGAGACCGCGATTTTGCTGCAGCAATTCGCGGCTGACGTTGAGCGGCAGATCATCCGAATCGACGATGCCGCGCACGAAACGCAGATACGACGGCAGAAGCTGCTCGGACGCATCCATGATGAAGACGCGTTTGACATAAAGCTTGAGACCCTTGCGCTCGTCGCGACCGCCCATCATCAGATCGAGCGGCGCTTGCGAAGGGATGTAGAGCAGCGACGTGAAATTCTGGTTGCCTTCGACACGGTTGTGCGTCCAGGCGAGCGCATCGTTGAAATCATGCGCAATGTGCTTGTAGAAGTTCTGATAATCCGCGTCGGTCAGTTCGCTTTTCGGGCGCGTCCACAAGGCGGATGCCTGATTCACGACTTCCCATTCGTCGGTCGGCTTGCTGTCTTTTTCCGCCGGCATGCGGATCGGGAAACCGATGTGATCCGAATAGCGCGCGATGAGATTGCGCAGCGTCCAGTTCTGCAGAAATTCGTTTTCGTCGGCCTTGAGATGCAGCGTGACGGATGTTCCGCGTGGCGCGTCGGCGACATTTTCGAGCGTATATTCACCGGTGCCCGCGGACTGCCAGTGCACACCGTCGTCGGTGCCGGCGCGCCGTGTGACGAGCGTGACTTTGTCGGCGACGACGAACGCGGAATAGAAACCGACGCCGAACTGGCCGATCAGGTTCATGTCGGTTTTCTGATCGGCGTTCAACGCTTCGAGGAATTTGCGCGTGCCGGAACTGGCGATCGTGCCGATGTTCGCGATCACGTCATCGCGCGTCATGCCGATGCCATTGTCGCGGATGGTGATGGTTTTGGCTTCGTCGTCGATGCTGATATCGACGTGCAGATCGGTGTCGCCGCTCAGCAGTTCGGGTTTGCCGATCGCTTCGAAGCGCAGTTTGTCGCACGCATCGGCGGCGTTGGAGATCAGTTCGCGAAGAAAGATTTCCTTGTGCGAATACAGCGAGTGCGTGACGAGGCGCAAAACCTGGTCGACTTCGGCGGTGAATTTATGCGTCTGTGTTTCGGCAGTCATGGCGAATGCGGGTTTTCCGGAAAAGTGATGGTTGCCGGATTGGGTCGACGGCTCGGAAATTCAAGCGATTTGCGGCCCCACATAAGACAAAGCGACCGCCGTTGCGGCGGTCGCTTTGGACGAGGAGCACAGACGCGACTCGATGCTCCAAGACGGTGCTCGGCGAGCGATCGCTCGCGTTGCGTATTCTCTTATTCTTCGGCGGCAGCAGCGGCTTTTTCTTTTTCGGCCGCGTGCTTGGCGAGATCTTCCTGGATGCGGGCCGCTTTGCCTTCCAGACCGCGCAGGTAATACAACTTCGCACCGCGCACCTTGCCGCGACGCTTCACGGTGACCGAATCGATCGCCGGGCTGTGCGACTGGAACACGCGCTCAACGCCCGTACCGTGCGACATTTTGCGAACCGTAAAAGCGGAATTGAGACCCGCGTTTTTCTTCGCGATGCAAACGCCTTCGTAGGCCTGCACGCGTTCGCGGTTGCCTTCCTTCACTTTCACGTTCACAACGACCGTATCGCCGGGCCCGAAGTCGGGCAGCGTGCGGCTCATTTGTTCAGCTTCGAATTTCTGCAGGATGTTCATGACACTCACTCAGGTCGGGTTGGATTATACGCAGTTGTTAGGCCGGTGCTATGGCCGGTTGTATTAAGATTTCGTATCTTCTTGAAATTCAAACAAAAGTTTTTGATCTGACACACTCAGCTCACGATCCGTCAATAGGTCAGGCCGTCGTTGCAAAGTGCGTCCAAGCGCCTGTTTTCGACGCCATTTCCTTATCGCCGCATGGTCGCCCGACATCAGCACCGACGGCACGTCGCCGAGCGCGTGATGCTCCGGCCGCGTGTAGTGCGGGCAGTCGAGCAGGCCGTCGGAAAACGAATCCTGCTCGGCCGACTGCGCGTCGTTGAGCGCACCTTCCTGCAGCCGGCCAATCGCATCGATCACAACCGCCGCCGCAAGTTCGCCGCCTGACAACACGTAGTCGCCGATCGACAATTCTTCATCGACTTCCGCGCGAATCAAGCGTTCGTCGACACCTTCGTAGCGGCCGCAAAGCAGGATCATGCGATCACGCTTCGACAACTCCACTACTTTGTTCTGATCGAGCCGCGATCCTTGCGGACTCAGGTAAATCACTTTCGCCGATGCCGGATCTGCCGCACGCGCCGCTTCGATCGCAGCGCGCAATGGATCGATCAACATCACCATTCCAGGACCGCCACCGAACGGACGCTCATCGACACGGCGATACGGATCGGTCGTGAAGTCGCGCGGGTTCCACGCTTTCACGTCTATCAGCCCGCGCTCCTGCGCACGGCCAATCACACCAAATCCAGCACACTGCGCGATGAAATCCGGAAACAGCGTGACGACATCGATACGCATCGCGGCGCGCCTAAAAATCCGGGTCCCAGTCGACGGTGATTCGCGATCGCTCGAGATCCACCGTTTCGACGAACTGTCCGTGCACGAACGGAATCATGCGTTCGCGCGGACCGTCTTTCACCACCATCACATCGTTGGCGCCGGTCGAGAAAAGATGGCTGAGGGCGCCGAGCGCCACGCCTTCTTTCGTCACGACATCGAGGCCTTCGAGATCCGACCAGTAGAACTCGCCGGGCGAAGGTTTCGGTAGAGACGAACGCGGAATCCGGATCGAAGCGCCGATGAGCGTTGCCGCCGCGTCGCGATCGGAATATCCGGACAGGCGGCCGACCAAACCTTTTCCCTGTTCGCGGCCTTGCGCGTCTTCGATTTGGCGATCGCCGATGAACCACGGGCGATACGCGAAAATCTGCGTGCGCGGCTGCGTGTACGATTCCAGCTTCACCCAACCCTGCACACCGTACAGTCCGACGATCTTGCCGACGACGATGAGCCGGTCGGCTGAACGGTCGGACGTCACGATGTTTCGATCAAGCAGCCTTGGCTTGCTTGTCGGCTTCCTTCAGGAGCAGGCGGACCTTGTCGGTCATCTGCGCGCCCTTGGACACCCACGAACGCACTTTGTCGGCGTCGAGCTGCAGGCGAACTTCTTTGCCGGCCGCGCCTGGATTGAAGAAACCGACGCGTTCGATGCGGCGGCCGTCACGGGCCTTGCGCTCGTCGGCGACGACGATGTGATAGAACGGACGACCCTTGGCACCGCCGCGGGACAAGCGAATCTTGACCATTGCTGATTCTCGAAAGATGAACGGAAAATCCGGCGTGGCTGCTGATCGCGCCTGCCGGGATGCTGGAAACCGTTAATTATAAGTCGTAATCGTGAAAAAATACAGCCGAACAATCTCTTAGGGCGATTCGAAGCCGTTCGCGAACATCTCGTCGATGAAGAGACCGCGAATATCGAAGGTTCCCTGGAAAATACCATCGGTCGCATCCACCGGTGCGCCTTCGGCAATCCAGTCCCAGATCTGCGCCATCTGATAGGTCGTCAACGTCGTGCTGCCGGTGGGATAGCCGTCGGACGGCATTTGCTTGCCGACCACGGGATCGGAGCAGTTGACCTTCCAGAACAGCAGACTTCGCTCCGGATGTCCGGGTACGACATAAGCGTACGACGTGTTTTCGAACGCCGGCACGTTGATGATATTTTCGTACGGCGGCGGGTCGTCCTGCGGATCGAGGTCCAGATGCCCGGATGGCGCCTGCGTGTCCATCGCGGTCGTGTGGCAATCCGCGCAGCCCGCCTGATTCGGCGGACTCAGAAAGTCTACGAAGATGTTGGACTGGATGGCGGCTGCAAACTGGATGTTGCTAAAACTGGGCGGCTGGCCACTGATGTCGATGCAGCCACTGGGTTTCGGCACGCCAAGTTGCGCCGACGCCATGCCGGCGGGAAGCGCAGTCGTGGCGAGCAACACCCAAGCCGCCGTGCGGCGGCGATTGCAGACAAGCGCAGCCATCCGCGATCAAGTCGTCGGCAGCAAGCCCAACGTACCGCCGGGGAAATTTGCCAGGTTCGGAAAGATCGCGGACACGCCGGTCGATCCCGTCGGACGGACATCCATCCATTTGGCGAACGTTGCCGCGTACTGATCGACGCTGAGACCGGGAATCATCTGACCGCGCGAGAACGAGTTCGCGTTCGGATTGGCCATCTTTCCATAAGCCAGATTCGGGAACGCACCGTCGATAGACTTGCCGTTCAACCCGCCGATGCCCTGGGTGTACAACTTGCCGCCGTTGACGGCACCACCCAGCGCGAAGTGGACGCCGCCCCAACCGTGATCCGAGCCCGCGCCGTTCGACTGCAGCGTGCGCGCAAATTCCGTCGCGCTGAAAAGCGTTACGTTGTTCGCTAGGTTCTGACCGGTCGGACCCATTTCGGTCCAAAACGCAGCGACCGCGTCGTCCAGTTGCTTCAGCAGGCCCGCGTGATCCGATGTGGGTGGCGTGCCGGTATCAGCCGACGACATCATTCCGGAATGCAAGTCGAATCCACCGACCTGCACGAAGAAGATTTGCCGCGTTGCGTACCCGGATGCTTTCGACAACTTGATCATCTGGGCGACGACCTTGAGCTGGTTGCCGAGCCCTGTGGTCGGAAACGCCGTGGTATTCGGCGAGGTAGGAACCGAATAATTGGCTCCTGGTGGTGTGTCGTGGGTATGGTCGACGCCGAGATTCGGCTTGATTTGGGTGAACAGCGCACGACCATCACCAAAAACGTTGCCGTACTCGCCGGCGAAGTCGTTGGCATAGGTGGCGCCCAGCAATTCATTCAGCGCCTGGTCGCGCACACTGTTGTTGCCGGTACCGCAAGGAGTCTGGTTGCACATCGCGGAGAGATTCGCGAGGCCGCCCGAGGACAACTGGTACGGGTTGTTGACGACATTGCCGATTTCGAAGCGATTCGCCCCAGCGATCGAGATGCACAGTGGAAGCTTCGGATTAGTGGTGAGATTCGCGCCTTGCGCCTGCAGATCGTCGGCGCACAATCCGCCCCAGCCCTGCGCGGTGTTCGAGTTCGTGTTGGCCTGGTTCCACAGATTGGTCTGGTCCGCATGCGAGAACAATTGCGGCGGCTTCGGGAATGTCGCCTTGTTGTAATCCGTCATGTTCATCGGTTGCACCAGCGTGCCGACGTTGACCGCGAACGCAAGCTTGTTCGCGTTGAAATACTTCGTCAGGTTCGGCAGGTTCGGATGCATGAAATACTTGTTGGTCGACGTGTTGCTGTTGTTGCCGTCGGTGACGATCTGCGCACTGCCGCTCGCGGGACGCGCCAGCCCTAGGCCACCCTGGTTCTGGCTGTTATAGACACCGTTGCGCGCAGCAGCGTAGACGTCAAAGCGCTGGTTCGAGCCATTGCTGTCCCACGGCACCACCAGGTTCCAGGAATCGTTGCCGCCTTGGAGATAAATGCAAACGAGCGCTTTGTAGCCGCTCAGCGAAGACGTCGCGGCCATCGCCGTTCCGAGCATCCGCAATTGCGGGATCATCGCGGCCGCTCCGCCGCTGCATGCGACGCACGCCATATTGCGCAGGAATTCGCGCCGTGAATTTCTTGAATAGCTCATGGTCGATTCCTCAGCGCTGTGTGGCGTATTCGGGAGAAAGCATGGTCACGTAGATTGCCGACCACGCCATTTCAGTGGGACCGCCCGTTCCGCCTGATTTCAACTGCGTAAGCATGTTCGAAAGGCTCGTGTTCATAGCGGCGGACATCGTTCCATACAGCATCGACGTATTGATGGTGGACACCATGTTAGGAACGTTTACTTGAGTGTCCGTCGTGGCATTCTGCGTCAACGAGGACAAATCGATCAGCGGCCGGTCCGTCGGAGGCGCCAGGGGGTTCCCGGTCAGGAAACCCTGATAGCCTTGTGCCGTAAATCCGAAATACGTATTGGCACCCGTATACGTCGTGGACGCATTGGTGATTTCGAATTCTGGCGAGTACAGATTGTTGTCGGACAATGTGCCCGGCTGCTGGAAATCCGGCGAGAAGAAGTTGAACACGGTCGGCGATTCGAGCGGGTTCTCGCCGAAATTGTTTTGGAAGTTGCCACCACCGATCATCTTGATTTCGCCGAAGGTATCGGCGGCCGGCGCTTTTGCGTTGAACGCGCGCCACATGGCTGTCAGACGCAAAACAGGTTCCCGCAACTTGCCGTAGGTGTCGCCGGTATTCAACGCTGGCGGATTTCGTGCTTCGGTATCGGTGAGGATCGCCTTGATGACGTCACCGAGATCCTTCCCCGGCGCATCCATCACCGTTGCCACGCGCTGAATATATTGCGGCGACGGATTGCTGGTGACGAAACGCTGGATCAGCTGCCGCGAAATGAAGGGCGGAACGTTCGGATGCGAGGCGATGATCGACAATTCGTCGGCAACCTCGGCCGCGCACGTGCCGGGCGTCACCGTATTCGGTATCTGTGTATTGCTCGGCATGCCGTTGGTGCCGAGCACGGTAAGCGCAACGCCGCCGACCTCGCCGTCGCCGTTGACGTCATGCTTCATTTGAGGATTGTTGTCGCTGAAGTACTCGTTGCCGAAACACTCCATCGGCAGCGAGGCACCGGCATCCGTGGAGCCGCCGCCAAAGAAATTTGCGGGCGGCGCACCCGAGCCGATCCCCGTTGGCGCATCACCGTAAGTAAATCCAGTGAACACCTGGGCCGTATTGGTGATGATGCTTTGATCGTAGGTCGGGATGTCTCCCGTGACATGACTCCCGTCCATGTTCAGGAGCACCAGACCTACCGAAAACAACTGCATCACTTCGCGCGCGTAGTTCTCGTCGGCACTGGTCGAACACGACAGCGTCACTCCCGAACCGCTGCAGATCGGTGCGACATTGTGGAATGCGTTGAGGAACTTGCCCATCGTCGGGCTATATGTGACGTCGTTCAGAACCGTGCCGTAATTGCCGAAAGCGTCGTTGGCCAGCATGTCCTGGTAGGCGGACATCGGCACGTTGTCCTGACCGATCGCGCTGCTCTGGTCGGACACGACGAAAATCTGACTGAGCGCGAATGCCATGCGCTGGCGCAATTGATCGGGCGCGTACACCGCCTGCCAATACCATCGGTTCAATCGGTAAGACTGTGAGGTGCTCGCGGCATGCGCGTTCTTGACCGCCTCGACGGTGGCGTATTCGAGCGTGGGCCGCAAACCGATCTGCTCATCGATCCACTCGCTATAGCCGATCTGCATCAGGCGAGTGACGTCCGCCGTGACCGGACCGAACGTGGCCTGCGTCAGGAAACGCGCAGCGTCGTTCGTGGTCGCCGGCAAATCGGGAATGATGTCGAAGTGATTCCCGAAAATATGATCGTGCACCGAAGCGGTTGCGAGCGGCGAAGCGGCAACGAACGCGACGGCCGCAAGACTGGTCCAAACTTTCATTGGCTGAATTCCCCGAAGCT
>DATBAU010000349.1:0-3204 GCA_036271355.1 Rudaea sp. | reverse complement strand
ATGACGCCTGCGACCCAGGCGCCGGGCGGCCTCGGCGATCCGCGCAATCGTCCGGCCCCCACCGGCACGCGCAACATGCAGGTTCCGCAGTGGGCGACGTCGGATCAGCCGCAGCAAACCGCGCCGCCTGACGAGCGCGATTCGGAATTGTTCACCACGCTGCGCGAACTGCTCGCGGGACGTCGTCACGCGATGGGCCTCGGCAATACGCCGACGTCGGGCACGTATCAGCCGACCGGCGAAGACATGCAGTCGGTGCTCGGCGCGTTGCAATCCAAGCCGATCTCACCGGTGATGTCGAACGGCAAAGTCACGCAACGTTCGGTGGCGCAGCTCAAGCAGGATCTGGTTTCGCAACTGCGGCAGATTTCGCCCGACGGCCGTCCGCCGCAACTGCAGCCGGAAGATTCCGACACGATCGATCTCGTCGGCATGCTGTTCGATTACATCACCAAAAACACGCGTCCGGACGGCAGCACGCAATCGCTGCTGACCAAACTTCAAGTTCCGCTGTTGCGCGTGGCGTTGCGCGACAAGAGTTTCTTCACGCGCCGCGCGCATCCGGCGCGGCAACTGCTGAATGCGATCGCCGAAACCGGCACGCATTGGGTCGACGACAGCGAAGGTCCGTCCGATCGCGCGCTCGTCGACAAGATGCAACTCGTCGTCGACAAGGTTACGCAGGAATTCGACGGCAACCTCAACGTCATGGAAAACATGCTCGGCGATCTGTCGAGCCACATGCACACGCTGGCGCGCAAAGCCGAAGCGGCCGAACGCCGCCACGTGGATGCGGCGCGCGGTCGCGAGAAACTCGAAGTCGCGCGCGAGCAGGCACGCAGCGCGATTTCCGAACGCCTGAAAGCAGCGAAGCCCGGCAAGCTCGTGCGCACGCTGCTCGAACAGGCGTGGACCGATGTGCTCGCGCTCACCTTGCTGCGTCAAGGCGAATCGAGCGAGATGTATCAGAAGCGCCTCTCCGTGGCCGAGCAGTTGCTCGCCGCCGACAAGGGCGGACGCGCCGGCGAAGCGAAACCCGAATTGCCGCCCGCGTTGCGCAGCGAAATCGAGACGGGACTCGATCAAGTCGGTTATCACAAAGAAGACATTCAAGCGGTCGTCAAACGCTTGTTCCTGCCGGAAGAAGCGGCGAACGAAGCCAATCCGAGCACGAACACCGAAATCGCGATCAAGCTCAAGAGCAAACAGCGTTTAGGTGATGACACGACAACGACGCCCGATGGCGCGAAGCCCGCGAAACGTCGTGCGCCGCCGCCGGGAAGTCCCGAAGCGAAAATGTTCGAACGCCTGAAAACGTTGCCGTTCGGTTCGTGGTTCGAATTCAAGACCAACCAGCAAGGCGACAAAGTGCGTCGCAAACTGGCGTGGTTCTCGACCGTGACCGGTCGCTGCCTGTTCGTGAATCAGCGCGGCGTGCGCACCGACGAGAAAACGCTCGACCAGCTCGCGCGCGACGTCGTCACCGGCCAGGCCAGCATCGTCGAGGAAGAAAAGGAAACACTGGTCGATCGCGCGTGGAAAGCGATCGTCTCCTCGCTCAAGACCATGGTCGGCGGTAGCGGCGAACCGCTGCCGGCGCCGGCCTGAGGACGCGCGCATGGCAACCGAACATCGCCGATCGCAGCGCAAGCGCGCGCATCAGGCCATCCAGGTAAACAACTCGATCACCGGTCAACAGATTGGCCACGTCGGCAATCTATCGTCCGACGGCATGCTGCTGATCAGCAATCGCCAGCTTCCGGACGACGCGCTGTTCCAGTTCAGTTTCCATCTTCCGTCGCCGAACGGACACACGCATCAACTCGAACTCGGCGTGCACGAACAATGGAGCGAAGGCGCCAACGTGCCCGGACTTTTCTGGACCGGATTCCGCATCATCGACATCGGTCCGGAAGATTTCGACGTGCTCACGTCGTGGATCGAAAGTCCGGGCGGACAGTTCGACTGATCGTCATTCGATAAAATCGGTCGCGCTACAATGGGTGCTCTTCTCCGGTGCCCGCTATGAACGAACTCGCCGATCTTTATCCCGATCACCTCGCGACACTGCGCAAGAACGCCGACACGGCGCTCGAGCGCGGCAAGTTCGATCATCTGCTCATCGCCGCCGGCGCGTTGCGCTATCAGTTCCTCGATGACTACCCGCATCCGTTCATCGCCAGCCCGCATTTCAAGCATTGGCTGCCGGTAACGAAGGCGCCAGGTTCGTGGATCGTCTACACGCCCGGATCGAAACCCAAACTCATCTATCTGCAGCCGCGCGATTACTGGCACGTCGTTCCCGAAACGCCGGCTGGGTATTGGGTCGAGCATTTCGACATCGCGATCATCCGCGAACCGAAAGAAGCGCTCGCGCATTTTCCGAAAGCGCTCGATCGCTGTGCGATCATTGGCGAGGACATCGCCGCCGTCGGCGACGCGAAACCGAACGATCCGCCAGCGGTGCTCGACTACCTGCACTACGCCCGCGCTTACAAAACCGATTACGAACTGCGTATGATGCGCGTGGCCAGCAAACTCGGCGCGCGCGCGCACCGCGCCGCCGAAGCGGCGTTTCGCGCGGGCAAATCCGAATACGACATTCACATGGCGTATCTGCAGTCGGTGCACGAAACCGACAACGAACTGCCCTACAGCAACATCATCGCGATCAATCAGCACGGCGCGGTTCTGCATTACACGGACTTGAACCGCGCGCCGCCGTCGCACGCCGATTCGTTTCTGATCGACGCCGGCGCAAGCTTCCACGGCTACGCCGCCGACATCACGCGCACGCACGCGGGTGCGCACGCGACCGAATTCAAGGAACTCATCGATTCGGTCGACGAAGCGCAGCGTGGATTCGTCGACAAAGTGCGCGCGAAACAGAGTTATCCCGAATTGCACATCCACGCACATTGCCAGCTCGCAGACGTCTTGCGCCAACACGATTTCATCCGCATGAGCGCCGAAAGCGCCGTCGATTCGGGTGTGTCGTCGACGTTTTTCCCGCACGGCCTCGGCCATCTGCTTGGCCTGCAAGTGCACGACATCGGCGGCTTTCAGCAATCGAACGCGGGCGGCACGATCGACAAACCGAAAGGCCATCCGTATCTGCGTCTCACGCGCACCATCGAACCGCGCATGGTGATGACGATCGAGCCGGGCATTTATTTCATCGACATGCTGCTCGCCGAGCTGAAA
>DATBAU010000348.1:0-9449 GCA_036271355.1 Rudaea sp. | reverse complement strand
CTTGAGACGAGTTTTTTGCCTGCGAAGAAAAGCGCGATGCAGCGGACGCGTTTCGATCTCGACGCGTCGTTCGATCAGTACATGCTCGACGTTATGCGCGTTGAGCACGATGGGGACGCGCACATCGCGAAGATTGATCATCAGAGGCAGCATGTCGACGTGAACGAGATCGACATCGCGAGCCAGCGTCGTCACTCGTTCCGTCAATTCCGCAGAAAAATACTTTTCGGCTACGAACGGGAACCGGCCCAGCAGACCGCGTGTCAACGCGCGCCCGAGCGCGAGACGCGAGTGCTCTGCGTCGATCGGAAACGTTTCCAGGCGCGACATCGTTTCGCGTAGAACCGCGCAATCGTCGAGCACATCGTCGTCGCGAACGAAGCTGAGCAACGTGACGTCATGCTTGCGCGCGATAGCACTTAATAGATGCCACGAACGCAGTTGGTGTCCTTCGCGTGGTGGATATGGCAGGCGGCTCGTCAGCGCGAGAATCTTCGCCATCAGTGCTTCTTCCACAAACCGCGCGCGTCGAGCGCCAGGCTTGCTGGCAGCGCGAGCCAAGCCGCCGCGTTGAGCATCAGAAAACTACCCGCTGCGGAAACCAACGGAATTTTTGCCGCCCGACGCGGTGCGACTAACGCGAACAAAGCTGCGACGTAGGCGGTCGTCTGAACGACGAACGCGATGCGGTAGAAATTGCCCGTCGCCATCGCCGAGGCGAGCCATGCCGCAATCAATGCCCACGGCGCAACGAGGCGCAAGAACTTGTGCGACATCCACGCGAACCAAACCGGATTTCGCCACGGCACCAGCAAGCGCGGGAGACGCGCGATCAACTGCCAGTTGCCGGCCAGCGTGCGCACTTTTCGGCGGAACTCCTCGCCGTGATTCGAACTCGACGTATCGAACGCCACCGCGTCGCGAGCCATGGCAACTTTTCGTCCGGCGAAAACGACGTGAAGTGGAACCCACATATCGTCGAGCAACGTTCCCGGAGGCAGCGGTACAAAGAGTTCGCGACGAATGGCATAAATCGCGCCGCTGACGCTATGCAGCCAGCCGATGCGTGCTTCGCCGTCGCGCAGTTTTTTTTCTAGCCGCCAATACAAGCCAATCGGTGCGGGCGTCAATTGATCCGCAGACTCGGAAAAATCCGCGACGATTTCCAACTCGCCACTGACGGCGCCGACGCGCGTATCCGACAACACGCCGACAAGGCGCCGCAATGCATTCGGCGCAAACTTTTGGCGGGCGTCGGTGAAGACGACCACATCGCTCGTCACCTCTTCCATCGCGACGTTGATCGCCGTGGCTTTGCCGCGGTTTTCGCGCAGATTCAACACACGAACGCGCGCGTCGCCGATGGCCGCGGCGCGGTCCGTCCCGTCATCGCTCCCATCGCTGACGACGATGACGGAAAGATTTTCCGGCGGATAATCTTGCGCGAGCACATCGCGCACGCGCGCCGCGATACGCGTTGCTTCGTTATAGGCAGCGATGACGACGGTGAGCGGTGGGGTTGCATCGGTTAAAGCCGTTGCACTTGCGCGAGTGCGCGCCAGAACGGCAACCAACAATGCATAACCGACGAAAATATAGGCAAGCAGCGCAATGCTCACCCAAAACACCCACGCCATCATGTTCTCAACACGCGCGAGCGCCAGCGTTCGTAGCGTTGATTGCCGAGAATCTGTTTGGGCAACTTCAGCAGATGAAACCGCGCTTGTTGCCACCGCGGCGACAGACCGCGCCATTCCACGAGCGACGCGAACTCGGGGAGCGCAAGACCGCGCATGATCGCCAACCGTTGAAGATAATCGCCTTGACGCCAATGGCGATTTGCACCCGGCACCGAATTGAGAATGTGGCGATAGCCGAGTTCGGTCGCGACACGCCGTTCGCGTTCACCGCCGCGGCCGCCGGGAAGGGCGAGCGCGTCAACCGTCGTACCGGTGATATTTTCCAGACGTTGCTTGCTGTCGCGCAATTCGCTGGTGAGCGATGCGTCGTCGAGATCTTCGAGATAGCGATGCGTGCATCCGTGCGATTGCACACCCATTCCGGCCGAACTCAACGCGCGCGTCGCGCTTTCGCTCAGCATTCCGCGTTGTCCGACGAAATCCGCGGTGACGAAAAACTCTGCCGCGAATCCGCGTTCGAGAAGTAACGGCAGCGCGACATCGTGATTGGAAACATCGCCGTCGTCGAAACTGATCACGACGGGTTTGACGCCGTCTTTCAATTGATCGAGATCGCGCAGGCGCACGCCGTGGTATCCGTTCGCGACAAGCCAATCGAGCTGGTGTGCAAAATTATCGGGCGTGACGCTGTAGACGGTATCGAACCTGCCCGCATCATCGGGACTGGCGTGCAGGCCGTGATACATGAGAACGGGAATTACATCACTCATGCGCGCTGGTTCTTGGTCGCGCAAAACGAGGCGGTGGCAATTCGTCCGACGTGGTTTGCGATGACTCGACGACCGGCACCGACGCCAGGTCGCGCGCCTTCAATGTCAGTCCGAGATAAACCCAGAAATAGCCGATCATCGGATAGTAGGTGAATCGATCGCCGAAACAGTTTCCGAGCACCAGCGCCAACCAAACACCGACCATTCCCAAACCGAGCGCATATGCCAGTGTGCCGCTGGGCGACTCGCGCATCGTGCGCCAACACGCACGCAAGATGGCGATGAATAAACCGAGCGTGATGGCAATGCCAAAAATGCCTTTTTCGGTCAACTCACGCATGAAGAAATTGTGCGTATCCATATCGAATGGATTGATTTCGTGATGACGAAACGTCTGGAATCCGCTACCGAACAGCGGATGATTTTCGAAGTTGTCGATCGCCAGCTGCCAGAACTCGAATCGCATTTCCGTGCTTTCATCGCGCTTGCCTGCTTCGATGGTTGTGCTGTCGAAACGCTCGACCACCGATGTCGGCAAAATCGCGGGAAGCATCAGCGCGATCAAGAACAGCGGCACAATCATCTTCCAGCGTCCGCGCCAGAGCAGCAGAACGGCGACGATGCCGAGCATCAACGCGACGTAGGCGGTTCGCGAATAGGCCCAAACCACGCCCATCGTCACGCACGCAATTCCGCCGATCAGTATCAGCTTCCACGTGCGCGATAACTTCCCGGCGAGGAGCAATCCGAACATCGCGATGGCCATCGTCACGCAAAAGGCGGCGTATTCGTTCGCACCGAGCATAGAGAACGTGCCGGAAATTCGCAGTGCATCGTTGTAGTGCCAGCTGCTGACGCTGTTGTGCTCGTCCCACGTCACGCGCAGGATGTAAGGCAGCGGCAAAAGCGTCGTGACGATCACGCGCTTTATCGTCGTCCAATCGTTCACGCTCATCTCGACGACGAACACCAACATCACGGCCAGCATCGAATCTTTCAGAATATTGAAGTGTTCGTCCGTATCCGACACGTTGGAATAACCGACGAACAACGAGAAGCACGCGTACGCGATGTACGCGATCACCCACGTATGAACGGAACTCCAGTGCGACAATTTTCCGCGACAATAAAATGCGCCGAGAAGAGCCAATCCGAAACCGACGTTGAGAAAATTGATGCCGCCGCCGAAATTCGGCATGTAGCCGGTTTGTAAGTTCTGCAGCGGCAAAAAGAAAAGGAATGCGTAAAGAAACCAGTTGTGCTTTACCTTTTCCGCCGCGTGCGCGCGCGCGGCCGCGCGAAACGGCGCGCGAACCGCTGTCGGCACGATGGCGCGTCTTTCAGGAAGCTGGGCGGCCACGCTGATTCCAGAGGGTTTGGTAGACGGTGGCGTAACGCTGAGTCATATGTGCGACAGAGTAATTTTCGACGACGCGTGCGCGCAAGTAGTCTCGTCGCGATTGTCCCACCGCATCGATCATCGCCTGGGCCAACGCTTTCGTATCGCCGGCAGCGACGATGGCCGCCGATGAACCGTCGAGCACGGTAGGGATTTGGCCCACCGCCGTCGTCACGATGGCACATTCGCATGCCATCGCTTCCAGAAGTGCTAGCGGAAGACCTTCATAGTGCGAAGGCAGGACGAAAACGTCGAGCATTCGATAAAACCGATCGAGATCGTTGCGCGCGCCGATGAAATGCATGCGTCCCGCCATACCGCGATCCCGCGCTCGCTCGATCATAGAATCGCGCAATGGTCCATCGCCGGCGACGACGAGAACAGCACGTGGCAATTGCGTAGCGACTTGAGCGAACGCATCGACAAGACCGAGTGGATTCTTTTGCTCGGTGAGACGCATGGCGGAGCCGAACACGATCGCGTCTTTAGGAATGCCGAACGTCGATTTTTCCAACGGCGAGGTATGACTATTGAATCGCTGCGTATCGATACCGTTCTCGATCAGTTCCGTTTTCGCAGGATCAACGCCGGCGCGACGGAGTACCGGTAACATCTCGGTGGAAACGACGCAGACTCGTTCGAAGCGCTTCATCAGGGCGAGTTCCAGCCGATTGTAGAAACGCAACGGCGTCGTCGAGGCGAAATGACCGTGGGACGTCGCGACGATCGGTGAACCGCTTCGGCCACCCGCCAACCATGCGTGGAATGCGCTTTTGTAGTCGTGTACGTGCAAGATCGATCGGCGCTCTCGGCGAAGAATATCGCGGAGCGATTTCAGCGTGGCGAAATCGAACCGACCGCGACACGGAATTCGTTCGGCCGGCACATTGAGTTCGATCGCGCGCTCATACAGCGGCTGTGAATCCAGATGTTGATTGTCTAAGCAGAGCAGCCGGCTACGAATGCCGACGCGGTTCAATTCGGGAATCATGCCGAGGACGACATACTCCGCGCCATAAAGTCCGGCGCTCGAACGCAGATGCAAGACGTCGAAATCAGCCTGCATGTGCAAGCTCGCGATACAATTTTTCGTAACTGGCCGCCATCGCATCGACTGAATAGTCTTGCTGCACGCGCGCACGCGCGTTGGCGCCCATCTGCTTTGCGCGTTGTTGCTGCGATGCCGCTTCTTTCAATGCTGTCGCCAACGATCTCGAATTTTCTGCGGGCACCAACCATCCAGTTTCGCCGGGGCGTACCAGATCCGGATTTCCCCCGACATCGGTCGCGACGATAGGTAATCCACACGCCTGCGCTTCGAGGATCGCGTTGGACAATCCTTCCGTATTCGACGCGAGTGCGAAAACGTCGAGTGCCGGCAGTATCTGATCGACATCCGATCGTTTGCCGAGAAATGACACGTAATCGGTCAGTCCGTGTTTTGCGATCTGGCGTTGTATCGCATCGCGCAGCGGACCGTCCCCGATCAACACGAGACGCGCGTTCGGAAACGCGGCGTGAACATCGGCGAACGCATCGATTAAATCCACGTGCCGTTTCACCGGTGTGAAACTGGCGACGCAGCCAATCAACCAGTCGTCGTTGGTGAAACCGAGTGAGGTGCGCAAACGACGACGGCGGTCCGCATCGGCGTTTTGAAAAATCGTCGTGTCGACACCATTGGAGATCGTGCGACAGCGTGTCGAATCCGCGTTTTCGTCGGAGACGAGTTTGTCGATAATGCTCTGCGTCGGCGCAATGATGCGATCGAACCGTGAATTCAAACGACGGAACGCCGCGCCGACGCGTGCGCTTTTTTGAAATCCCATGTCGCGTCGGTTTGAAATCTTGTGCTGCCCTGCCCGACGCGGCAGCAACGCGCTGATGAGATCGGATTTTTCGTGTTGCGACTGGATGACGTGATAATTCACGCGGCGCACTTGGTCGCGAGTGCGGCGCCATGCGGATATTCCGCGCCATCCGTAAACTGCGCCGATCGGGTGATAGGCCAGTCGAACAGCCGGGCTGTCGATCGTTGCGACACGCGATGCGAACGTCGGTTCCTCGGTGAGTTGGAGAACATCCACGGAATAGCGATCCGGCGGCAATCGCGTCAAAAGGTTTCGTAGAAATCGTTCGCTGCCGCCTGCGCCGAGTATCGCGGTATCCGTCAACACGAGCAGGCGAAGCACATCGTCACGCACAGCCGTCAACGCTTATACACGATGGCCAGCATGCCGATGTTTTCGCGAAATCCCTGTTCGAAGGCGGTGCTGTTGCGCTCGTTGCGGATCCAATCGATGCGGCCGCTCCAGTGCGGCGTGAACTGGCGGCTCAGGTAGAGATCGAGACGGATGTCTTCATCACGCCGATCGATGTCGGTGTAATGACGCGTCTCTTCCAGCGCATCGAAAGCGAGCGACCACAGCGGCGTCAGTCGATATGCAACACCCACGTTCGCGCCGTGCGCCGTCTGATCGAGGTCGGCTTCGACTTCATACTTATAACGGTTGAAGTACGGCGCCAGGCGCAACATGAAACGCTCGCTTTGAAAGACGTAGGTTGCGTTGAGTTGATCTTCGAGAAAGACCTGCGAGGTGATCGCCGTGGTTCCCACGACGATGCCGTTACCGAGACCCGACGTGATGAGAACGCCGGGGTCGATCATCATGTCTTGCGAGGCGTCGGCAAACTGTCGTGCGAAGCCGAAGCCGAAACTGTTCTGGGCATCGTAATGCCACGTCGCCGAGCCGCGCGCGAGAATGCTCGACTGGCTGGGATCTTGCGAAAAAGTCAGGCGCGTGTAGCCGAGCGCCAAATCCAGATCCAAACTTGCGAGCTTGCTTTGATAACGCGCAAACGCTTCGCCGCGCCGATAGTCCGGATCGAAAATCGAATCGGTGAAATGAACGTCTTCGTACGTTACGTTGGCCGATAGCTGCGTCGTCGGGTCGAGCAGTTTTACGGCGCGAACGGCGGCGAGTCCGCGATCGGAATTGAAATCTTCCGTCTGCGACGCGACGCTATTCGTGAAACGCAAATCGGTTTGCAAACTCAGCGTCGGATCCAGACGGAAATTGAAACTCGGCCCGAGCGTGAACACGTTGGTCTGCTGCAAATTGTTCGGTGCGTTGCTGACCAGGATATTCACCGGCGCGACCGCGGCGTAGTCTTCGAAATCGAAATTTATAAACTGCGGCGAAATGATCCAGTTGACGATGCTGGAGAGCTGGCCGCGCAATTCGTTGTTGAAATCGCCGCCGAGATAGTCGCGGTATTCGACGTCGCCGACGGCCTGGGCCTGAATGTCAGCGCCTTTTTCGTCCACGGTGAAATTCATGCGTGGAATGAAAATCGACTCGCCTTTGGGATCCACGTCGCTTTCGTTGATGTCGTCGCTGTAGCCGACACCGGCTTGAAGCGTGTAGTCGAACCCGACGGCGTGCGCCGACAAAGTGATCGCCAACGACAAGGCGCCCGCAACGGTCTGCAGCGTTTTATTTACCGGCATGTTTCCCCCCTGGAACCGATCACGGCGCGTGATTGAAAACGACACCTGCGACTTTGTTTGGATCGAGGCTAGCGACGGTCTGACTGATGGTGTGCGCGGTGTCTCGCCCGTACGCGGCGACGACGACGACAAAGTCGGCAAGATCGGAAAGGATGCGCGCGTCGGGCGAACCTTTGAGCGACGGGCCGTCGAGAAAGAGAAAACGATCCGGATATTGGCTGCGCAGCGAGTCGAGCAGCGCGCGCATGCGGAACGACGAAAAATACTCGGCGCTCATTTCGCGCGAGACGCCTGCGGGAATGAGTCGCAGACGCGGAATCCCGGTGCGATAGACGACGCGATCGATGCCTTTGCTCGGATGATCGAGGTAGTCGATCAGTCCGCCTTGCGTCGGATCGACGTTGAACGCTTTGTGCTGATTGGGATAACGCAGATTGCAATCGACGAGCAGCGCGGTTTTCGCTTCGTCGAATGCAAAGGCCGTCGCAAGATTGCGAGCGACGAAACTGGCGCCGGATCCCGGACTGACCGCCGTGACCATCGTGACGAAATTGTGCGCGCCGCCCAACGCGAGCAGACGAGTGCGGATTTCGCGAAAGGAGTCGGCCGGTCCGCGCGAATCGTCGTCGCGATGGATGAGCCGGCGCTCTTCCAGCTGCGCGCTCGTCATCGCGTGCGACTCCGTCATCCGGGCGACGGAAAGTTCGCTCGATGGGTTCGCGCGACCCTCTTGGCGGGAATTTTCTATGGCGGCTTCCTTGGCCAGTGGTATCTCGCGCTCGCGATTCATAGGACGTTCTTGAGTTTGATGATCGTAACGGCGACGTACGCCGCGACAACAGCGATCACGAGCAAAACGAGGACGACAGCTGCTCGAGTGGATTTACGCCGATCCTGCAACGTCGCGTAGACGGGAACGGACGCGAGCACGGGAATGCCCGTCAGGCGTTCGATTTGGCTCGCCACGCGGATACGCGGATCGAGCCGAACCAGGCCGAAGAGCAACACCGACGGTAGCAGAACTCCGGCGCCAAGACCGGCGAGGCTGAAGTGCATGAATCGCAAACCCGAGGGACGCAGCGGAAGTTCGGCCGGCTCCTGAATCACGAACGTCAGGCCGCGATGATCGGCGTCGAGATTCATCGATACGCGCGCGTTTTCGCGACGCTTCAGCAGATCCTGGTAGATATCGCGATTCACTTCGTAATCGCGTGTCAACTCGGACAAGCGGTTTTCCGAATCGGCGATGCGACGTCCGCGATCCAGTTCGCTTTGCAGCAGCGATTCGCTAGCGCCCATGCGGGATTGCTGCGCGGCGATATTGCGTCGCACTTCCGCTAGCTTGCTGCGCAATTCCTGATAGAGCGGGTTGAATTGCACCGCGTCGTCCAGCGGCGGTGGCGTTTTGGTGGCAGTGCGTTGTTCGCGCTGCGCTTCTTCGCGCTTGACCTGATCCTGCAAGTCGGCCATCTGATGACGAACACGAATCACATCGGGATGCTGATCGGTATAGGTCAGCAGCAACGTATCCAGTTGCGTCTGCAACTCCGCGAGACGCGCACGATACTGACCTTCGCGCGTCTGCACAGCGGTGATTTCGGTTTCGCCCGACAACTGCGAAACGAGCGCATTTTCCTTCGAGCGCTGCTCCATCAGATCCATGCGCGCGTTTTCGACTTGCGTACGCAGTTCACCGATGCGCGTGTTCGAATCGGTTTCGCTGCCCGGGCGCGCGTCGGCATTTTCGCCGCGGTAGGCTTTCAGTTTTCCTTCCGCGTCCGTCAGTTTGCTTCGATAGATTTCGACCTGACTGTCGATGAAGTGATACGCGTCGCTGCTTTCGCGTTCCTTCGCCGCCAAACTTTCCTGGATGAACAGATCGGCAAGACGTTGCGTGACGAGATAGGCGCGTTCCGCGTCGGAATCCTTGTACGTGATCTGGATCAGGTTCTCGCGCAGGTTCACGACGGAGATGCGGCTTTTGATGCTGTCGATGATGCGCTCGAGTTCGAGCGGCGTCGGGTTCGACTTCTTCCATCCGCCGACATCGACGATTTCGTCGAGAATCTTGCGGCTGAAAATGACTTCGCGCGCGATCGCGGCGCGGTCGGCGTTTCCGGTCGCCACCG
>DATBAU010000347.1:0-5645 GCA_036271355.1 Rudaea sp. | reverse complement strand
CACGAATCCGTTCGCGAAACTGCGCTGGGTTCTGGCGCTGGTTTTCCTCGGCGTCACTGGATGGCTGCTGTATCGCGAAGTCGGCGAAATGCCGCTCGCCGACATCCAGCACACGCTGCTCGATGTGCCGACGTTGCCCGCACTCGGCGTCGCTGCGCTCGCGTTGATCGCGGTCGCGTTCACCGGTTTCGTCGATGTGCTGGTCGCGCGCTGGCTCAAGCTCGGCATTTCGATGAGCGAAACGCTACGTCTCGCTTTCGTCGCCAACAGCATGGCCAACACGCTCAATCTTTCTGGCGCCATGGGCGCGAGCATTCGCCTGATGGGCCTCAGCGTCCTGAAAGTGCCGATCTCGCGCTCGGCCGCGATGATCGGTATGCAGGCGTTGTCGTTGCTGTGCGGATTGTCGTTGCTCGTCATCATCACGCTGAGCACGAGTTCGCTGCCACTGACCAGCGGCACCGTGCAACGTTGGGCGGCGACAGCGGTGTTGATTGCCGCCGCGTTTTATTTGCCGCTGTATTACTTCCTCACGTCGCGTCGCCGATTGATGCGCTGGCTGCCGACCGACGTCGGCCTGCCGCCGCTGCGCCTGAAGATCGAACTGACGCTCGTGTCGTTCGTCGATTGGGTGCTCGCCGCCGGCACGTTATACATTTGCATTTATCTGTCGGGCGAACACGTCAAACCCGGATTGCTGCTCGGCTCGTTCGCCGGCGCGGGCGTGCTCGGACTCGTCAGCCAGGTGCCGGGCGGACTTGGCGTGTTCGACGGCCTCATCCTGCTCGCGCTGACCGAATCGGGTTACGACAAAGCGTCTGTTTTTTCCGGCTTACTGCTGTTCCGCATCGCGTATTACCTCGTGCCGTTGCTCGTTGCGCTCGCGATGGGATCGGAAATGCTCACCGCGCGACTGCCGCTGCTCGTGCGTTTGCGCTCGCGTCTGGCTGGCCATCCACTGTTCGGCGTGATCGGACTGCCGGTGACGCTGCTCGCCGATTTCGGCACGCGCGTGCTCGCCGTGCTGATCTTCGGCGCCGGCGCGATGCAGCTTGCATCCGCCGCGATTCCGTCGGTGAGCGAGCACGTCGAAGTCGTGCGCTCGACGTTGCCGGTGCTCGCCGTCGAAAGCTCGAACTGGTTCAGTATTTTGTCCGGTGTACTGCTGCTGGGTCTCGCGCGCGGCATCGACGGACGCTTGCGCATCGCCTATCGCGGCGCGCAAGTGATCCTGCTGATCAGCGCCGCGCTCGCGATCACGAAAGGCCTGCACTTCGGCGAAGCGCTGTTTCTGCTCATCGTCGCGGGTGTGCTGCGCACGCGCAAACGCGTGTTCACGCGGCGCGCGATGACGCTGACGTCCGCCACCACGCTCGGCTGGTACGCCGGTCTCATCATCTGTGTGCTGATCTTCTTCGCCATCGGCGTCGCGCAAGTGCTCGGCGACGATTCATTCGATCTTTTCTATTTCGGCTACGGCGAACACACGTCGCGCATCGGTCGAGGACTCGCCGCCGCCGTACTCGGCGTGGGTCTCTATCTCATTTGGCAAGTGTTCGCTGTCAAGCGGCCGCAACTGCGCTATCCGGATCACGCCGAACTCGAACTCGCGCGCGATCTCTACCGCAAACACGGCGGCGGCGAATTCGCGCATCTCACGTTCATGGGCGATAAGCATCTGTTCTGGGCCGCGGATCATCAGGCGGTGATCGCCTACGGCAGCGTGCGCGATCGTCTCGTCGCACTCGGCTCGCCGTGTGGAACCGATGCCGGCATCGATCGCGCCATCCTCGACTTCCGCCATTTCGCTGACACGCAAGATCGAAAACCGGTTTTTTACGAAGTACTCGAGCCGGATCTGTCGCGCTATCACGATCACGGTTTCGACCTGTTCAAACTCGGCGAACTGGCGCTCGTGGATTTGTCCGAATTCTCGCTCGCCGGCAAACGCTGGGAAGATTTGCGACAGGCCACCAACCGCGCCGACAAGGAAAAGTTGACTTTTTCACTTGTATACCCGCCGTTCGACACCGCATTGCTGACGAACGTCGAACGCGTTTCCGATGCCTGGCTCGCCGACAAAGGTGGCACCGAAAAAAGTTTCTCGCTCGGCTCGTACGAACCGTTGTATCTCGAATGGAGTCCGCTCGCGCTCGTCCATCGCGACGGCGAACTGATCGCGTTCGCCAACGTGCTGCCGCCGTACGGCCCCGGCGGACACGCGAGCGTGGACCTGATGCGGCACGTCTCCGACGCACCTCGCAGCACGATGGATTTCCTGTTCGCCAAAGTCATGCAATGGGCGAAGGATCAAGGCTACGAAATTTTCAGCTTCGGCATGGCGCCGCTGTCGCGCGTCGGCGACAACCCATATGCGCGCGCCAACGAACGACTCGCCGCGTTAGCGTTCCGCTACGGTAACCGCTTCTACAACTATCAAGGCGTGCGGCGCTACAAGGACAAGTTCAAACCCGAATGGGTCGGCGCTTATCTCGCGTATCCACGCGGCGTGTGGCTACCCGGATTGCTGATCGACATCAGCGCGCTGGTCGCTGGCGGTTATCGAAAACTGCTGGTCGGCTGAGCGAACGCGCGGCGTTATTTTTTCTGCGGCAGCGCGTTGACGATGCTTGCGCCGAGTTTGTCGTAGTCACCGTTGTAATGATGCGCGCCGGGCAGCGTCAGCAATTTCACGATCGGCTTGTTGGCGATCGTCGGACAGAAGGCGTCGGTGCCTTCATCGGCGCCGTTGACGCAGATCACGGGGACTTTGGTCTTGTCGATCTCCGGCGTGATCGGGATCGCGCCTTCGTGATGCGTGGAACCGAACCAGTCGCCGACGTGGATTTCGAAAACGGCTTCCGGATCGGGTGAGATCAGCACCTGTGCTTTGACGCGCGATGCGGCCGCCGGCGGTAGGCGGTTGACGACGACGGGCGACAGCGCGGCGCCGAACGAATAGCCGACGATCACGAAATCCGAGAGCGGATGTTCGGTGCCGTAGTGGCCGATGATGCGCGTGACGGCGTCGGCGGCCTCATCTGGCTTACGAGTCTGCCAGAAGAATTTCAGCGTGCTGAATCCAATGACTTCAATGCCACGTTTTGCCAACTGTTCCGCGACAGCCTTATCAAGCCCGACCCAACCGCCGTCGCCAGTTAAAATGATTGCGATTCGATCGGCGGACGTCCCTTGCGCGGGAACTTCGACGAGCGGCAAATCGGCGACGTCCTGCGGCAAGTTCGCGGCGCTTTCGGTTGGCGTGATCATCTTCGTGAATGCGGCGACGAGTGCGTCGCCGGGCTTCGCGGTCGATGGCGCGATCCATTTGGCGGCCTTGCCGACCAGTCCCGTTTCGCGCGCGCCAGGTGCGAACGGGCGAGGCATCCACGCGTTCGGCAACTTTTTCACCGGCGCGAGGCGGAATTGTCCGGGATTCGCGTTGTCGGCGACGGTCATCGCGCCGGCGTCGGCGGCGCAGATTGGTTTCGGATAGCGCGACGTGCTGTCCCAGCCGAGTGTGATCAGTCCTGCGTAAGTTCCGACGGGCGCTTGCGCGTCGACGGCATACGCGAACGCAGCGCCGGCGCCGTCGCCCACCAAAATGGGATAAATATAATTCTGTACTTTTTGATCGCGCTGGATCCAGTGGATCATTTCCTCGAAATGCCCGGCCGGAAACGAGCACTTGTCGCTGATCGATTCCATCTGTGCGAGGTAATACGGCAGGTCGATGCCGAGCACCATCACGCCATCGTCGCCGAGCGCGGTGGCGAGTGCTTCGGCGCGCGCGTCCCAGCCGTTCTTGTCGGAGATCAGAACGACTGCTTGCGTGAACGGTTTGTTCGGCACGATGGTGTGCACGTTACCGAACAGGCCAAATTTGATAGGCGTGGTCGCCGCGAACGCGGCGTGGCACGCGAACAGCAAAAAGAAAATGCACGTCCTGCGCATGATGGTTTCGTTCAAGTGCGCGCGTCGGCCATGAGCGCTTCGATTTCGTCGGGATCGCTAGGCACGGCGGCGGTGATCACTTCGGGTTCGCCACGCGTGACGACGACATCGTCTTCGATGCGGATGCCGATGCCGCGCCATTTCGCCGGAACGCTTTTCATATCGGGCGCGATGTAGATGCCTGGCTCGACCGTAACGACCATGCCGGGTTCGAGTTCGCGGAATTCACCGTCGATGCGGTAGTCGCCGACGTCATGCACGTCGAGGCCGAGCCAGTGTCCGGTTTTGTGCATATAGAACGGACGGTATGTCTGTTCGCGGATATTTTTTTCGACGCCGCCTTTGAGCAGGCCCAGTTTGATGAGTCCGGCGACGATCGCCTTCACCGCCGCGTCGTGATACGCGCTGAACGGACGTCCGGGACGCGTTTCGTCGATCGCCGCCTTCTGCGCTTTCAGAACGATGTCGTACAACGCGCGCTGCTCCGGCGAAAAACGGCCGTTGACCGGAAACGTGCGCGTGATGTCGGACGCGTAGCAGTCGTATTCGGCGCCGGCGTCGATGAGCAGCAAGTCGCCATCGTTGAGTACCGCGTTGTTGGCGCGGTAGTGGAGCACGCAACCGTTTTTGCCGCCGCCGACGATGGGTTCGTAACTCGGTTCGGCCCCGTGTCGATGGAATTCGTGCAGCAACTCGGCTTCGATCTCGTGTTCGTTCATGCCGGGCCGAACGGTTTCCATCGCGCGGACGTGCGCGCCGGTCGCGATCTTCGCGGCTTTGCGCATGATGCGAAGTTCGTTGCGCGTTTTGTACAGACGCAAGTCGTGCAGGATGTGTCCGAGCGCGACGAATTCGTGCGGCGCCACCGCACCTCGCTTGACCTGCGCGCGCACGCTGTTCACCCACGCCATGAGTTTGATGTCGAAATCGGTGTCGCGGCCGAAGTGGTAGTAAACGCGGCTGCGGCCTTCGATCATGCCGGGCAGGATGTCGTCGATGTCGCCGATCGGGAATGCGTCGTCGAAACCGTAATCCTTTACGGCGCCCTCGGGTCCGGCGCGCGGGCCGTCCCACGATTCGCGTTCCGGGTCGCGTTCGCGGCAGAACAGGATCGCTTCACCGTGCGCGCGGCCGGGAATCAGCGCGAGCACCGCGTCGGGTTCGGGAAATCCGGTGAGGTAATGGAAATCGCTGTCCTGCCGATACGGATAGTGACTGTCGTTGTTGCGCAATCTTTCCGGCGCGGCGGGTACGATGCAGATGGCATCGCCGCCCATGATTCGCATCAACTGACTGCGGCGACGCACATATTCTTTGCGTTCGATCATGAGTCGAGCCGGGAATCGGGAAACGGGGATGGATCGTCGTGAAGGCAAAGCGGTCGTCGTTGTTTCGATTCCCCGTTCACCATCGCAATGTCCACGCTCGAATGTAGGCCGATCTAATGAAGTGTGACGTCGCGGCGCTTGGGCGCCGTCATTTCCGTGTGCAGCAGCAAGACGCCGACGCGTACGAATTCGATCACTTCTTCGAGCGCGCTTTCGTCTTCCTCGGCATTCTCGTATTCGAAACGCGATCCGGCAATAGTGCCGATGTCGCGCAGGATTTCCGACGCGTCGTCGGACATGCTCGACGGCGATCCGCCGGCGAGGCCGAGGCCGCCGAGGAATCCGCGACACCAGTCGACCAGT
>DATBAU010000346.1:0-2441 GCA_036271355.1 Rudaea sp. | reverse complement strand
CGGTCGTGTTTTGTTGCGGCCCGAACGCTCCGTGTAGAATTGACTCGAACCGAAAGCTCCCAAGGAAGCAGCCATGAACGAAATCCCCGGCGACCTGAAATTCATGAAGTCCCACGAGTGGGCGCGTGTCGAAGACAACGGAACAGTCACCGTCGGAATTTCGGATCACGCGCAAGGTCTGTTGGGCGATCTCGTCTACGTCGAACTGCCGAGCGTTGGCGACGACGTGCAGGCCGGCAACGCATCGGCTGTCGTCGAATCGGTCAAGGCCGCGTCCGATGTGTACGCGCCGGTATCCGGCAAGATCACTGCGGTGAACAGCGCGCTCGCCGACAAACCAGAAACGATCAACGAAGACGCGTACGGCGAAGGATGGATTTTCGTCGTCAAGCCGTCGAACCTTGCCGAAGAGCAGGAAGAGCTGCTCGATCCGGATGCGTATTCCGAACTGATCGAAAACGAAGAACACTAAACCGCACGCCGCATGTGCCTCGCGATTCGGCGCGCACGCCGGATCGCCGATTCGTCCCATCTCTCCGGTTTTTCCCGATGCCCTTCATTCCTCATTCCGATTCCGACGTCCGCGAAATGCTGAAAGTCATCGGCGTCGCGAAGCTCGATGATCTGTTCGACGAAATTCCGGATTCGCTGATAATCGATCAGCTCAAACAGGTTCCGCCCGGTTTGAGCGAGATGGCGGTCACGCGCCTGATGAAGGATCGCGCCGCGCAGGATGGCACGCCGCTCAATTTCTGCGGCGCCGGCGCGTACGAACATCACATTCCCGCCGCGGTGTGGGCGATCGTTTCGCGCGGCGAATTCTATTCCGCGTACACGCCGTATCAGGCCGAAGCGAGTCAGGGCACGCTACAGCTCATTTACGAATATCAATCGATGATGACCGCGCTCACGGCGATGGACGTCAGCAACGCGTCGCTCTACGACGGCGCGACGTCGCTCGCAGAAGCCGCGCTGATGGCCGAGCGCTGCGCGAAGAAAGGTCCGCGCAAGGTATTGGTGCCGAAGTCGGTGCACCCGGCGTATCGCAAGACGCTGCACACGATAGTACCGCTGCAGGGCATCGAGATCGTCGAGTTCGACACCCAGAACGGTGCTGTCGATCCGAAATGGCTCGCGTCGCAAGATTTCGGCGCGTTCACCGCACTCGTCATCCCGCAGACCAATTTCTTCGGCGTGCTCGAAGACGTCGACGCGCTCACCGACTGGGCGCATTCGAAAGGCGCGCTCGCAATCGGCATCGTGAATCCGCTCGCGTTGTCGGTGTTGAAACCGCCGGGTCGCTGGGGCAGCGGCAAAACGAAAGCACACGGCGCCGACATCGTTTGCGGCGACGGTCAGCCGCTCGGTGTCCCGCTGTCGTCGGGCGGTCCGTATTACGGAATCCTCTGCTGCAAACAGGAATTCGTGCGCCAGATGGCGGGTCGCATCGTCGGACGCACCACCGATCTCGACGGCAAACCAGGGTTTGCCCTCACGCTGCAGGCGCGCGAACAACACATTCGCCGCGCGAAGGCGACATCGAACATCTGCACCAACCAGGGACTGCTCGTCAGCGCGTCGACGATCGCGATGGCGATGCTCGGTCCGGCCGGCATCGAACGCGCGGCGAAAGCGAGCATGAACAACACGCGCATGCTGCGCGATTTGCTGTGCAAGATTCCGGGCGTGAAGCAACTCTTCGCCGCGCCATTTTTCCACGAAGTCGCGATCCAGCTTCCGACGTCGGCGCACGACGTCGTCGAAGCACTCGCGAAAGAAAATATCGTCGCCGGTTTTGCACTCGGCGAAGAATTTCCGGAGTACGAAAACGCACTTCTCGTGTGCGCGACGGAAACGAAAACGCAAGACGATTTGCATCGCTTCGCGACGTCGCTCGCGAACGTATTGAAGTAATTTTCGCGACGCGCGCGGTGAGCGCGTCGTCGAAAAAGTTGCGCAGTTTTTCGCAATTCGTGTTTTTTCCGCGTCGATTTCGCTTCTTTCCGAAAAATATTTTTCATCGCTCCGGAGACGTTTTCGAGCGACGTTTTGACGCGGACGAATGTTTTCGAGCGCGCGAATTTCCGCTCACGCTCCGCGCGATGGTCAAAAGTATAGTTGTGCATAATGCGGCAAGCCGTTCGAGCGACGTTGCGCTCGCGATGTGGCTGCAAGCCGCATCCTTATTGGGTTTTCCGAAGCCAGTGCGGATCGAACTTCGCGTGCGTGCCCGATTTGTCTGTATCTGCGTATAGAAGTATAGACGTCCATTTCTATATTCGGAGGTATCGTCGCGACAGGCGGAAATCGCTCGCCGCGCCGGTCGCGTCAAGGTTTTGGACGGGAGCGCCGCCGCGTTTTTGACGCACAAACTGGTTGACACCGAAAAAAATGGGTAATTAAATTTTATCCCGGCGCACTAATGCGTAACGGAATCCATG
>DATBAU010000345.1:0-2424 GCA_036271355.1 Rudaea sp. | reverse complement strand
GCGGTCCTTGCCGGCCTCTTCGGCGGCGGCGAGATCGGATTCGCTGAAGCCCGCGAGCGCATCTTTGCTGTCGACGACGAGCGCGCCGTTCTTGGTCGCGGCCAGCAACTTGTTCGCGAACGTCGTGCTCAGCGTCGATTCTTCTTTATTCAGTTCTTTCAGCTTGTCCTGATCGGCAGTGCTGAGTTTCGCACCGGCGCGCACGAAGTTGCGGTAGTAATGCTCGGCGACGGTTTTCTGTTCCGGATCGAGCGAATCGCGCGCGTCGTACACGGCTTTCACGCGCGCGAAAAGTTTCGGATTGAGCGCGATCGCGTCAGCGTGCGCGGCGACTTTCGGCGCTTCGTCTTCCTGGATTTTCTGCAGCGTGTCGTTCGTGTTCGCCTGCGTGATGGCGAAAAACACCTTCGTCGCGCGCACGAACAAGTCGCCGGAACGCTCGAGCGCCTCGATGGTGTTCTCGAATGTTGGCGCGGCTGGATTGTTCGCGATCTTCTCGACCTCGACCATCTGCCGCTTCATGCCTTCCTCGATCGCCGGCTCGTAGTCGGCGTCGGTGATCTTGTCGAACGGCGGCGCCTGATACAGCAGCGTGCTGCGTTCGAGCAGGGGATTGGCGCGCACGGCCGCCGTCGCCGCGGGTTTCGCGGGTTCGGCGTTCTTGTGTTGCGTCGGTGCGCAGGAGACGAGCGTGACGGTCATGGCGATCAGCAATAGGCGAGCGCGCAACATGTGGAAAACTCCCCGAAGTGGATTTTTATCGATGTGGAAAAGCGCATGTTTCGGATGACTTGAATCAGACCAAGTAAATCGGACCAGGTGAATCGATCAGGCGGCGGTGACGTCACGCAACGTCCAGGCGCGGCCGATGAGCAGCGTGAGGCGATGCTTGACGATGGAATGCGGCAGCGACGTGGTGATGGTGGCGTCGCAATGCACGTCGGTCTGTTTGGCGGTGACGGTCGCCGAGGAATCGGTTTGACCCAGCGAATCGTCGATCGCATCCGGATCCGGCTGCAGCGCTTTCCATTTCTGGAACAATCCGGGTCCGCGCAGCGCCGTCTGCAGCGCAGCCGCGAAATCGTTCGGCGACTCGCCCGCGTAGGAAAGCTCGCCGACCGACCCGTGCGCCTTCGCGAGGTTGTCAACGACGATGTAATAACGCTGCGTGGTCATTCGCTGACTCCGTGTCGTAGCGGATTGCGAGTCTAGCAGATGGTCCGCGGCCGGCCGTGCATGACTTATTTCCCTGACCGAGCCGGCCGGCGACGATTAAACTCGGCGCGCCGCAATCCCATCTCACACTGCAACCCTCTCCGATTTTTGGCAAAAGGAACCTCAATGCCGAACCGCTTCGTTCGCATCGTCTCGGCGCTTGCGCTGATCAGCGTCGCCTCGTTCGCCGGCGCGCAGACGAAACTGCTGCGCTTCCCCGACATCTGCAACGACCGCATCGTCTTCACCTACGGCGGCGATTTGTGGACCGTCTCGTCGCAAGGCGGAACGGCGATCCGTCTCACCGCCGGTCCTGGTCTGCAGGAATCGGCGCGCTTCTCGCCGGACTGTTCGCAGATCGCGTTCAGCGGTGAATACAGTGGCGAGGATCAGGTGTACGTGATGCCGGCCAACGGCGGCGTGCCGACGCAGCTCACGTATTACCCGTCGATGGGCGCGTTGCCGCAGCGCTGGGGTTTCGACAATCAGGTCTACGGCTGGACGCCGGACGGCGCGCGCATCCTGTTTCGCGGCTACATGGACGGCTTCGCGCTGTCCGAACCGCGCCTGTTCACCGTCAGCCGCGACGGCGGTTTGCCGGATGCGCTGCCGATGCCGATGTCGGGCGTCGGCGCGTACTCGCCGGACGGAAAACAGCTCGTGTATTCGCCGCTGTTCCGCGATTTCCGCACGTGGAATCGCTATCAGGGCGGCTGGGCGGAAGATCTCTACATCTTCGACATCGCCACGCAGCAGGGCAAGAACATCACCAACAATCCGCGCACGGATCGCGATCCGGTGTGGATCGGCAACGCGATCTATTTCGTCTCCGATCGCGACGACGTGCTGAACCTGTACAAGTACGACGTCGGCAGCGGACAAACCACGCAGCTCACCAAACACCGCAATTTCGACGCGCGTTGGGCGAGCGGTGACCGCAGCGGCCACATCGTGTACGAACTCGGTGGCGAGCTGCACGTGTACGACGTGAATTCGAATCAGGATCGCGCGGTTTCGATCACGGTTCCGAGCGACGGCACACGCACCCGCGCCGAACATGTCGCGGTCGCGGACAAGATCGAGCAGATCGGCTTGAGTCCGCACGGCGAACGCGCGTTCTTCGTCGCGCGCGGCGATCTGTTCACCGCGCCGGTCGAGCACGGCATCACGCGCAATCTCACGCAGACGCCGGGCGCGCACGAGCGCGAA
>DATBAU010000344.1:0-1533 GCA_036271355.1 Rudaea sp. | reverse complement strand
CCATGACGTTGTTGCAGGACGGCAGCGTGCTGGTTGCCGGCGGCGAACAGGACAACGTCAAACTGCAAACGGCCGAACGCTACGATCCGAAAACCAATAGCTGGAGTGCGGCGGCGATGATGGGCGACGGGCGATCGCGGCATACCGCGACGCGACTCGCCGACGGCAGCGTGCTCGTGGCCGGCGGACGCGGCGGTACGATGGCGTCGATGGCCGAACGATATATTCCCGACAGCGACATCTGGGTCGACGCGGGAACCGAAGTCGAAACCAACACCGTTCGCGCCGCGACGCTGCTGAGCGATCGCACCGTGTTGATCAGTGGAACGCGGGATGGAACCGCGCTCAACGCGGAACGTTACGATCCGCTGACGAATTCGTGGACATCCGCCGGCGCGATGGCGATATCGCGCACGTTGCAAACGAGCACACTCCTTACCGATGGCACGGTGATGATCGTCGGCGGTCTGGACGTCGCCGGCAATGCGCTGGCGAATACCGAGCGATTCGACCTCGGGTTCGGAATTGCCGCGTCGCGTCGGCCGATCGTGACGCCTGCGTCGTCACCGCTCACGCCGCTCATTCCGTGGACGGTCACCGGCAGTCAGTTCGTCGGGGACAGCGAAGCGTCGAATGGCCAGTCGAACAATTCGGCAACCAATTTTCCGCTCGTGCAACTGCAACGCGTCGACAACGACGCCTTGGTCGATCTGCCGACGACGGACTGGAGCGCAACGACGGCGACCGCGCCAACGACGTGCACGCTGGCGCGAGGTCCGTATCGAGAAACCGTGATCACGAATGGCATGGCGAGTATCGCCGTCATCATTCGCGTCGGCGCGTGCGATCGCATTTTTTCGGATGGGTTTGAGCTCCGCTGAAATTAATTGGCGTTCGTTCCGCCGTTACATTTTGTTCCCGCGACAGGCGTCGCTTCGGTTTCGCCGGCGCGAAGGAACTCGATGAATGCGCCGCGACGAACAACAGCGTCCGTCGGACCCACCTTCATCGAAGATCGCTCAGACGTGCGCATGCGCCCGCACCGGAAACGTGCCGAGTCCGCGAACTTTCGGCGGAACGGCGGAGAAGCGCGCGCCGGACATCGGCAGCGCATCCAGACCGGTGAGGTGTTCGACGATCGGAATTCCGGCGCCGAGTAGTGTCGAGTGCACGGGTCTCGTGCCGCCGGAGGTGTCGTCGATGTTGAGCGAATCGATGCCGACCAACAGCGCGCCTTGATCGCGCAAATAGTCGGCAGCGGCCGCGGTGAGATACGGATGGCCATCGAAATACTGCTCCGTTCCCCAATGCCGATCCCAACCGGTGTTGACGAGGACCGCGACATTCTTGCAATCGACCGGAACGAAATTCGTCCAATCGATGGCGCGCTCGTTTTGACCGGTGACGCGCACGACAACCGCCGGTACGTTCGAGATGCGCGCGAGATCCAAGCCCGTCAAATCATGGCCGTCGGCGTATCGATGGAACGGCGTATCGATATACGTGCCGGTGTTGGCGATCATCTCGATCTTG
>DATBAU010000343.1:0-25094 GCA_036271355.1 Rudaea sp. | reverse complement strand
TTCTGGCAAGCGCTCGTGCCGACCAAACGCGTGAACTTGCCGGCCGCGTACATCGTGCCGTCGGGATGGCCGCAGATCATCGAAAAACTGCGACAGCACGGATTGGAATTCACGCGTCTCGAAAAACCGATGACACTCGACGTCGAGCAATACCAACTCGACCATCCGAAATGGGGAATCGAACCATTCGAAGGCCGATTGATGCTGCGCTCGTTCGACGAGAAAAAACAAAATGCGCGCGTCGAATTTCCAGCCGGGTCCGTCGTCGTCAAGCTCGATCAGCGCGCGGCAAACGTGGTCGTGCATTTGCTGGAACCCGATGCGCCCGATTCCTTGCTGCGCTGGGGTTTCCTCAACGCGATATTCGAGGAAAAAGAATACGGCGACGCACGCGTGCTTGAAAAACTCGCGCGCGACATGCTCGCCAAGGATCCGTCATTGAAACGCGAATTCGATACCAAGCTCGCGAACGACAAAGCATTCGCCGACGATCCGGAAGCGCGTCTGGATTTCTTCTATCGCCGTTCGCCGTGGTACGCGCGACAGAAAGTCGGCGTTTACCCGGTCGCTCGCCTGAGCGTCGATGCGCTCGCCGCCACACACAACTAGAAATACGTTTGGGAGGTTTTCGATGAAAAGCATGCTCCGTCCACTCGCGTTTGGCATCGGTTTCGCGTTGTCGAGCACCGGTTTCGCCGCCGAATCCGATCCGTCATTGAAGGCATCGCAGTTCGACAAGAACGTGAGTCCGTGCCAGAACCTGTCGGATTTCGTCAACGACAATTTCCTTAAAGCCAATCCGATTCCGGCCGACCGCACCACCTGGGGTTCGTCCGGCATGCTCGACGAGCGCTCGCTCAACGCGCAGCACACGATCGTCGACAATTTGCAGAAATCGAAGAACGCGCCGGATTCGATCGAACAGAAAGTCGGCGATTTCTACGCGTCGGGCATGGACGAAGCCGCCATCGAAAAAGCCGGAGTCGGTCCGATCAAGGACGATCTCAAACGCATCGACGGCCTCAACTCGCCCGACGATTTCGCCAATTTTATTCGCGACTATGCCGCGCAAGGTCTGCCGCTCGTGTTCGGTTTTTCGCCAAATGCCGACTTCCACGATTCGCGCAACATGATCGCGTACGCACGCCAGGGCGGACTCGGTTTGCCCGAGCGCGATTACTATTTCAAGACGGACGCGAACTCGAAAAAGATTCGCGATCAATACTTGGTCTATGTCGCCAAGTCGCTCGAACTCGTCGGCGTGAAGAAAGACGACGCGAAGCGGCAAGCGTCGGCCGTCATGGATCTGGAAACCAAGCTCGCCGACGAGTCGTTGCCGATCGTCGAACTGCGCAATCCGGACAATCAATATCACTTCGTCGACATGGTCGAAGCCGACAAAACCACGCCGCACTTTTCGTGGGAAAAATTCTTCGCCTCGCAAGGCGTGACCAATGCGAAAGGATTTTCGCTGTCGCAACCGAAATTCTTCGCGGCGATGGACAAGCTGCTCGCCGAAACTCCCGGCGATACGTGGCGCGCCTATTTCCGCTTCCATCTTTCGCGCGCAGCGCAGCCCTATCTGGCTAAGCGTTTCGTCGACACCGAATTCGATTTCTACTCGCGCACATTGCGCGGCCAGCGCGAACAGAAACCGCGCTGGAAACGCGTGCTCTCCACCGTCGACCGCAACCTCGGCATGGCGCTCGGTCAGCTTTATGTCGCACAGAATTTCCCACCGGAAGCGAAAGCTCGCGCGCAGGAACTCGTCGACAATTTGCGCGCGGCGTTGAAGGCGCGCATCGAACATCTCGAATGGATGAGCGATGAAACCAAGAAGTACGCGATCGCAAAATGGGAGACGTTTCTGCCGAAGATCGGCTATCCGGACAAATGGCGCGACTGGACCGGCTTGCGCGTTTCGCACGAAGGATATTTCGCCAACGTGCGCGCCGCGCAGAAGTTCGATCACGACTGGCGCATGACGAAGATCGGCAAAGCCGTCGATCGCACCGAATGGAGCATGACGCCGCAAACGGTCAACGCGTATTACAACCCGCTGCAGAACGAAATCGTGTTTCCCGCCGCGATTTTGCAGCCGCCGTTTTTCGATGTGAAAGCCGACGACGCGCTCAACTACGGCGGCATCGGCGCCGTGATCGGGCATGAAATGACGCACGGTTACGACGATCGCGGTTCGCAATTCGACGCGCAAGGCAACTACAAGAACTGGTGGACGCCCGACGATCGCAAACAGTTCGAATCGCGCACCGACAAATTGGTGAAGCAATTCGACGATTACGTCGCCATCGACGATCTGCACGTGAAAGGCAAACAGACGCTCGGCGAAAACATCGCCGACCTCGCGGGTCTCAACGTGAGCTACGACGCACTGCAAACCGCGCTCGCGAAGAATCCCGAGGAAGCGAAAAAGAAAATCGACGGTTATACGGAAGACCAGCGATTCTTCCTGAATTTCGCGCGAAGCTGGGCCGAATCGTTCAAACCCGAAGAACTGAAATTGCGCGTGAATACCGATGTCCACGCCCCCGCGATGCTGCGCGCAATCGCTTCGCCGTCGAACATGGCGGCCTTCGCGACCGCGTTTTCGTGCAAAGCCGGCGATCCGATGGTCCGCGCGCCCGATGTTCAGGTAAAAATCTGGTGAAATGGAAATTTCTCCATTTGTATACATACGCCGCGGAAACGCGGCGTTTTTCTTTCACGCGTCCGAGTTCTACAATCCACGTATGCAATATGTTCCCGGTCAACGATGGATCTCCAACGCCGAGCCCGAACTCGGACTCGGCACCGTGCTGCGCGTCGAAGGACGCACGGTGCAACTTGCCTTCCCTGCCACCGGCGTCGTGCGTCAGTATTCGATGCAAACAGCCCCGCTCACCCGCTCGGAGTTTCGCCCGGGCGAACGCGTGAGCGCGAACGGCGATCCGTTCGTCATCGAGAAGATCGAATCGCACGACGGCTTGCTGCGCTATTTCGGAAACGGCAAAACCTTCGCCGAAGGCGAACTCGACGATGTGCAGAACGTATCGAAGTCCGACGCGCGACTGATCGCCGGCCGTGTCGATTCCGCCGAGCAATTCCAGTTCCGACTCGACACATTGACGCGGCGAGCCGATTCGCGTCGATCGAACGCGTTCGGTTTGATGTCGTCGCGCATCGATTTGATCGCGCATCAGTTGCGTGTGGCCGAAATCGCATCGTCGCGCCGTCCGCCGCGCTTATTGCTCGCCGATGAAGTCGGATTGGGAAAAACCATCGAAGCCGGCATGATTCTCGCGCGCCTGCTCGCGACCGGGCGCGCGGCGCGCGTGATGATTTTGCTTCCCGAAGCGCTCGTCTATCAGTGGTATGTAGAATTGCTGCGCCGCTTCAATCTGCAGTTCGCGATTTTCGACGAAGAACGCTGCGAATCCATCGAGACCGCCGGCGACGGGCGCAATCCGTTCGACGACGAACAACTCGTCATTTGCGACATTCCCTTTCTGCGCGACAACGCGAAACGCCGCGAACAGGCGCTCGCCGCGAACTGGGATCTGCTGATCGTCGACGAAGCGCACCACCTCGCGTGGACGCCCGAGGCGACGAGTCTGGAATACGCCTTGGCCGAACAACTCGCCGCGAAAACGCCTGGCCTGATTCTGCTCACGGCAACGCCGGAACAACTCGGACGCAGCGGTCATTTCGCGCGTTTGCGCCTGCTCGACCCGGTGCGCTACGACAGCCTCGACAAATTCCAGACGGAATCCGACGGCTATTCTCAACTTTCGCGCATCGCCGAAAAACTGCAGCGCCGTCATCCGCTCGATGCCGGCGAGCGCGACGCACTCGTCGCGCGACTCGGTGACGACGAGCAATTGCGCGACGCCATCGACGGCGGAGGCAATCGCCGCGCGCTGCTCGATGCGCTGATCGATCGCCACGGCACCGGCCGCGTGATGTTCCGCAATCGCCGCGCGAGCGTGGGCGGATTTCCGCAGCGCGTGCCCATGTTGTCCGATCTCGATGGTTCGACGCTGACTGACAATCAACGTCAGCACTTGCTCGCCGAATTTCTTTCGGACGTCCAAACGCCGACCGCTTCGTTGCAACTCGACTACGCCGACGATCCGCGCTTGCCGTGGCTGATCGATCTGATCGAATCGCACCCGAACGACAAATTCTTTCTCACCTGCCGCACCAAGGAAAAAGTGCTTGCGCTCGAAGAAGTGTTGCGCACGCGCAGTGGCGTGAAGATCGCGCGCTTCCACGAAGCGATGACGCTCGTGCAGCGCGACCGCAACGCCGCATTTTTTGCCGAACCGAACGGTGCGCGGCTTTTGTTGTGCGCCGAAATCGGATCGGAAGGCCGCAATTTCCAGTTTGCGCACAATGTCATTTTGTGGGATTTGCCGCTCGATCCGGATTTGCTCGAACAACGCATCGGCCGTCTCGATCGCATCGGCCAGAAACACGATATCGCCGTTCGCTTCGCCGCGTTCGGCGGCACCGCGCAACACATGTTGATGCAGTGGTACCGCGATGGGCTCGATGCGTTCCGCTCCAGTCCGGCCGACGGACGCGAGTTGTACAAGCGATTCGGTCCGCGTTTGCTCGAACTGGCCGTCGAACACGCGCAAGGCGGCGAGGAACCGGATTGCGAAATCGATTCGCTCGTCGCGGAAACGCGCGCGGCGCACGAAGAACTGTCGACATTGATCGCGGAAGGTCGCGATCGATTGCTCGAACTCGCGAATCAACGCAACGAATTCGTCGATTCGTTGCGCGCGACGCTCATGGCGATCGATGCCGACGTCGCCAACGACGATTTCGCGTTGAAACTCTTCGAACATTTCGGCGTGCACAGCGAAGAATCCGGATCGCGCACGTACATCCTCGATCCGGAATATCTGAGCACCGAAGGGTTCCCCGGATTGAAGGATGGTCCGCAGCAAATCACGTTCGATCGCGCGATCGCGCTCGTGCGCGAGGAATTTCCGCTGCTGCGGCTCGATCATCCGATGGTCGCCGGCGCGATGGATTTGCTGCTCGGCTCCGAACAAGGTAACGCGGCGTTCGTCATCGACGACACGCTTCCGCTGAAGAGCGCGTTGCTCGAAGCGTTGTTCGTGATCGAACCGGTCGCCGATCCGGCGTTGAATGCCGACCGTTTTCTCCCGCCGCAGCCGGTGCGCATTGTCGTCGACACCAAACTCGCGGATCGAAGCGTATGGCAAGCGAGCGACGCCGCCGTCGCGCGTGCGCAGAGCCACGTCATCGATGTGACGAAATACCGCAAGATTCTCACAGCGCTGGTGCCGCCGATGCTCAAGCGCGGCGAGGAACTCGCACGCATTCGCGCGGCGGCCGCTATCTCCGCGGCGGCGGAACACGCCGAACGCGAACTCGGCGCGGAACACGAACGGCTCACGGCATTGAGGCAAATCAATCCGTCCGTAAGTGCGCGCGAAATCGAGGCGATCGAACGCGAACGTGCTGCATTGCTTCAGGCGTTGCCACGATCGCTGGTTCGTCTCGATGCGGTGCGGCTTGTTTGCAGCGCGGATTTCGTTCGACTGCGCTGAAGCGCGATTTCAAACTAAGATAGCGCACGAAATCCGCCGCATTTGGATTCTGCGATGCTGAAACTGATTGGCTTGGCGATATCCGCGTTTGCCCTCTCCGCGTGGGCGCAACCGCCGTCGACGATCGTTCTCCACGCCGCGCGATTGCTTGATATCGACACGGGAAAAATCATCGCGCCGGGTGAAGTGCTGGTTCGTGGCGAGCGCATCGTCGCCGTCGGCGCGCACGTCGATCATCCGGCGGATGCACAAACGATCGATCTCGGCGATCGCACGCTGATGCCCGGTCTCATCGATGCGCACGTGCATCTGTTCCTGCATCCGGGCGCGGAAGATTCGCAGACGTTCGACGAGTCGGTGCCGGAACGAACGATCCGCGCGACACTCGCCGCGCGCGACGATCTTCTCGCCGGATTCACCGCCGAACGCGACATGGGCACCGAAGGCGCGGGTGCGGCGGACACGGCGGTACGCGATGCCATCGATCGCGCCGACCTTCCCGGTCCGCGCATGCGCATCAGTGGCAACGCGATCGACATCCTCGGCGGTCACGAAGACGCGAACCATTTCAATCCGGAACAGAACGCGTTGCCGAACGCGACGCATGCGAACAGCGCGGACGAACTCGTCGCGGTGATTCGCGCACAAGCGAAACTCGGCAGCGATTTCGTGAAGATTTACGAGACCGGACGCGACGCGATCGTCGATGGAAATTTCTCGACGCCTTATCAGTTCAACGAGGACGAATTGCGCGCTGCCGTGCGTGAAGCGGCGCGATTGAATCGCAAGGTTGCCGTACACGCGACGGGCGAACCCGGCACCGGCATGGCAGCGCGAGCGGGTGTGGCGTCGGTCGATCACGCCGATCAGTTGAGCAATGACACGATGAAGGTGATGCGCGATCACGGCATTTTCGCGGTGCCGACATTCGCCGTCATCGATTATTTTTCCGAACATGCGGCCACGCCGCAAGCGGCCGAACGCTATCGCGCAATGCAGGCGTATCACATCGCGCAGTTCAAGCTGCAACTCGCCGCGCATGTGCCGATGGCGGTGGGTTCGGATGTCGGTCCGTTTCCGCACGGCACGCAGGCGAAGGAATATGCGTTGATGGTCGCCAACGGCATGACACCGCTCGGCGCGCTTCAGGCCGGGCTGATCAACGGCGCGAAACTGCTGGGTTGGGAAAAAGACATCGGCCGGTTAGCGACGGGTTATTACGCCGATGTCGTCGCGGTTCCGGGAAATCCGCTCGACGACGTGAGCGTGCTGCAACACGTCGATTTCGTGATGAAGAACGGCGTCGTCTACAAACACTAGAACCGGCGTTGACGCGAGCGCCAGAAAACGAGCAGCAACAATCCGACCAGCGCGCCGCCGAGATGCGCGAAATGCGCGACGCCCGCTTGCCGCCCGGTCACGCCGAGGAAAAATTCGATGGCGAGATAACCGATCGCGGCGATTCGCGCGGGAATCGGAATCGGCACCATGACCATGATTTTCGCTTGCGGAAACAGGTACGCGAACGCGAGCAGCACGCCGAACACGCCGCCGGATGCGCCGAGCGTCGGATAGAATTCGGTCGGCGTCATCAAGGCGACCGTTGCGAGTTGCGCCGCCGCGGCGCCGAGTACGCACGCGAAGTAATAGATGATGAAACGCTGCGTGCCGAGCGCAAGTTCGACTTGTCCGCCGATCGACCACAACGCAATCATGTTGAACGCGATGTGTCCGAAACTGCCGTGCAGGAATGCGTAGGTGACGACTTGCCAAATCTCGAAGCCGACGGAAATCGGCGTGCCGTCGCTCAATTGCGCCTGTTCGTAATGTCCGATCGGCCACAACGCGAAATGCGCGAGCATGAAGTCGGGCTGCGCCTGCTGCACGAGGAACAAGAGGATGTTCGCGACAAGCAGCGCGGCGGTGATCGGCGGGATTCTAGGCATCGGCAATGGTGTCGGCTTCGGTTACGCTCGCATCATGCGGTTGACGTCCGGTTCTATCAAGCCCATTGCGGATGCGATCCACGCGGAGGGTTACGCGGTGGTTCAGACGTTCCTCGGTGCGGACGTCGTTCGCGCACTGGCTGACGAGTGTCGCGATGCCGACTTGTGCGTCACGGCGGTCGGACGCGGCGCGAATCGCGCTGAACATACCGAGATTCGCGGCGACAAAACACGCTGGCTCGACGACGTCGATGCTTCGGCAGCCGTTCGCACGTATTTCGACGCGATGAACACGCTTCGCGTCGAACTCAATCACGCACTCACGCTAGGCCTCGAGGAACTCGAAGCGCACTTCGCGATGTACGCGCCCGGCGCGCGATATGGCAGACATCGTGACCGCTTTCGTGATGACGATGCGCGCGTGCTGTCGAGCGTTCTGTATCTCAACGACGATTGGAATGAAAGCGACGGCGGCGCGTTGCGGCTATATCTGAGCGATCACCATTTGGACGTCTATCCGTCCGGAGGAAAACTCGTCTTGTTCCTCAGTGCCGACTTCGACCACGAAGTTTTACCCGCGACGCGCGACCGGTTTAGCATTGCGGGCTGGTTTCGCCGCCGCGCGTGATTTCTTCGGCGGGACGGGCGGCATTCCCCATAATTCGGCGTCGAGATCGCGCTGCCAGCCGTACAGTTGCAGGTTCACGCGGCCGTTGACGACGACCACGCCTTCCGCGCGCAAGCGCTGGGATTGTTCGCGAAAACCGCGGCTGCCGGGCGGGAATGCGCTCTGCCCGCTCGAACGCAGTACGCGATGCCAGGGCAATTCGACGTCGGATTCACCCAGCACGCGCCCGACGAGTCGAGCGCGCCCCGGCAATCCGGCGCGCTGCGCGATTTCGCCGTAGCTCGATACGCGGCCGCGCGGAATCGACGCGATCACGCGTTCGATCGCCGCGTACTCGGGTTTTGACGCCGCGACTGACTTCATGAGCGCGTCACGTTAGCATACGCCCTCATCAACGGGAGTTCGCCGCGTGCAATCGTTCGAAGACGTTCGATCCCACATCAATACGCGTCATCAGTTGCGCATCAACGATCCGTATCTGGTCGGCTTTGATTTGCTCACCGAGAACGGTGCGCGTCATCAAGGTTTGTATCTGGCCGAACTCGACAGCGAGGACGGACGCAAGTATCTGCGCATCTCCACGCCGATCGGTCCGCTCACGGGCATGGATGCGAAACGTTGCCTGCGTTTCAATTGGGAACAGCGCGTGGGATATCTCGCGGTGAGCGATCTCGATGGATCGCCGTATCTGCATTTGTGCGAGAACCGTCCGTACGAATTGCTCGATGCGGCCGAACTCGATCGATTGATCGACGAGATCGGTCCGCTCGGCGATCGTCTGGAAAAAGCGATTTCCGCCGGCGGCGACGCGTTCTGACGAACGCTCGCGACGAACGATCGATCAGGCCAGCCAGCCCAGAAGCTTGAGTCCCGTCACCATCGCATAGGCCAATGCGCCGGCGATCGGGATGGTCAGAATCCACGCCCACACCATGCGCTCGACGATCGTCCAGCGGATGGCATTCGCGCGCTTGGCGAAGCCGACGCCCATGATCGACGCGGAAACGTTGTGCGTCGTCGACACCGGAATGCCGAGCGCCGATGCGGTGATGATCACGGTCGACGCCGCGGTGTCGGCTGCCACGCCGTTGATCGGATGCAGCTTCACCATCTTATGGCCGAGCGTGTGGATGATGCGCCAGCCACCGGCCATCGTTCCCGCCGCCATGACGAGCGCGCAGGTTGCCTTGATCCACGTCGCGATGCCGAAGCCGCCGCTCGGGTCGGATTCGACGCGAAGGAAATTCAGCCACCACGGTAAATTGTCGAGCGAATGCGCCGATGTCGCGGCCGCCAGCGCGAGCGCGATGATGCCCATCGTTTTCTGCGCATCGTTCAATCCGTGCGAGAGTCCCATGAAGCTCGACGAGACGATCTGCACTTTCGCGAACACACCGTTGACGACACGTGGCCGCGCCGCGCGGCCGATGCGTCCACCGCGGCTGCCGAGGAACGACAGCAACGCGAGCAAAAATCCCATGACGATGAAACCAAGCATGAATCCCGCCGCGGGCGAAACGACCATCGGCAAAATCACTTTGTTGAGCAGACCTTTGCCTTCCCACCAATGGCCGGCGGGAATCGACCAGATGATCGAATGCCAGTTGTTGGATGTCGCGGCGAGCGCGGCGCCGCACAGTCCGCCGATGAGCGCGTGCGACGAGCTCGACGGCAAACCCCACCACCACGTGATCAGATCCCAGATCGTCGCGCCGAGCAGCGCGCAGATGATGAGTTCGGGCGTGACGTTGACGATGCCCGCATCGATCAATCCCGACGAAATGGTTTTCGCGACGGCGGTGCCCCACATCGCGCCGAGGAAGTTGGTGCAGGCGGCGAGAATCACGGCCTGACCGGGCCGCAGTACTTTCGTCGCGACGACGGTGGCGATCGAATTCGCCGTGTCGTGAAAACCGTTGATGTACTCGAAGATAAGCGCGACGACGAGTACCGCGATGACGAGGCCTAGACTCACAGCGGCCTCAGGAATTCTTCAGGACGATGGCGTAGATCACGTTGCCCGCGTCGCGGCAACGATCGATCGCTTTTTCGAGCAGCTCGAAAAGATCCTTTCGCAGAATCAGCCGCGACGCATCGCCGGCATTTTTGAACAGCTCTTCGTACAAACCGAGAATGAGACGATCGGCTTCGCTCTCGATCGCCTGCATGCGGTCGTTGAGCGCTTTCATTTCCTCGAGCTTCATGCCTTTTTTCAGTTGCGTCACCATCTCCACGATGATGGCGGTCGCTCTCTCGAGCAATTGCGCGCGCGAGGCGTAGTCGATGTCCATCAACTGGCTGGCGAACAGGCCGTAGCGTTCGGCAAATTTCTCGATGGTCTTCGGAATTTTGTACAGCGCGCCGGATAGCGCTTCGATGTCTTCGCGATCCAGCGCGGTGACGAAGGTGTTCACCAGCGTCTGGCTGATCTGGTTCATGATTTCTTTCTCGCGCCGGCGTGCGACGCGGAATTCGTCCAGCGATGGACTCGACGATTTCTGGTTCAGCATCGTGATCAGCGCGCGGGCGCTCTGCCGCGCGGCGTCGGCGCTGGCTTCGAGCAAGCCGTAAATCTTGTCGCCCTTGCCGAAAATCGTCTGCAACGAAAACATGCCGTTTTCCTTCGTCAAAACGCGCGGTTGGCGAAGTTTACAGATTTGTTACCGAATTGGCTTCGGGCATGAGCCGATTGCGCGTTGGCCGTTCGAACCGCGTCATTCCCTGTGCGGCCAAGGCCTTGGCGCCGCTTCCTTATTTGTCTTCTCGGCCTCGCCTGATCCGGTTTCGCGACGGATTTCGCACTGTCATAAAAGTTTCAAATTCGCCGCGTAGTCTGCGCCGTGAACGAAAACGGCCGCCGCTGGGGCGCGGCTGCAATCAAACCTACGGAGATATTCAATGTTCCCGAGACTGCGCGCTACGCTTCTCGCTTTCGCTGTGACTGCCTCGTTCGCCTTCGCGGGCGGCGCGGCTGCCGCCACCGATATCACGGGTGCCGGTTCGTCGTTCGTTTATCCGGTGCTGTCGAAGTGGTCGGCGGAATTCACGACCAAGACCGGCTCGAAAGTGAACTACCAGTCCATCGGTTCCGGCGGTGGTATCGCGCAGATCAAGGCCGCGACGGTCGACTTCGGCGCATCCGACAAACCGCTCGACGCGAAAGATCTCGGCGACACCGGCCTCGGACAATTTCCGGTTGTCATCGGCGGCATCGTGCCGGTGGTGAACATCGAAGGCGTGGACGCCGGTTCGATCAAGTTGTCGGGTGCGGTTCTCGCCGACATTTTCTCGGGCAAGGTACAAAAGTGGAACGACAAAGCCATCGCCGACATGAATTCGGGCGTGAAGCTGCCGGACACGCTGATCACGGTCGTGCATCGTTCGGACGGTTCGGGTACCTCGTTCAACTTCACGAATTATTTGTCGAAGGTCAGTCCGGAGTGGAAGGAAAAAGTCGGCGAAGGCACGACCGTGTCGTGGCCGACCGGCGTGGGCGGCAAGGGTAACGAGGGTGTCGCCGCGTACGTGAAGCAGATCAAGGATTCGATCGGCTACGTCGAATACGCCTATGCGCTGCAGAACAAGTTGAACTACGTGCAGATGCAGAACCATGCCGGCAAGTGGATCAAGCCGGACAAAGCCGCCTTCTCCGCCGCCGCCGCGACGGCCGATTGGAAGAATGCGAAAGACTTCAACCTGATCATGACCGACGCGCCGGGTGAAGCCGCATGGCCGATCACCGCGACGACGTGGGCGATCATGTACAAGACGTCGAAAGACGCCGCCAAATCGAAGACCGCGTTCGACTTCTTCAAGTGGTCGTTCGAGTCGGGCCAGAGAGATGCCGAAGCGCTCGACTACGTGCCGCTGCCGGATTCGCTGGTCAAGCAGATCGAAGCGTATTGGAAGTCGGATTTCAAATCCTGATCACGTTTGATTTTCTCGAGTTTGATCTCTACCGAGTACGTCGCACGCAAACCGATACTCTCCTCGGTTTCGCTTTTTCGCGCGCATCGCCTCCCGATGCGCGCGATTTTTTAGGCAAGGTTAGCCCGATCGAATCAGATTTATGTCTTCCGGAATCGACAGCGTGAGCATGTCACCCGAAATCCCCGTCGCACGCGAAACGGTCGATCTCGCCACGGTCGGAAAACGCGATGCGGTCACCGACGGTGTCTTCCGCATCCTGTTCGCTTCCGCCGGCTGGCTGGTGTTGATTCTTCTCGTCGGCGTCGCCGCATCGATGTTGTGGGGCGGACGCGAAGCCTTCTCGACGTTCGGCTGGCACTTCCTCATCGATTCCGACTGGGATGCCGTCAATCACAAATTCGGCGCGCTGGTTCCCATTTACGGCACGCTCGTCACCGCACTCATCGCCATGCTGATCGCCGTTCCGGTCAGTTTCGGCATCGCACTGTTTCTCACCGAGGTCGCGCCCAACTGGTTGCGCGGCCCGATTGCATCGGCGATCGAACTGCTCGCCGGCATCCCATCGATCATCTATGGCATGTGGGGTCTGTTCGTGTTCGTGCCCTTCATGGCCGCGCATGTGATTCCGTTTCTCAACGCGCATCTCGGACAATGGCCCATCATCGGAGCGTTGTTTCGCGGACCGCCGCTCGGCATAGGCATGCTCACGGCGGGAATCGTGCTCGCGATCATGGTGATTCCGTTTATCAGCGCCGTAATGCGCGACGTATTCCTGAGCGTGCCGACGCGCTTGAAAGAATCCGCGTACGCGCTCGGCTCGACGACGTGGGAAGTGGCGTGGGATGTCGTGCTTCCGTACACACGAACGGCCGTCATCGGTGGCATCTTCCTCGGCCTCGGCCGCGCGCTCGGCGAAACGATGGCCGTCACGTTCGTGCTGGGCAACGCGCACATGCTCTCGCCGTCATTGCTGATGCCCGGCAACTCCATCGCGGCGACGCTCGCCAACGAATTCACCGAAGCGGATTCGGACCTGTACCGCTCCTCGCTGATCGCGCTCGGATTTCTGTTGTTCGTTGTCACCTTTATCGTGCTCGCCATCGCCAAATGGATGCTGATGCGCCTCGCCCGCAAGGAAGGCAGCTGATCATGGCGACGATGGATTCCCTGTACACGCGTCGCCGCGTCAAGAACGCCATCGCACTCACGCTCGCAGTCGGCGCTACGATCTTCGGTCTATTCTGGCTGATCTGGATTTTGTGGACCGCGCTCATCAACGGCATCAGCGCGATCAAACCCGCGCTGTTCACCGAAATGACGCCGCCGCCCGGTTCCGATGGCGGCCTCCTCAACGCTTTTTTCGGCAGCGCGATCATGTCGCTAATGGCGATCATGATCGGCACGCCGATCGGCATCGGCGCGGGAACGTATCTCGCCGAATACGCCAACAAGCGCCTCATCGGCGAGACGATCCGCTTCATCAACGACATTCTGTTGTCCGCACCGTCGATAGTGCTCGGCCTTTTCATCTACACCGTCGTGGTCCATCCGCTCGGACATTTTTCCGGATTCGCGGGATCGCTTGCACTTGCGCTGATCGTGATTCCCGTCGTCGTGCGCACGACCGATGAAATGTTGCGCCTCGTTCCTAGCGCGATGCGCGAAGCCGCGCTATCGCTCGGCGTGCCGCAATGGAAAATGACGTTGCAGGTTCTTTATCGCGCCGCGCTGCCCGGCATTCTCACCGGCATCCTGCTCGCGCTCGCGCGCATCAGCGGCGAAACCGCGCCGCTGTTGTTCACCGCGCTTAACAATCAATACTGGAGCGCGGATCTCACGCAACCACTCGCGAGCGTGCCCGTCGTCATCTTCCAGTTCGCGATGAGTCCGTACGACTCGTGGCACGCACTCGCGTGGGCCGGCGCGTTCATCGTTACTGTATTCGTTTTGCTGCTGTCCCTCTTTTCCCGCGCGGTGCTTTTGCGCAAGAGAATTTCCAATGACTAACATGCACACAGCGACCGCCACCGCCGCCACGAAAGTCGATCCGATGCCGCCCGCGAAACTCAGCGCGCGCAACCTCGACTTCTTTTACGGCGAATACCGCGCACTGAAAAGCATCAACATGGACGTGGCCGAGAAAAAGGTCACCGCCATCATCGGACCGTCGGGCTGCGGCAAGTCGACATTGCTGCGCATCTTCAATCGCATCTACTCGATCTATCCGAAACTTGCCGCCAAAGGCGAAGTCATCCTCGACGGTGAAAACGTGCTCGATGCGCGCTATCCGCTGAATCGCCTGCGCAGCAAAGTCGGTATGGTGTTTCAGAAGCCGGTTCCGTTCCCGATGTCGATCTACGACAACATCGCGTATGGCATCAAGCATTACGAGAAACTCTCACGCGCCGACATGGACGTACGCGTGCAGGAAGCGCTCACGCAAGCCGCGCTGTGGGATGAAGCGAAAGACAAACTCAAGCAGAGCGCGCTCGGCCTTTCCGGCGGCCAGCAGCAGCGGTTGTGCATCGCGCGTGCCGTGGCGCTGCGTCCGGAAGTGATCCTGTTCGACGAACCGACGTCCGCGCTCGATCCGATCGCCACCGGCAAAATCGAACAACTGGTCGAAGAATTGAAAGACAGTTACACCATTGCCATCGTCACGCACAATATGCAGCAGGCTTCGCGCATTTCCGACTACACGGCCTTCATGTATCTGGGCGAACTGATCGAATTCGGCGAAACGAAAATGATCTTCGAAAACCCCAAGAAGAAAATGACGGAAGACTACATCACGGGACGCTACGGTTAAGCCATGTCCGAACATATCGTAAAAAGTTTCGACGAAGAGCTGACCAAGCTCAACGACGCCATCGCCCGCATGGGACAGCTCTCGCAGACGCAGCTCGCAGGCGCCATCGACTCGCTGCTCCTGCGCGACACCACGGTCGCCGCGCATGTCGTGAAAAGCGATCTCGAGGTCGACGAACTCGAACGCGATGTCGATGCACGCGCCGTCCGCGTGCTCGCTTTGCGTCAACCGATCGCGCGCGACTTGCGGCAAGTCATCGCCGCGCTGCGCATCGGCATCGAATTCGAACGCATTTGCGATTTCGCCGCGAACATCGCGAAACGCGCGATCGCGCTCGGCGCGCATTCACCGGACGAGTGGATCAACGAAATCGCCGAACTCGGTCAGCTCGCGCTGAAACTTCTCGCCGACGTGGTGCAGGCTTTCCGCGACCGCGATTCGGAAAAAGCCCTCGACGTCTGGGCGCACGACGAACAGCTCGACGATGTCTATACCGGCATCTATCGCCGCCTGATCGATTTCATGAGCGCGGAGCCGAACCGCGTGCCGGTCGGCGCGCATCTGCTGTTCATCGCCAAGAACATCGAACGCATCGGCGATCACGCGACGAACGTGGCCGAATCGGTGTACTACTTCGTCACTGGCGAGCCGCTGACGGGGCCTCGTCCGAAAGGCGACAAGTCGAGCTTCGACCGCATCGAAACCGCGTCGTAATGCCGAGCACGGCCTCACCGCCGTGCTCTGCTAAACTCGTGCGAATGGAATCGCCCTGTCTCCGGTTGTCCAGCGACCGACTGTCAACAAAACGATGACGCTCGAAATCACGCTCGTCGTCGTTCTCGCCCTGCTCAACGGTTTTTTCGCGCTCAGTGAAATGGCGCTGATGACCTCGCGCAAAAGCCGTCTGAAACACATGGCGATCACCAGCCGGCGCGCTAGCGTCGCGTTTCATCTTTCGCAGACACCCGAACATTTGCTCGCGACCGTCCAGGTGTTCATCACGCTGATCGGCATCGGCACCGGCGCCGCGCTCGGCGAAAAACTTGGCGTGCAGATCGCTGCGTTGTTCGAGAATTCGCACGTGCAATGGATTGGGCCGTACGCGCGCGTCGTCGGCATCGTCATCAGCGTGGCGGGCATCACGTTCGTGAACATGCTGCTTGGTGAACTGCTGCCGAAACGTGTCGCGCTTTTGAATCCGGAACGCTGGGCGGTGCTGGTCGCGATTCCGATGCGCGTACTCGTTTGGGTCGCAATGCCGTTCGCGTTCGTGCTGATCGCGATCACGCGTGGAATTTTGCGTTTGTTCCGGCAAACGCGAATGTCCGGCGAACGCGTCAGCGAAGAAGAAATCCGCTTGCTCGTATCGGAAAGCGCCGAACAAGGCGTGATCGACCCGGACGAACGCAACATGGTCAACCGCGTGCTGCGTCTCGGCGATCGCACCGTCGACAGCATGATGACACCGCGTCCGCGCATCGCGTGGCTCGACGCATCCGAATCGCTCGACGAGAATCTATCGGTGATGCGCAACACACCGTATTCGCGTTATCCCGTGTATCGCGATAGCGACAAAGACATTCTCGGTATCCTGACGCTAAAGCGTTTGCCGGAGTTGATCGGCAACGCACGCGTCGATCTATTTACGAATCTGGCCAAACCGCTGTACGTGCCGGGAACCGCGCGCGCGCTCGATCTGCTCGAAGAATTTCGCGATGCCGAAACACGCTTGGCGCTTGTCGTCGACGAATACGGCGACATCGAAGGATTGGTCACGCTCAACGATTTGTTGTCGGCGGTCGTCGGCAAAAGTGCAACACCGACGCAACCCACGCGCGACGCGCCCGTCGTTCGGCGCGACGACGGCGCGTGGCTCGTCGATGGATCGGTCAGCACCGACGATCTGCGCGAACTGCTCGGCACCACGGAATTGCCGCATCAGGAAGATCACGATTTCCACACGGCGGCGGGCATGGTCGTCGCGCATTTCGGACGCATTCCGCAGGCGAGCGAACATTTCGAGTGGCGCGGCATCCGGTTCGAAGTCGTCGATCTCGATGGCGCGCGCATCGACAAGCTGCTGATCAAGCGTAATCCCGATGTCGAGATGGCCGTCGACGAAACCGGCTGATACGTCTCAGTCTTTTTTCGTTCGCGCCAAACGTCCCATTCGCTGCGCGTCATCCAGAATACCATGCAGAATGCGTACTTCGCGTTCTTCCAATTTCGTCCGCAAGAACATGCGCCGCAACCGTTTCATGATCGTCACGGGCGAGCGGCCTTTGTGGAAATCGATGACGTCGAGCGTTTCGTCGAGATGTTGGAAAAACCGCTCGACCTGACCGATGTTCGCCAGCGGTTCGATTTTTGTTTCGGCGGGCGCGATCGCACCGAGTCCGTTCTCGAGCACGAGTACGCGCAATTCGTACGCGAGTACCTGCACCGCTTGCGCAAGATTCAGCGACGGAAAATGTTCGTCGCTCGGAATGTGAACGGCATAACTGCACCGCGCGAGTTCGTCGTTTTCCAATCCGGTGCGTTCGTTGCCGAAAACGATCGCGACGTTGCCGATCGCACTCGCCTCCAACGCACGGCGTGCCGCTTCGCGCGGCGTGAGTTCCGGCAATTGCACATCGCGCCGCCGCGCCGTGCAGCCGAGCGCGATCGTGCAGTCGGCTAGCGCATCGACCAGCGTCGGCGCGATTACGGCTTCGTCGAGCACCGTGAGTGCGCCCGACGCCATCGCGACCGCGTCCGCGTGCGGAAACCGGTGCGGCGCCACGAGACTCAATCGCTCGAGTCCCATCGTTCGGATTGCTCGCGCCGCCGCGCCGATGTTGCCCGGATGCGACGTGCGGACGAGCGTAAAACGAATGCGCGACGGCTGCGCACCGGCGAAGGCGGGATCGGTCATGCGCCGATTATCCGCAATGCCGCGGTGGGATGTCATGGTCTGCTAAAATACGCGGGCGCAGCGCATACGCGCCGTTCTTTTTCAGCCAGCCAGTTCGAAGCCATGCCCAGACCAGCCGTCAATGTCGCCGTGCGCGCCGCGCGCGCCGCCGGAAACATCATCCTTCGCTACATCAATCGCGTGGAAGGTCTCGCCGTCGAGGAAAAGGCGCGCTACGACTACGTGAGTGAAGTCGACAAGCTGGCCGAGGCGGAAATCCTTAAGGAACTGCGCAAGTCTTACCCCGATCACGCGTTTCTCGGAGAAGAATCGGGAAGCATCGGAAAGTCGGACAAAGTGTGGGTCATCGATCCGCTCGACGGCACGCACAATTATTTGCGCGGGTTTCCGCATTTCTGCGTCTCAATCGGATTTCTCGACCACGGCGATCCCGTGCACGGTGTGATTTACGATCCGCTGCGCGACGAACTGTTCACCGCCAGCAAAGGCGATGGCGCTTTCGTCAACGATCGGCGCATGCGCGTTACCAAGCGCGAAAACCTAACTGGCGCATTGCTCTGCACCGGATTTCCGTATCGGCAACGCAAACATCTCGACGCGCAGCTCAACATGACGCGTGGATTGTTGGGCGAAGCGGAAGATATCCGCCGGACAGGTTCGGCGGCGCTCGATCTCGCTTATGTCGCCGCCGGACGTCTAGACGGCTATTTCGAAATCGGCCTCAAGCCGTGGGATATGGTCGCTGGTTGCGTACTCGTGCGCGAAGCCGGGGGAACGTATTGTGATTTCGCGGGCAAGGAAGGTATTCCGGCGAACGGAAACCTGATCGCCGGCAATCACCACATCACGGGCGCGATGGCAAAGATCATCAGCGCGAACTCGAACCCGCAGATCAACGGCTAAACGCAGACATCAGGCGGCTTTCGGCGATCTGGTCATCAGCGCCATCAGATCGGAGAGTTTGTCGCGCATCTCGCGGCGGTCGAGAATCATGTCGATGGCGCCGTGTTCGAGCAGAAACTCCGACCGCTGAAATCCTTCGGGCAACGTCTCGCGCACGGTCTGTTCGATCACGCGTGGACCCGCAAATCCGATTAATGCTTTCGGCTCGCCGATGTTGATGTCGCCGAGCATGCCGAGACTCGCCGACACGCCGCCCGTCGTCGGATTCGTCAACACCGACACGAACGGCACACCCGCGCTGCGCATGCGCGCGAGAATCGCCGATGTCTTCGCCATCTGCATCAGCGACGACAATCCTTCCTGCATGCGCGCACCACCGCTCGCACAGAAACAAACGTACGGAATCCGTTCTTCGAGCGCGCGCTCGCCCGCCAGCGTGAATTTCTCGCCGACGACGGAGCCCATCGAGCCGCCCATGTACGCGAACTCGAACGCGGCGGCCATCAGCGGTCGCGTTTTCAACAAGCCGCGCTGCGTGATGAGCGCATCTTTCTCGCCTGTCGACTTCTGTGCCGCGACGATGCGATCTTTGTATTTTTTCGAGTCACGAAACTTGAGGATATCGACCGGTTCGAGATTCCCGAACAAATCCTCGCCCGAGCCTTCGTCGAACAGCGCGGCGAGACGTTTGCGCGCATCGATGTAATGGTGGTGTCCGCACTTCGGACACACTTCCAGATTGCGCTCGAGTTCCGGCCGATAAAGGATCGCGCCGCAGCCGGCGCACTTTTCCCACAACCCTTCCGGCACGCGGCCTTTCGACGAATTGCCTTCGGTGCGGATGCGCGAGGGCATCAATTTCTGTAACCAGCTCATGTCTTCCACATCTCCCAAATCGGAGCCGGCCGCGGGAACATCGTCCTGCGGGTCCGGCTCACGCGGCATGCGCGGGACGGACGGCGTCGAGCGCTTGACGGATCGGCGCGAGGAATTCCTTCGCCGCCTCGGCTGCTGCCGCGGCCGTTTTCGCGCCGGACAATTTCTCCACGAGCGCGCTGCCGATCACGATTGCGTCGGCGAATTCGCCGATCGCGGCGGCGGATTCCGCATCGCGAACGCCGAATCCAACCGCTACCGGAATCCGCATCGATGACTTCATCGCATGCACTCGCGTCCTTGCGGCATCCACACTCAGACGATTGGCGCCCGTGATGCCGGCGAACGAAAGATAGTACAGGAAACCCTCCGCGCGATCCCGCAGCGCAGCGATGCGCGCATCAGGCGTGGTTGGCGCGGCCAGTAAAATTTGGCAAATGCCCGCCGTGCGCAGCGCATTCACCGTCGCCGATTCTTCGAGCGGACAATCCACGATCAACGTGCCGTCGACACCGGCGCTCGACGCATCGCGCGCGAATTTTTCGTAGCCGTAGATTTCGATGGGATTGAGATAACCCATCAGCACGATCGGTGTCGTCGAATCGTTGGTTCGGAATTCGCGAAGCCAACCGAGAATCCGTGAGAGACCAACGCCGCGCGACAACGCGCGTTCGCTCGCGTGCTGGATCACCGGACCGTCGGCCATCGGATCGGAAAACGGTACGCCGAGTTCGATGAGGTCGGCGCCCGCTTCGACGAGCGCGTGCATGATCGGCACGGTGGCGTCGACCGATGGATCGCCGGCGGTGATGAACGGAATGAGCCCGCGTCGATGCGCGGCGGCGAGTTCTGCAAAACGCAGGTCGATGCGGTTCACAGCGTGATGCCTTCGTGACGCGCGATGGTGTGCACGTCCTTGTCGCCGCGTCCGGAAAGATTGACGAGGATGGTTTTGTCTTTGCCCAGATCGCGCGCGAGTTTCATCGCGAGCGCGACGGCGTGGCTCGATTCGAGCGCCGCGAGAATGCCTTCGCCGAGCGCGAGCTCGTGGAACGCGGCGAGCGCTTCGGCGTCGGTGATGCCGGAATAATTCGCGCGATGCGTATCCTTCAGCCATGCGTGTTCGGGCCCGACGCCGGGATAATCGAGGCCCGCGGAAATCGAATGCGTCTCGATGATCTGACCGTTGTCGTCGCACAGTACATACGTGCGATTGCCGTGCAGCACGCCAGGACGTCCAGCCGCGAGCGAGGCGGCGTGTTTTCCCGTCGCGATGCCTTCGCCCGCTGCTTCCGCACCGTAAATCTGCACGGATTTGTCGTTGAGAAACGCGTGGAACAATCCGATCGCGTTCGATCCGCCGCCGACGCACGCGACGAGCGCGTCGGGCAACTTTTTATACTCGTCGAACATCTGCTGCCGCGCTTCGCGGCCAACGATGGCGTTGAAATCGCGCACCATCATCGGATACGGATGCGGCCCGGCCACGGTGCCAATGATGTAGAAGGTGTCGTCGACATTCGTGACCCAATCGCGCATCGCTTCGTTGAGCGCATCCTTGAGTGTCTTCGAACCCGACGTCACCGGCACGACTTTCGCGCCGAGCAATTTCATGCGGAAAACATTGATCGCCTGACGCTCGATGTCGACGGCGCCCATATAGACGACGCACTCCAGCCCGAGACGGGCGGCGACGGTTGCGCTCGCAACGCCGTGTTGTCCCGCGCCGGTCTCCGCGATGATGCGCGTCTTGCCCATGCGCTTGGCGACGAGTGCCTGACCGACGGTGTTGTTGATCTTGTGCGCGCCGGTGTGATTGAGGTCTTCGCGCTTCAGGAGAATTTGCGCGCCGCCGATTTTCTTCGACAAGCGTTCGGCGTGATAGATCGGACTCGGACGGCCGACGTAATGTTTCAGATCGCGATCGAGTTCGGCGACGAATTCCGGATCCTTCCGCAAACGTGTATATGCAGCGGTTAGTTCTTCGAGCGGTGCGATCAGCGTTTCGGCGACGTAGATACCGCCGTATTCGCCGAAGCGACCGTGCGCGTCGGGCCATGCGCCATAGTCGATCGCGGTGCTGTCGATGGATTCACTGGGAGTCGCCGCTGACACGTCTGACCTCTTCGATGAAACGACGCATTTTTCCTGCGCCCTTGATGCCGGGTGCGGATTCGATGCCGCTGGCGACGTCGACCGCAAACGGGTTCGTCATGCGGATCGCGTTCGCGACATTATCGCAGGTCAGACCGCCCGCCAGAATGAATGGCTTCGGCAAATGGGTCGGTATGCGCGACCAGTCGAACGTCACCCCGCTGCCGCCTTGTTCGCCGGGTTTGTTGCTGTCCAGCAGATACGCGACGGCGTTCGGATGTTCGGCGATGGTGCGCGCGACGGCATCGTCTTCGCCCATGCCGATGGTTTTGACATAGCGCACGCCGAACGATTCGCACAGTTCGCGAGATTCGGTGCCATGAAATTGAATGATGTCGGGGCGGACAAGACGAACGGCTTCGTCGATCCACGCGGCATCGTCGTTGTTGAACAGAACGACGGCAGAAACGAATGCTGGCAATGTTTCGCGAAGTGCCCGCGCGCGCAACGGTTCGATGAAACGCTTACTCTTTTTCGTCAGCAGAAATCCGATCGCATCGGCGCCGAGCGACACGGCCGCTTTCACGTCGTCGAGTCGTGTCATGCCGCAATATTTGACGCGCACGCGGTTCATCGCAACGTCACTTCGTCGGGTAAACCGAATTTGTCGGGATACAGCGGAAATAAAAACGTAAGTCCGGTGGGCGGAGCCGTTGCGCCCGCGCGCGCGCGATCCTTGCCTTCCAGCAATTCGGACATCCATTCGACCGGACGCTCGCCGCGACCGATCGGCAGCAAACTGCCGACGATGTTTCTCACCATGTGATGCAGGAACGCGTTGGCCTGGATCTGTATCTCGATGCGGTCGCGCACGCGTTCAAGGTTGATGTCGTGGACGTTTCGCATGGACGTGTTGGCCTGGCAGGCGATGCTGCGGAACGCGTTGAAGTCGTGTTCGCCGATGAGCGATTGCGCGGCGTCGCGCATCGGATCGACATCGAGCTCGCCGCGTTCCCACGTCACGTAGCGGCCGTCGAGCGCCGGACGGACCGCGCGATTGACGATGACGTAGCGATAGCGACGCGCCACCGCGCTGAAGCGCGCGTGGAAATCGTCGGGGACGATCGTGGCCCATCGAACCGAAACGGTCGAGGGCAAATTTGAATTCGCGCCGAGAATCCATCCGCGTTCGGTGCGTTGCGCGTTCGTATCGAAATGCGCGACCTGACATTGCGCGTGCACGCCCGAGTCCGTGCGGCCAGCGCAGGTGACGTCGATCGTTTCGTCCGCGACAAACGACAACGCTTTTTCGACGACGGCTTGCACCGACGGACTGTGGCTCAGCCGCTGCCAGCCGCAAAAATCCGTGCCGTCGTATTCGATGCCGAGTGCGATGCGCATGATGCGAAGTCTAGCTGCTCGGACGCGCGCGAAACCGCTCGCGCCATTCGCAAAAAGAAAGGGCCGGAGTTACCCGGCCCTAATTCAACGAGAGAGAGACTCGTTATTTGATTTCGGCAAGCAGTTTGCGTGCTTCGCCTTTTTGCGTGTCGTTGCCTTCGCTCATGACTTCATCGAGCATCGAGCGCGCACCTTCCGGATCGCCCATGTCGAGATACGCGCGCGCCAGGTCGAGCTTGGTGCCGATGGTGTCTTCGCCGGCGAAGAAATCGTCGGCGGGTTTCGCTGTTGGAACGACTGTCGCCGGCGCCGTCGTCGTTACTTCACGTTCGACGATGTGCTGCGTGACCGGTGCGGCGGCTGTCGCTGAGTGATCGGCGAGGTCGAAATCGAAGCTTTCGTCGGCCGCGGCAGGCGTGCCGTCGGCATCGAAATGACCGAGGTCGAAATTGTCGTCCGACAGATGCGCTTCTTCCGTCGGCGCCACGCTCTCGTGCATGTAGCCGGCGAGATTGTCGTCGCGGTTGAACAACGGGTTGTGCGGGACGAGGTCTTCGCCCATCGCCCGAACTTCCTGCCATTCCGGCTGGGTCGGATCGGCGATGTGCGCGTACATCGCTTCGGCGGCGGCTTCGAACTTCGCGGCGTCGCGTTCGGAGTAGTACAGACGCAGGAGCTTGAGCGAGAGATCCGGATCGCCCGGATGCTGCGCGAGCGCGTCGAGGAGTTCGGCTTCCGATTCCGTCGGCAGTTCTGCGTACTGATGCGGTTCCTCGACGAGCACGTCGCCGTCAGTCTCGCCGAGCAATACAGGTTTCGGACGACGCATGAAACGCATCAACGCGAGGATGCCGACCAGGAACAACGCGCATCCGGCGATCACGAGCGTCATCGTGTTCTGGTACCACGGTTCTTCGGGCGCGATCGGTGTGGTGGTCGTGCTGGGTTTCGGCTTCAGCGCGGCCGGCGTCGACGCGGCAGCGGCGGCCGTCGTGCTCGCGGGCGTGCTGGCCGAAGCGGTGGTCGTGCTGGACGGCGTCGGTGTTGCGGTGTTGAGCGGCGTCACAGTCGATGACGGCGTTGTCGACGAAGCGGGCGTGGTGCTGCTCGGCGTTGCCGTCGATGTCGTGGTCGAGCTACTCGGCTGCGTGGTCGTCGTTGACGAAGGCGTCGTGGTGCTTGCCGTGGTCGTGCTTGGCGGCGTCGAAGATGTCGTCGATGTCGTGCTCGGCGTCGTCGAAGATGTCGTCGATGTCGGCGTGCTCGTGCTCGGCGTCGACGAAATCGCTGTCGAAGGCGTCGGCGTGGACGTTTTCGGTTTGTCGGTTTCGCTGATCTTGCCCCAGATGTCCTGCGCCGTGACCTTGGTGTCACCGGGTTTGGTGGTCGAGCCGGTGCTCGTCGTTGTCGGCGTGGTGATCGTTGTGCTGGGCGTGGTCGTCGGCGCCTTCGAGGCCGTGGCGCTGGCACGGGATTTGGATTCGAGATCCTTCAGCTTCGACTGCAATTCGGCGACTTCCGAATTGCGCATCGTCAGAAGCTTCTGATCCTTGGTATTGATGTCCTCGAGTTCCTTGACGCGCGACTTGAGTTCACCCACTTCCTGTTCGCGGCTGGCCAGCGCTTCTTTCGTGCGCTGCGTGTCGCCGCGCGCCGCTGCGCCCGAGCCGCTGCCCGAAGCGGAACCTGGACGGTCGGACGTGCTCTGGCCACCCTTCGCGGCGGCCGGCGGAACGAGCGCAAGGCTGTCGCTGGACTTCGTGGTCGTTGATTTGCTGGTCGTCGGCGCGGGCGCGTTTTTCGGCTGACCCGTGGTCGCGACGAGCGTCGGCTTCGCGACCGGGACACTGCCGCTCTTCCACGCTTCGTTCTGGTCGCGCACAGCAGCGGCGGCCGCGGCGGCTTTGCCGGCGGATTTCACGTCGTCGTGCGAGGGAATGCGCAGGATCGCGCCGCGCTTGAGCGCGTTGATATTGTCCTTGTAGAACGCGTTGGGATTGGCCTGCAG
>DATBAU010000342.1:0-24178 GCA_036271355.1 Rudaea sp. | reverse complement strand
GCAGGCACCGCTGTCGACTGACGCGGCGCTTCCGGAGGCAAATCGGCTCAGTGAGCCGGCGCAACCTGCGTCAGCGCTATCGCCTGCTGGGTGCGCGGATTGTTTTCACCCAGATATTGTCGCAGAAGTTCAGCCGACTGCGTCGCCGTTGCATGGAATTCGGCATAACGTTCCGGATGACGTTCCAGCGAACGTGCCAGAACCAACAGCAGGTCGCCGCTTTCCACCGTTTCGCCGCCGAACAGCGCACGAGCGCGCGTGAGGGCGTCGCGCGCTTCCGCTTCGCCTTCGCTGTCGCGATGCTGCGCGATCAGGACTTGCGACAACACCGCTTTCACCTGCTCGGTCCAGAGCGATCCGCCAGGAAACATGGCGGCGTCGCGGGCCAGCGCGGCGCGCAGCGTTTTCTCGGCGGCGTCGTTATCGCCACTGCGGAATTCGATGAGTCCGCGGGACAACATCCAGTTCGTCGGAATCTGTTTGCCCACGTGCCGTGCTTCGACCTCCGCCAATTCGCGTTTCGCGCGCACCGGATCCCCGAGCAATGCGTGCAACAACGCGAGCATGAGCCGCGAGGAATCCATGCTCGGTCCGGGACCGCCGTGGTAGAGCTTCACCTGATCGTCGACCAGATCGGTAAAGAGTTTTTCCGCCAGCACATAGTTGCCGCGAAGATATTCGAGCAACGCGTGATGGTTGATCAGAAGTTCGAGTTGCTGCTCGTTCGGTTTCGGCGCAGCGCGAACGATCGCTTCGGCCTGTTGCAGCAACTGCTCCGCTTCGTCGAAATTGCCGCGCCGTGCCAGTCCGGTCAGGCTGCGGATCTTGATCCATACCGTGCGCTGATCGTTCGGTCCGAGCGTGTTTTCCAGCAACGTCAGCGCGTCGCGATTAAGTTGCATGGCCTCAAGCGGACGCGTGTACTCGATGATGTCCGCGAGATTGGATTCGGCGTCGGCGACCGAAGGATCGTTATCGCCGAGCGCGGCGCGCAGCACCGCGATTTCTTCGCGGGCCAACGCGGCGCCGCCTTCGATGTCGTGTTGCGCCCACGCGATTTCGGAGGCGAGATTCAGGCACTCCGCCAGGGTTTCCGGCGTTACGCCGGGCTTTCGCGCGAACGTTCGAGCTTCGTCGACCACCGATTTCGCGTCGCCGAACTGATGCCGGATCAGATCGACATGCGCAAGCAAAGCGAGTGATCGCGCCATCTCGTTGGGCGGCACGTTGTCCGCGCTCCGAAGTCGATTCACGGCGTGAGTGGTGTCGCGTAACGCATCGTCGTAGCGTTCGAGCGTCAGTTCGGCGCGCGCACGCTCACGCTCGCTGGCGGCCAGCGCGATGCCCTCGGCACCGCCCGCCTCCAGGCTTCGCACCGCGTCGCTTTCCATCGCTTCGCCTTCTTTGGCGCGGCCGAGATCGTTGTAGATTTCGCCGAGCACGCCATCGAGTTGCCCGCGCAAAAGCGGCTCGTTCGTCATTTTGTCCAGCCGCGCCGCGCCGCGATCGACCAGTTCGCGCGCCGTCACTTCCTTGCCGTTGACTTGCGTGGAATCGGCGTCGTGGAAAAGTCCGATCAGAAAATTCTTGACCGTTTCGGTGGTCCGCGCTTCCGTAGCGATGCGGTGCGCCTGCCACGCCATGCCGGCCGAACCGATGACGATCAGCGCAAGCACCACCACGCCGGCCGCCAGCGGCAACCAGTGACGTCGCAAAAATTTTCGCGCGCGATACGTGCGCGTGCCACCAGCGATCGCGCGTCCGGCGAGGTATGCGCGCAGGTCGTCGGCGAGTTTATCCGTTGTCGGATAACGTGCGGATGCCTTTTTGGCCAGCGCGCGTTGCACGATGCGTTCGAGGTCGCCGCGCAGCGCTCGTTTCAACGCGGCGGGCGTCGTTCCGCGCGAGGCGGCGACGGACGCCGCATCGACACGCTCGACCGCACGTTCCATCGACTCCGGCGTGTCTTCGAGGATCGCCTTGATCCAGCTCGTTTCGCCCGATTCGGCGCGGCGATACGGCGAGTGGCCGCCGAGCAGAACGTACAAAAGTATACCGAGCGCATAAATGTCGGTGGCCGTGGTCACCGGATCGCCGAGCAGTTGTTCGGGCGCGGCGTATTCACGCGTCATCGGTCTCGCGTCGACATCGGTCAGCGTTTCCGACGCCGCCGTTTCGGACAGCGGTTTCGCGATGCCGAAGTCGAGCAGTTTCGGTTCGCCGTTCGCGTTGACCAGAATGTTCGAAGGCTTCAGATCGCGATGCACGATCAAATTGCGATGCGCGTGCAACACGGCATCGCAGACCTTCAGCATCAGCGACACGCGCCCGCGCACGCTGATCGCTCGCTCGTCACACCATCGCGTGATCGGTTCGCCTTCGATGTATTCGAGGGTGAAGTACGGCGTGCCGCCGGGCGTGATGCCGCCGTCGTGCAGTTGCGCGATGTTCGGATGCGCCATCCGGGCCAGCGTGTTGCGTTCGCGCAGGAAACGCTGATGCATTTCGTTCGTCGCGAATTCGTCGCGTACGAGCTTGAGCGCGACTTTTTGGCTGAAATCGCCGGTGGTGCGTTCGGCGAGATAGACGCGTCCCATACCTCCGACGCCGAGCAGATGGCGCAACCGATACGGGCCGATGTCGGTGTCGAGCAGCGCGTCGTCTCCGGCGTGCACCGACATCCGTGCGAGCAGGCCTTCCGCATTGCCGCCGAAGATCGGAGTCGGCGTTCGGCGTGCCGCGAGAAGACGACGGAGATCGGCGAGCAGTTCCGCGTCGCCGCCGCATTTTTTCTGCAGCCAGCCGTCGCGCGCGGTGTCGGATTGTTCGAGCGATTCGGCGAACAGCGCGCGCACGCGCTGCCAGCGGTCCGTCGCGCTCACGTTGCGCGCTCCGGCGCGGCACCTATCATTGCGCCTTGGCCAGCTTGTCGAATTCCTGCCGCGCCTCGCGCGTGTGCGCGTTATCGGCACCAAGAGTTTCCTCGCGCAGCGATGCGGCCTGCGAATACAGAAGGCGCGCCTCGTCGAGTTTGGTCGGGTCCGATCGAATCACGTTCGCGAGCGCGAACCGCGCGTCGGCCGAAAAGAAATGCATACCGTCCGGCGGCAGCAACGCGGCTTGCGATGCGATCGACGCGCGGTATTGCGCTTCCGCCTCGCGCATCTGTGCCGCCATTTCGAGAACGCGACCGAAGAAGTAGTGGGTTTCGGCCGTGTCCAGCGATGCCTCGCCTTGCGATTTAACAATGTCGTCGTTCGCCTCTCGCGCGAGCGACAGCGCGCTTTCCTTGTCGCCGAGCAGCGCTCGCACATACGCCAGACGTCCGCGTATGGTTTCGGTGTCGTGGATATTTTTCGCCTGCGCCAGCGCGAGGGCGGCTTCGAATTGCTTCGCCGCCTCGTCGAGATGCGCGGTCGACATCTCCACGTAGCCGAGCGTCGACAGCGCTTCCACCTGCACGCTCGCGTGTCCGTCCGGGTGCGAGCGGCCGTAGTCAAGGGCGACTCGAACGTTTGCGGACGCGGCGGCGTAACGTTCCAGCGCCATCTGCATTTCGGCGTCGTTGAGTTCGATCTCCGCCACCACGTCTTCCGCCACGGGACGAGCCTGGCGCGCCAGATCGAAAAGATGATCGAAATGCGCTGCCGCCTTGTTGACATCACCCGAATACGCTTCGGTGATCGCGAGCATCTGCCCGACACGCAGCGCACGCGTGCTCGATTCACCATAGGCCTGCGTACAGGCGGCGAATGTTTTTTCCAGATAGTCGCGCGCTTCGCGATAGCGACCGAGATCCTGCAGGCTGCTGCTGAGTTCGACGCCGTAGGTCGAGCGCGTCTGCGCGCTCAGCTTCAACGGCCATGCGCGCAAATAATAGTCGACCGCTTTGGATGCGTCGTGCGTGAGCCGCGCGTAGTCGCCGGCCATCGCGTACGCCATGGCGCGCGCTTCGTCGGTCGTTTCGACGCCGTCGATCGCTTTCAGCGCTTCGTCACTGAGCTGCTTGAGTCGCTTCAGGTCCGAGCGATGAAGCGCGACGTAATGCACGACGTCTAGCGTCTTCACTATTTCCGACGCGGGCGGATTGCGCAACCGGTGCATGCGTTCGTACGCTTCGTCGGCGAGCGCCTGCGCTTTGTTGAAATCGCCGAGCGCGCCGTAGTCGACTGCCTCGAAGCGCGCTGCGCGAACGGCCACGATCGGATCGCGCGCCGACACGCGCAACACGCGCAGCGCGTTTTCCTGCAACTGCTGCGCTTTCGCCATGTCGCCGAACTGCGCGTAGATGACGCCGAGTTCCACTTCGATCTCGGCGCGCACGTCGGCTTCGCTATTGGGCATCGCGTCGAGCCGTTTCACGCCGAGATCGACGGCGTCGCGCATCGTCGGCATCTTGCCGTTGCTGAAATCCGGATTGGCGCGCTCGAACAGGTTGAGCAGGAAATCCTTCACCGCCGCAGTGCTGTGCGCTTCGCGCTCGACCTGCCCGGCTTCCCACGCCAGACCGATAGCGCTCGCGAGCACGATCAGGAATAGCAGCGCGCTCGCCGACAGCGGCAACCAATGACGCCGTACGAATTTGCGCATGCGATACGTGCGCGTGCCGCCGCTGATCGCCCGGCCGGCGAGATAAGCGCGCAGATCGTCGGCGAGTTTATCGACCGTCGGATAACGCGATTCGGCCTGTTTGGCGAGCGCGCGTTGCACGATGCGTTCGAGATCACCGCTCAGACTGCGTTTGAGCGCGGCAACGGATGTCGCACGCGATTTCGCTAATGCATCGGCATCGACGCGCCCGACCGCGCGCTGCATCGGTTCGGGCGCATCTTCGAGGACGGCTTTGATCCACGTCGTTTCGCCGGATTCCGCGCGGCGATACGGCATATGTCCACTAAGCAACAAGTATAAAAGTACACCGAGCGCATAAATGTCGGTGGCGGTGGTGACCGGATCGCCGAGCAATTGTTCCGGCGCGGCGTATTCGCGCGTCATCGGTCGCGCGTCGGCGTGTGTCAGCGTTTCGGCGGCGACGGTTTCGTCGAGCGGTTTGGCGATGCCGAAATCGAGCAGCTTCGGTTCGCCGTCGGTGCTGACCATGATGTTCGACGGCTTCAGATCGCGGTGCACGATCAAACTTCGGTGCGCGTGCAGGACCGCGTCGCACACCTTCAGCATCAGGTTCACGCGCGTGCGGATGTCGCATGCGTGTGCGTCGCACCAACGCGTGATCGGTTCGCCTTCGACGTATTCGAGCGTGAAATACGGCGCGCCATCGGGCGTTACGCCGCCGTCGTGAAGCTGCGCGATGTTCGGATGCGCGAGTCGCGCGAGCGTGTTTCGCTCGCGCAGAAAACGCTGACGCAGTTCGGTCGTGGCGAATTCGCTGCGAATCAGCTTGAGCGCGACTTTCTGGCGGAAATCGCCCGCTGTGCGATCGGCGAGATACACCTGACCCATGCCGCCGACGCCGAGCAGACTGCGCAGTCGGTACGGACCGACGTCAGTGCCGATGAGTGCATCGTCGCCCGGATCGGCGGCCATGCGCGCGAGCAATGCCTGCGCGTCGTCGCGGAAAATCGATGCGGTTTCGCTGCGCTGCGCGAGCAGGTGCGACACTTCGGCGAGCAGTTCAGGATTGTCGCTGCATTGGCTGCGCAGCCAAGCGTCACGCGTGTCGTCGGACTGTTCGAGGCTTTTCGCGAACAGCTCGCGCACGCGAAGCCAGCGATCGTTCGCGCTCATCGTCCCGCTTCGCGCATCGAATCCTGCAGGACGGCGCGCGCCAATTCCCAATCGTGATAGACGGTGCGTTCGTGCCGGCCGAGTTCCTCACCGATTTCCTTGAAGGTGAGTCCGGCGAAAAAGTGCCATTCGACGACGCGCGCGAGATCCGGATCGCGCTCGCCGAGTTGCGTCAGCGCGGCGTCCAGATCGAGCGCTTCCTCGGCGACGCGTTCGCCGATGTCCAGCGCGTTGTCCAGGTCGGTGACGTTGACGCCGCCGCCACGCTTGAGACTGGCGCGGCGCCGCGCGTGATCGACGACGATCTGCCGCATCGCGCGCGCGGCGAGCGAAAAGAAATGCACGCGGTTGTGGATGCGCGTCGCGCGCTGGCTGTTGAGACGCAGGAAAAGCTCATGCACGAGCGCGGTCGGCGTGAGCGAAGAACCCGGCACGATCGCGCGCTGACGCTGCGCGCATTTCTTGAGTTCGTCGTAGACGAGCGAATAAGCGGTTTCCTGCGCGGTTTCGTCGCCGGAGTTGGCGGCGTTCAACAGCTCGGTGATGTCGCCCAGATCGCTCATTTTCCGAGCATAGCACCCCGGTTTTGCCGAATCCGCGACCGGTGGCGCCAGGATTTCCCCGCTGTCTGCGTATTAGCCGTCACAGGGCGAATTTCCCAGCGGGAGCGTAGATATGAAAGGGCGAACGACACGTTGCACGTCGACGCGTTTTATTTTGGCAGCCGTGATCGGGCTGGCGGTGAGCCATGTGGCGTGGGGCTCGGGAACGGTGTGCGTGAACACCAACACGGAGCTGGCTCTCGCGCTGGACGATGCGCAGGGAACGGCGACAACGATCGAAGTGGTGCAAGGCACCTACGACTTGAAGAGTTCGGTCTGGAACGCTTCGGGACCGCAGTCGGCGAAATTTCACGACGGCTCAAGCTTGCTTGGGGGCTACACCGCAAACTGTGCCGGACGAAACATCGACGTCGGCAACACCACGCTCACGAACACAGGTAGCGCCTCACCGGAAATCGTGGCGCTAGGCGATGCGACGATCGAAGGCGTCTCGTTCAATCTGATCGACGGTTTCAGCATTACCACGCACGGCAACAAATCGGGTTCGGAAGTGCTATTTCGGCGCGACGTTTTCACCGGAGCCAAGCAGAATCAGGCAGAAGCGCTCTCCGTGGAATGGAACGACGACGCGGCGACATCGGGAACGGTACGCGTCGTGGACTGTCTCGTTCACGACAACAGCGACCTTAGTCACGGCGGTTTCGGCGCCATCACCTTCTACCACGAGGCCGGGGCTCCGAAATTCGAACTGGTAAATAACACGGTGGTGAACAACGGCGGGACGATGCAGGGCGTGGCGGTGGAAACCTCGACCGCCGTTGACGTCTATGCTTACAACAACATTTTCTACGGCAATGCCGGCCTAGACTTGTATGTACAAGCGGGCGATGCGACCGTTCTGGCGGACAACGACATTGGTAGCTACTTCATTCCGCATCCCAGCACCGCGCCGGTCGGAACGCTGGGTGGCGATCCGAAACTCGACAGCAACTTTAAACCGATCGAGTCGCCCGCATCGCCGGTTATCAACGCAGGCACCGACGATGTGATCGGCGGTCTGCCCTCCACGGACTTGCCTGGCCGCGATCGTGAAATCGGAAGCGAGCCGGATCTTGGAGCGTACGAATCGAGCGTCAACGACTCAGGCAGTCAGACGGTGACCACGACGAGCGATTCCGGACTGGGATCGCTTCGCACCGCCATCGCGGGCGCGAACGCCAACGGTACGGCGGGAGCGACCATCAAGTTCAATATTCCGAACGCGTGTCCGCATGTGATCACGTTGGCGACGACATTGCCGGCGATCACGGCGCCCGTTCACATTGAAGGATTTACTCAACCGGGTTCGTCGGCCAACACGCTGAGCATTGGCGACAACACGACGACGTGCATCGTTCTCGATGGCGCAACGCATTCGATCGACGATGGTCTCGTCGTGAATTCGAACGCACCCGCCACCGCGAAGTTGAACGTCAGTGGTATCGCGTTCAGTGGATTCACGCATTCGGCAGTGAACATTCGCGGCGCATCCAAACACGTAGTCACCGGCATCCGCACGGGCGGAAGCGTCGGCACGCAAGCGCTCGCGGCGGTCGCCTACGGCGTCATCATCGGACCCGATGTGACCAACACCACCATCGGCGGCGACGATCCCAGCGACCGCAATATTCTCGGCGGCGCGATGGACGACGCGGTGCACATCGACGGTGAAAGCGGTTCGAGCGGCGCGGCGAACAACAACCAGGTGATCGGCAATTACATCGGCGTCAAATACGTCGGCACCACCGCGAGCAGCAACGCAAACGGCGGCGACGGTATCTCGATTGCCGGATTCTCGAACACGGTGCGCACCAACCTGATCGGTTTTTCCACATACGGCATTCACCTGACCAACCCGCTCGCGGCGCAGAACTTCATCAACGAAAACCAGATTGGATTCACGCTGACCGAGACAGTGGTTCCGAACGGTATCGGCATCTATGCCGAAGGCGGCGCGGGATTGAACGATCTCAGCGACAACGTGATCTCTCACAGCACCAACGCAGGAGCCGCGATCGTCGATTCTAGTTTCGGCAACGATTTGCGCGGAACGGTTTTCTACGCCAACGGCGGCCTCGCGATCGATCTGGGCAACGACGGCGTCACGCTCGACGACAACGACGCACAAAATTCGGCCGGCCAGCCGAACCGCAAGCAGAATTTTCCGCTGATCCAGACGGCGATCGGCGAAGCGCGGAAAGGAACGATCGCGGGTTATCTGGTCAGCACGCCGGGGGACTACACGATCCAGGCGTTCGCATCGGAAAGCTGCGACGCGAGCGGTTACGGAGAAGGCGAATACCCCATCGGCGAACAGGCCATCACGATCCCCGACAGCATACTCGTGCAAGGCCAGAGCGTGGGCGACTTCAGTATCACCGGCAGCGCGCCGTTCGCCTTCGGTTATTCGTCCGTCTCGGTTACGGCGACCGACAGTACGGGAAATACATCGGAATTTTCGCAATGCATGAATTACACGAACGATCAGATCTTCGGTAACGGTTTCGAGCTTTCGATCACGCTCTGACCGACTCGACGTGCTTACACGAAACGGCGCAGCAATTGCGCCGTTTCGCACAGCGGCAGACCCATCACGCCGGAGTAGCTTCCGGCGAGATGTCGGATGAACGCACCGGCGCGTCCCTGAATCGCATACGCGCCGGCGCGACCCATCGATTCGCCTGACGATACGTAATCGGCGATCTGCGCGTCGCTCAACTCGTCGAAGCGGACTTCGGATTCGTTGAGCGCGAATTCCTCGCGATCCGCACTCACGCACCACACCGCCGATAGCACGCGATGTGCGCGGCCGGACAGACGACGCAACATCGCCGCCGCATCCGCCGCGTCGAGCGGTTTTCCGAACACGTCGTTGCCCAGCACCACTTCAGTATCCGCACCGAGCACCACAGCGTCGCGGGTGTCGTCGATCATGCGCAAACCCGCGCGCGCTTTCTCACCGGCGACGCGTCGAACGTACGCATCCGGCGATTCGCCGGGCGCGCGCACCTCCGGAAGATCGAGCGTGATCACGTCGAATGATTGACCGATCTGCTCCAGCAGCTGCCGCCGTCGCGGCGACTGCGACGCGAGGAACAACCTCACTGCGCGACCCGGAACGTGTTGCGCCCACCGGCCTTCGCGGCGTACAGCGCGTCGTCGGCGAGCTTCATCAACTCGTCGCCGGTTTTCACGGCATCGGCGCGGTAGGCGATGCCGATGCTCGTCGTCACTGCGATGCAGCCTTCCGGCAATGTGATGCCTTCGGCAAGTTTGTCGATGAGTTTGCGTGCGATGCGTTCGGCAACGATGGCGGAATCGAGATCTTCAATGAGCACCACGAATTCGTCGCCGCCGAGCCGCGCGACGAGATCGGTTTCGCGCACACACTCACGCAGCCGATGCGCGAAGGCGATGAGCAACGCATCGCCGGCGGCGTGACCCATCGTGTCGTTGATGTCCTTGAAGTGATCGACGTCGAGATACAACAGCGCGATCGGCGCGGGCTTGCGATGCCGCCTCACGACGGCGAGTCCGAGCCGTTCGTTGAACTGGAAGCGGTTCGCCAGTCCGGTCAGCGAATCGTTGCGCGCGAGTTTGGCCAGTGCGCGCTCGGCGTTCTTCATGTTGGAGATGTCGAAGATCATGCCGTAGAAACCGACCACGTCGCCTTCAGGCGTGCGGTCGGGAATGTAGGTGCATTGATACGAATGCTCGCCGTCGGCGTATTTGCGTTCGGTTTCGAACGTGACCGTTTCGCCGCGCAAGGCGCGATGGATGTACGGTTTGATTTCCGCATAGATCGCGTCGCCCGCCACCTCACGCATCGAACGCCCGACCAGCGCGGCCGGATGCACGCCGAGCATTTTTCCGGTGTACGCATTGGCGAACGTGTAGCGTTCCTCGGTATTGATGTGAACGACGAACGCAGGCGTGTTGTCCGTGATCGAACGCAGGCGGCGCTGGTTGCGCGCGAGATCGTGCTCGGCCTTGATGCGGCGTGAAATGTCGCGGCCGGCATAGATGATTTCGGAGGCCTGTGTCGGATCGGAACTCGGCACCAGCCGCGCGTGCGCCTCGATCCAGATGTAATGACCGTCGCGATGCTGCACGCGATACACCGCCGTGGTGCGCCCGCCTTCGACGCGCAGTTTGGAGATCACGACCATGAGATCGGCGACGTCGTCGGGATGGATGAGGTCCCAGCGTTCCTCGCGCAATTCGTCCAGTGGCCAACCGAGGATTTCGGTCGCGGCGGGCGAAATGTATTTACGCCGGCCTTGCGCGTCGATGCGCACGACCATGTCGCGCGAATAATCGGCGAGCATGCGGTAATCGCTTTCGCTCGCCGCCAGGCGCCGTTCGAGCCAGCGGCGCCGTGCCAACACGACACCGACCGGCAACGTCGTCAGGCACATGCACGCGATGAACAACTGCAGCACCAGCGTGCGCTGTTCGGCGGACGCGAGCGGATTCAGCAGCAACGGGCCGTTTCCGCTGAACGTGCCCAGCATGGCGATGACCGAAGTAACCGTCACGCCGATAATCACGCCGCCGAATCCATGGCGGAATGCCGCCAGCAACATCACCGGGAACACCGCGAACAGCAGTGGCGCCTGCGTCTGCGAGAAAACCGCCGTGGCGGTCGTCGCGATGAGCAGCATCGTGAGTGCGTATTCGAGTCGCCGTTCGCGACTTCCGAGCAGACGTTTCCCCTGCGCCAAACCGACGACGGTGAGCGTCGCGAACACAACCATGCCGAGGACGTGCGAAGTCAGCCACGTCGCGAGGACCTGCAAAAACTTCGCGTGCGCGACGAGCAGCAATGTACTGGCCGCGACCACGCCCGACACGATGCACGCGACGATCGTGCTCGCGGTCGCCACGGTGCCGATCAGCGCGATTTTTTCCTGATTGGTCGCCGAACCCGCGTAGCGGATCACGCACGTGGCGACGAACCACGCCTCGAACGTGCCGGCGATTGCCAGCGTGATCGACTGCGACGGCGAAATCTCGCGCTGGATGCGAATAAAAAGATTCACGGCGAACGCGACCGCGATGAAAACCGGCCAGCGCGACTTGCGTGATGTGAGCAGCAAGCCGCACAGAATTCCGCTCGGGATCCACATCGTCGAGACGCTGCCGGTCGCGCGCGTGTACGTGAGCGACATCCACGTCGCGACGGCCACCGCGATCGCGAGGATCACGCTGTTGCGGACGACAATCGAAACTTCCTTGCGGGCGTTAATCGACATCATGCGGACGGGACTTTCGCGTCGACGTGGCGTCAGGCGCGGTGATAGGGATGATGGCTCAACTGACTGGCGGCACGATAGAGCTGTTCGGCGACGACGATCCGCACCAGCGGATGTGGCAGCGTCAGCGGACCCAGCGACCAGCGCTGATCCGCGCGTTGCAGCACCGCTGCCGAAAGACCGTCGGCACCACCAATCAGAAAGGCAATATCCTTGCCCAGCATGCGCCAGCGGCCGAGTTCCTTCGCCAGTTCCTCGCTGCTCAACGGCTGGCCGCGACCATCGAGCGCGACGACATGCGCGTTTTTCGGGATCGCGTCGAGCAATGCCCGGCCTTCCTCATCTTTCGCGCGGGCTGGATCGCGCGATTTCGCCGATACTTCCACGAGCGTGAGCGGCAACTCGCGCGTCAAACGTTTGACGTATTCGGCGAAGCCGTCATTCACCCACGACGGCATGCGATCGCCGACCGCGATGAGCGAGGCGCGCATTCGGGAATATCAGGTCATTGTCATTCGGAATTGGCCGCGGCGGGCATTCCGTCGCCGACCGTCCACAAGCGTTCGAGCCCGTAGAACTCGCGGATGCGCGGCAGCATGACGTGCACGATGATGTCGCCCAGATCGACGAGCACCCATTCGGCTTCGCGCTGGCCTTCGACACCGAGTGGCATCATGCCGGCCTTCTTGACGAACTTCACGACTTCGTCGGCCAGCGATTTCACGTGTCGGGTCGACGTACCGCTAGCGATGACGAGCATGTCCGCGATGCTGGTTTTGCCGCGGACATCGATTTCGCGGATGTCCTTGGCCTTCAGGCCATCGAGCGCGGCGATGACTTGCTTGCGGAGCATTTCGACCGGATCGGCCTTGGCGGCGGATCGGGAGGGACCTTTCTTTGCGGTAGCGGTCTTGCGAACAACGTTCGTTTTTGCGGCGATTTTAGATGCGGTAGCCAAAGCGGCGGGACCCTCGCGAAGGAACGGAAAACCCCGCGCGGGCGGCCCGGCGCGGAGCGGAAAAACAGCGAATGCGGTGTGCGACCGACGCATCGCCTGAGCGACGCGACGTGAAGTGCGCTGCGGCCTGAAAATTCAAGCGGCGGCAATCCTCAACGCGCGGTGCAGGCGGAGCAGTTCCACCGCGGCCAGCGCTGCGAAGACCAGTCCTGCGCCGAACAACGACGCGACGAGCATATCGCGGCTGTCGATACTGCTCGGTGCGGCCAGTGCGATGGCGATCGAGGAGAACGTCAACAGGACCGTCGCGACGACGACGAGTGCGATGCATCGGATCAGGTTCATGGTCGTCCTCCGCTACTCACGGTGGATGGAGCTGTCGGGGCAGTATAGGACGAAAATTGTGGCGCGCTAGTGGCAGTTTGGCTGGGTTGTTCGGGGATGTGCATTGCTTGGTTTACGATTTGGGGACTGTTAGTGCTAGAGCTTCCGCCGCGAGCGGCGGGTAACTTTTTGCTTAACGGCAAAAAGTCACCAAAAAACGTTTCTTGTTGTGTTCGCCGCGGTGTTGTTCGCTGACAGCACATCCCTGTGCTGACAGCGAACCGCGGCATCCTGCTCGCGGCTGCAATGCGTTCGTGAGCTGGATTCGCTGAGTGCGCGTTAGTTGCGGCGATACGGTGCTAGTAATAATGCGTCGTCGAGGATTGTGTCTGGGACCAGCCATTTGACGTCGTGGCCCGAGGCGAGAAGTTTGCGGATGTGGCTGGCGGAGATTTCTAGTGGTGTGACGGAGATACGTAGGACATGTCCGGATGGTGATTGGGGAATTTTGTCGATCGTCGTGGTGCGGCGCTCAACTTCTTCGGCAAGTTCGGGTGACCACTCGCCGCCGTGTCCGGGACGTGTCATCACGATGATGTGCGCGAGCTCGAACAGTTCGCGCCAGCGATTCCAAGTCGGAAGACCGGCGAAGGCGTCGTCGCCGAGCAGGATCGCGATCGGTTGTTCGGGCGGAAATTCGCGGCGCAATTCGATGAGCGTGTCGATGGTGTAGGACGGTCCGTTGCGCTTCAGCTCGCGTGCGTCGACCGACAAACGCGGCTGGCCTGCGATGGCGCGTTCGAGCAGGGCGGTGCGTTGGGCTGCGGTCGCTACTGGCGCGGGTCGGTGCGGCGGTGTGTTTGCGGGCATGAGGCGCACGTTTGCGTCGAGCATTTCCGCGGCTTCTAGCGCGACGCGCAAATGGCCGATGTGGACCGGATCGAACGTGCCGCCGAAGAGGACGATCGGTTTCATCGGCAACGATTCGTCAGCCGGCCGCGAGCAATTTGGCGCGCGGCATCGCGACGGCGGCCATGAGGCGTTCGAGTTCGATCCACGCGTCGCCGAAACCGCGGCCTTTGCTCAGACGATCGACGCGTGCGGCTTGCACCAGGCATTTTTCCCAATGATTTCGATCCGCACGCGCGAGCGCGAGTTTGTAAACGCGTTCGCGTGCGGGCCAGATGCGCTCGGTTCGGAACGCGGCGGACTGATTCGGATTCGCCGCAATGCGCGCGAGCATCTGCAATTGATTGAGCACCCAGCCCATGATCGCCGGCACCATTTCGCCTTCGGCGCGCAGGCCGTGCACGATGCGCACGGTGCGCGCGCCATCGCCTTCGAGCGCAGCGTCGACGAGTTTGAAAACGTCGAATCGCGCGCTGTCGGCGACGAGCGCTTCGAGCGTGGTCGCATCGAGCGGTTGTGATCCGTGCAGCAGCGCGAGTTTGTCGATTTCCTGCGCGGCGGCGAGCGAATTGCCTTCGACGCGTTCGGCCAGCGCGTCGATCGCGGCGCGGTCGGGCTTGAGTCCGCGCGATGCCATGCGCTGCGCGATCCAGTCCGGCAATTCTTCCGGCTTCATCGTCCACACCGGCACGGCCATGCCGATGCGTTCGATCGCCTGCACCCACGCCGCGCTCTGCTGCTGCCGGCTCCATTCGTTGCAGACGATCATGAGCACCGTGTCGGGCGGCGGGTTGTCGCAATATTCGACGATCGCGTCCGAACCTTCCTTGCCCGCTTTGCCCGTCGGCATGCGCAGGTCGATCAAACGTCGAGAGGCGAACAGCGACATCGATGCGCCGGCGCGGGCCAATGCGTCCCAGTCGAAATGCGCTTCGACATCGAGCACGTCGCGTTCGTTGTAGCCAAGTGCTCGGGCACGTGCGCGCAACGCGTCGGCCGCTTCGAGCACGAGAAGATGTTCGTCGCCGGCAATGAGATAAGCCGGTTTGAGTTCGCCGCTGGCGATGTGTTTCAGGAAACTCGCGAGCGTCGCGCTCACTTCGCGGTTTCGGCCTTCGCCGCGGCGTCGACCTTGCGCAGGATCGCCTGCACCATGTCGCGCTCCATTTCCTTTTTGATCTCGTCCTGTTCGGCAGTGGTGCCGATGGCTTGCGTCTGATCGAACGTGAATTCGCGCGAATGTTCGATCACCTGTTTCTGGATCACAACCTTGTTCGCGGCATCGGTGATCTGCACTTCGACGTGATAGACCATGCTGAATTCGTTGACATACGCATTCGCGCCGACCGAACGCGCGACCGGTCCGAGCGACACGGCGGAAATCACCACGTCGGCGATGCCCTCGCCCGCGTTTTCCTCGACCTTCGCGCCGCCGCGACGCAATGCCGCTTCGAGATCGCGCTTGAGCGGACTGAACGGATCGGCGATCTGCACGTGAACGCGCTGCAATCCGCTCGGCAAGACGACTTCGCCGCGCATGTGGAATCCGCACGCGGTCAGCGCGAGCAACGCGGCGATGAGCAGGATCGAACGAATCGATTTCATGTGCGGGTTCCGGCGAGAAGGGGTGCGGCGGGTTGGAGCAAATCATACGGCGCGCGCCAGCCGTCGAGCGCGCGAATGCGGTCCAGCCATGCGACGACCGCGGGCCAGTCGCCGAGATCGACGCGCGCCTGATCGGCCCAGAACAGATAGCCGCAAAGCGAGATGTCGGCGACGGTCGGCTCATCGCCGATGACGAATCGCTTGTTCCTGAGTTCGGCATTGAGACGATCGAGGTCGGCGATCATGCGCTGCGTCCACCACGTTTCCAGCGCGTCGCCCGCCGGCGTGAACATGCGCGAATAGCGCAAATGCGGCAGGCTCATCGCCAGGCGATTGGCTTCCCACGCGAGCCATTCGCGCACGCGGACGCGTTCCGCCGTGGTGCGTCCGTCGAACAATCGATTCCAGCGCGCGAGCGCGTGAAGAATGACATTCGACTGACTGATCGCCATCCCATCAGGAAAAACGAGCACCGGCACCTCGCCGAACAGCGATGCGTTCCGGAAATCGTCGCTGCGCTCGGAACGCGGCAGATTCAGATCGACGGGACGCTGTTCGAACGCGATGCCCATCAGCGTCAACGCGAGCGCGACTTTATAGCTATGTCCCGACTCACGATGGCAATAAAGAACGTGCATCAAATGACGATGCTCACGATCTTGCCCGGCACGTAGACGATTTTTTTCACGGGCGCGCTGCCGACATGCGTTTTGACATCGGCGTTGGCGAGCGCGGCTGCTTCGACCGTTTCGCGCGCCGCATCGACCGGCACTTCGATCGTGCCGCGCAATTTACCGTTTACCTGCACGGCAAGTTTGAGCGCGTCTTTGCGCAGCGCATCCGGATCGGCGTGCGGCCACGCGTGATCATGTACCGGATCGGAATGACCGAGCGCGTTCCACAATGCCTGGCAAACGTGCGGCGTGATCGGTGTCAGCAACAGCACGAGCGATTCGAACGCTTCGTGGCGAATCGCGCGGCTCTGATCGTCCTGCTCCGTGAACTTCGCCACCGCGTTGAGCAATTCCATGCACGAGGCTATCGCCGTGTTGAACGCATAACGACGACCAAAATCGTCGGAAACCTTGGCGATCGTCTCGTGGATTTTCTGGCGCATCGCTTTCTGTTTCACGCCGAGCGATTTCGCATCGACCTGTGGATGATCCGGTTGCGCGACGTGCGCATGCAGATCGCGCCACAAACGACGCACGAATCGCGACATGCCTTCGACGCCCGCCTCGTTCCATTCCAGCGACTGATCCGGCGGCGACGCGAACAGCGAAAACAAACGCACGGTATCGGCGCCGTATTTGTCGATCATGATCTGCGGATCGACGCCGTTGTTCTTCGACTTGGACATCTTCTCCGTCGCGCCGATCTCGACCGGCTGACCGTCTTGCTTCGACTTCGCGCCGATCACGCGCGCTTTTTCGTCGCGTTCGATCTCGACGTCGGCCGGATTGATCCACTCGCGCGAACCGTCGGAATTCTCGCGGAAAAACGTCTCCGCGATCACCATGCCCTGGCACAACAGATTCGTCGCCGGCTCGTTACTCTTGACCAAGCCGGCGTCGCGCATCAATTTGTGGAAAAATCTAAAATACAACAAGTGTAAAATGGCGTGTTCTATACCACCGATGTACTGATCGACCGGCAGCCAATAGTTGGCGCGTTCGTCGACCATGTCACCCGCGCCGGGACTGGTGTAGCGCGCGTAATACCAGCTCGATTCCATGAAGGTATCGAACGTGTCGGTCTCGCGTTCGGCTGGGCCGCCGCACGACGGACATGTCGTTTTGCGCCACATCGGATCGGCCTTGATCGGCGATTGCACGCCCATGAATTTCACGTTCTCCGGAAGGATCACCGGCAACTGATTTTCAGGTACGGGCACGATGCCGCACTTGTCGCAGTGGACCATCGGGATCGGGCATCCCCAGTAACGCTGCCGCGAAACGCCCCAATCACGCAGCCGGTAATTCACGCGACGCGCGCCTCTGCCGTCCGCTTCCAGACGTTTCGCGATCGCGTCGAACGCGCCGTCGAAATCGAGTCCGTCGTATTCGCCCGAATTCACCAACCAGCCGTGATCGACATACGCGGCTTTGGTGATGATGCCGTCCTGGAATTCATTGAACACACTCAACGCGCCCGGCGCTTCGACCTCATCGAGCGGGCGCGATTGTCCGAGCGCACTCGTCATCGGATCGGAATTCGCGTTTGCTTCGCGGCCGAGTTCGGCGATCGCTTCGCGCACCGCGTCGCTGACGATCACCATCTTGATCAGCAGATCGTATTTCGTCGCGAATTCCCAATCGCGCTGATCGTGACCGGGCACCGCCATCACCGCGCCGGTGCCGTAACCCATCAGCACGAAATTGGCGATCCATACCGGCATCGTTTCGCCGGTGATCGGATGGATCACGACGTAACCGGTGTCGATGCCTTTCTTTTCCTGCGTTTCGATATCCGCTTCGGCGGTGCCGCCGTGACAGCATTCCTCGATGAACGCGGCGATGCGCGCGTCGTCCTGCGCGGCTTTCAGCGCGAGCGGATGTTCGGCGGCGATGGAAAGGAACGTCGCGCCCATCAACGTGTCGGGACGCGTGGTAAAGACGGTGATCGCATCGCCGCCGCCATCGAGCGCGAACGATATCTCGAGACCTTCCGAGCGCCCGATCCAGTTGCGCTGCATGGTTTTCACGGGCTCGGGCCAGCCCGGCAGATTGTCGAGTTCGCGCAGCAATTCGTCCGCGTACGCGGTGATCTTGAAAAACCATTGCGGAATTTCGCGCTTCTCGACCAGCGCGCCGGTGCGCCAGCCGCGGCCGTCGATCACCTGTTCGTTGGCGAGCACGGTCTGATCGACCGGATCCCAGTTCACGACCGATTTCTTTCTAAACGCCAAACCTTGTTTGAACAGCCGCACGAACATGCGCTGTTCGTGTACGTAATATTCGGGTTTGCACGTGGCGAATTCGCGCGACCAGTCGATCGCATATCCGAGCGACTTCAACTGTTGCCGCATGTGATCGATGTTGGCGTACGTCCACTTCGCCGGCGCGGTGTTGTTTTTGATCGCCGCGTTTTCGGCGGGCAGGCCGAATGCATCCCACGCCATCGGCTGCAGCACGTTGAAACCGCACATGCGGCGATAACGGCTGATCGCGTCGCCGATGGTGTAGTTGCGCACGTGACCCATGTGCAGTGCGCCGCTCGGATACGGCAGCATCGACAGGCAGAAATACTTCGGCTTCGACGCGTCTTCCTTCACCTCGAAGGCGCGCGATTCGTTCCAAAGCTGCTGCGCCGCGCCTTCGATGGACGCGAAATCGTAATTTTCCTGCATGGGGCTGTAAGCGCGGCCTCTCGCCGCCGTTCCTTGTGTTTGAGCGTATTGTAACCCAGCCATGAATCCGATCCTTCCGAACATCACCGTGCCTCAACGCATGCACGACACCGCTGCCGACAGTCCGCTCGGCGTGTTGGCCGATCTCACGTCCGAAATCGCGAAGGAACATCCGCTCGCGGTGAAAGTGGATCGCATCCTATGCGCGGCGATGCGGTTGACGAAAGCGGATTTCGGCGTCGTCGGATTGCTCAATGCCGATGCCGATCAGATGCGCACGCTGGCACACCAACCGGCGACGATGCAGGTCGATCCGGTATCCGCACGCGGGCAAGGCATCGGCGGCTACATCCTCGAAACCGGACAGCGTTATCGCGGACGCTATGACGCTCTACCCTCGCCCATGCTTGCCGCGATTCGCGAGCACGACGTGATCGGATTTCCGATTTCGTGGGACGGCGAATTGCTCGGCTATATCGCGACGACAACCGCGCGCAAATTCACCGAAACGCATGTCGAACTCGTCGAAGTGCTGGCGAACATCGCGGCGAATGCGCTCGAACACGCGCGGCGCGTCGATTTCCAGAAACGCAGCTCGCAACGGTTCGAACTGATCGCGCGCATCGCCGCCGAGATCCATCGCGAACGCGACCGCGACGCCATCCTGCAACGTGCCGCCGATGCCATCCATCAAACATTGCGCTTTAGCACCGTCGACATTCCCGCCGTCGATGCCACCGATGCGGGCATTCTCGTGCTGCGCGCGCGCGGCGGCGAAACGCAGAACGCATCGCGCGACGACCGTCTTTCGATCGACAATGGAATCATGGGCGCCGCTGCGCGCGAACTGCGCACGCAACTCGTCAACGATGCGCGTCGCGACGCGCGCTACATTTGCCCGCCCGGCAAAGCACCCGCGCAAGCCGAACTCGCCGTACCGATCAAAACATCGAACCGCGTGCACGGTGTGTTGAATGTCGAAAGCGATCGCCCCTTCGACGATCTCGACCGACGCACGATGGAAGTGATCGCGGACTACCTCGCCGTCGCCATCGACAACGCCGCGCTGTTCGAACAGGCCGGTCACGCCGCCGTCATGGCCGAACGGCAACGACTCGCGCGCGAACTGCACGACAACGTCACGCAAATCCTTTCGTCGATGAGCTTGCTCAGCCAAACATTGACGACCGCGTGGGAACGAAGCCCCGAAGAGGGCGCGCGCCGCGCAGCACGACTGCAACAACTCGCGCAAACCGCATTCGCCGAGATGCGAATGCTGCTGCATCAACTCGCGCCGTCGCAGTTGGGATCGATCACGCAGGTTTCACGCCGCAGCCGTGTATTGGTCGGCGTCGAGAATCTGCGCGAGCACGCGCTACCGTCCGCATTGACGAAACTGCTCGCCTCCGCCATACCGGAAACGATTGTCGTCAAGTCGAGTTTCGCGGGCTACGTTCCGCAAAAACTCGAACTCGAGGAAGCGCTGTATCGCGTTTGTCAGGAAGCGATCTCGAACACCGTCCGTCACGCCGGCGCGCAACGCATCCGCGTCGAAGCGGCAGTGACGGCGACGCATGCCGTGCTGCGCGTCGCCGACGATGGTCGCGGACTCGATACCGTTTTCCGACCGGGCGTCGGTCTCGGTAGCATGCGCACGCGGATCGAGAGTCTCGGCGGACAGTTTCGTATTTCGCAGAACACGCCGAACGGAACGCTGGTCGAAGCGCGCGTGCCGCGCAGCGATCGGGAAGTCGTCGAGTAGTTACGCGCCGCTACGCGCTACCAGTGGAAACCGATCCGGATGGCGGATCGACTCCTCCGCCAGATCGATGTCTAGCTCCGGCCAATAAAGATGTCCAGCGGACGGTCTTTCGACATGCGTTACCGCGTCGATCGGTGCGTTCCGAAACCACGGGAACTGTGTGAAAGGCAGGAATAACTCCTCCCCGTCCATCAGCAGCCATAGTCCGTGTACGGACACGTTGGTGACTTCAAGTGCCGAAGTGCTCATGCCAGGCCCGGCGGATCTCATCGACGTGGATTTCAACCAAACGTTGCGCCGCCTTCAGCCGGCGATCGCCCATGCCGGTATTCTGCGCCGCTTCGATGCGCGGCTCAATCCAGAATTTCGCCTCGCCGTCGGCGCACTGCACGTGCACGTGCATGCGTTGCTCCTCGCGGGAGAAGAAGTAAAAGCGATAGCCGCTTTCGCGGAATATGGTGGGACTCATCGCATCGATTGTGCACGCCCACCTGACCAAAGTTAGGCCGTGTCCCCCACCAAGGCGTCTGTTGTCCCGCAGACGTCCGTTGCACATTGCGTATCATGAACGCACTCCTCGCCGACACCGCCAATGCACCCACCTCCGACATGCGCCCCGATGCGATGAAGGTGATCCTCGTCGATGATCACGCCGTCGTCCGCGAAGGCGTGCGCGCAATCCTGGAGTTGTACGACGACGTGCAAGTCGTCGGCGAATACGCCAACGGCACCGAGGCGCTGAACGGCGCGGCGTCGGTATCGCCCGACGTGGCGCTGGTCGATCTGAAGATGCCGGGCATCTCCGCGGTGGAAACGATTCGCGGCCTGCGCGAGCGCGTGCCGACGATCAAGATCATGGTGTTCACGAGTTTCGGCGAAGACACTTTGATCCGCGCCACGCTCGACGCCGGCGCGACCGGATTCCTCATCAAGGACGCGATGCAGGACGATCTCATTCGCGCGATTCGCAGCGTCGCGCAAGGTCAGCCGTATCTCGCCCCGGCCGCGCAACGTCAGTTGCTGGAGCTGCTAAAGAAACCCGGCGACTCGCACGAATCGCTCACCTCGCGCGAGCACGACGTGGTGAAGCTCATCGCCGAAGGCATGTCGAACAAACAGATCGCGCGCAAGCTCAATCTCACCGAAGGCACGGTGAAAGGTTACGTGAGCCAGATTCTCGCGAAACTGAGGCTGCAAGACCGCACACAGATCGCGCTTTACGCCGTGCGGCAAGGCTGGCTGAACGATGCGGGCGTTTAGTTCAGCGGCCTCGAGTCATTTGCGACAAATTACCAACGACTGATCCTGTCCCAACCAGCGCGGGATTATCTGTTCGATCTGCGCAAATTTGCCCCATGCATGCCGAATGAAATCCGTGGCGAGATGGTTCGTTCGATAAAATGAACTCCGCTCGCGCGTAGTTCCGTCCGCAGATTGCGCACACAATTTCGGTCCCGACTGAACGTCCTGACGCTCGCCGACGGACACGATCAAATGACCGCCCGGCCGGGTCACGCGCACCAATTCTTCAAGCCAGGCTGACTGCAAGTCGTCTTCAGGTTGCGTGAAAACCGATAGCGCGGCGACCACATCGAAGAATCCGTCCCAGTAAGAAAGTGGGGCGCGACGAGATTGCATGCAAAACGCGCGACGTTCGTCAGGTTTTTCTGCGCCCACGCGATCGCTTCGGCGTCGACATCCGTGCCGTACAGATCCCAGCCGCTTTGGCGGCCGTGCAGCCATGTTGTGAGGCGACCGGTACCGCATCCGAAATCCAGTACGCGCGCGTTTTCCCTGACCGCGATGGTGCGCGAGCGAATCAGCTCGAAAATCGAGCGGGCCATGAGATGTCCAGTACGGAGATATTTCGCCATGTCGGCATGACCACCGACGCGAATTCGTAAGTGCTCCGGCGGCGGCGGAACCGCGGGAACGGCGATGTATTGTTCCGGAAAAGTTTCAACGTTCCGACGCGGGATCAAGAAGGACGTCTGTTCGTCGTCGTCTAAGGCGGTGTTCGCCGCCGCCATGGATTCGATGCGATCGCTCTCGTCACACAATCCGAATTTGCCGGTTTCTTTCATATCGCGATTTCGTCATCCGGAGCGAATCTGGCGACTGAAATCATGCCATCGGCTCGCGGAAAAGCCGGTGTACGCCAAGCGGACAGGAACAGGACAAGCGGCGATGTAAATCACATCGGGTTGGCCGCGAATCCAGACTTCCGGCATAGGCAGGCACAAGCGTTCCACGTAACATGCGGCGATCCTCACGCCGGAGACCGCCATGCTCGCTTCGCTGATCGCTGCCGCACTCGCCAGTCAATTCGCTGCCGCCGACGCGTCGCCCGCGACGACGATCCATTGCGGCCATTTCATCGACGTCGAAAACGGGAAACTTCTCGGCGATACGACGATCATCGTGCAAGGCGGTCGCGTGCAGAGCGTGAGCGCGGGCAATTCCGGCGGTAACGGTTCGGCGATCGACCTGTCGGGCGAGACATGCATGCCCGGACTCATCGACAGCCACACGCATCTCACCGGCGAGACGAGTCCGACGGAATACAGCGATCAGTTCCGCTGGAATCCGGCGGATTACGCGATCCGCAGCACGGTCTACGCGCGACGCACGCTCGAGGCGGGATTCACGACGGTGCGCAACGTCGGCGACAACGATTACGATTCGGTCGCGCTGCGCAATGCGATCAATCAGGGCGTGATCGAAGGTCCGCGCATTTTCACGGCAGGCCCGGCGATCGGTTCGTCCGGCGGTCATGCGGACGACACGAACGGGTATCGCCACGATCTCGCCGGCAATCCCGGTCCGCAGAATTCCATCATCAATTCGCCGGAAGACGCGTGGAAAGCCGTGCGGTTGCATTACAAGTTCGGCGCGGACCTGATCAAGATCATGCCGTCGGGCGGCGTGCTCGATGAAGGATCGAGCGTCGACAACGCGCAGCTCACGATTCCTGAAATCCAGGCGATCGTCGCCGCGGCACACGACAACGGATTCACCGTGGCAGCGCACGCGCACGGCGCGGAAGGCATTCGCCGCGCGGTGATCGGCGGGGTCGACTCGATCGAGCACGGCACCTTCATGAACGAAGAAGACATGAAACTCATGAAGGAACACGGCACGTGGTATGTGCCGACGATCATCGCGGGAAAGTACGTCGAAGAGAAAGCGAACATTCCCGGTTATTACCCGGCGCAGGTCGCGGAAAAAGCGAAGATGGTCGGACCGATCATCCAGGCGACCGCGGGCAAGGCGTACAAGGCCGGTGTGAAGATCGCCTTCGGCACCGACGCGGCCGTCTATCCGCACGGACAGAACGCGAAAGAGTTTAAATACATGGTCGAAGCCGGCATGCCGCCGATGTTCGTGATCCAGGCAGCGACCACGCACGCCGCGCAGCTGCTCAAGCACGAGAAGGATTTCGGCAGCGTGAGCGCGGGCAAATACGCCGACGTGGTCGCGGTGAAAGGCAATCCGCTTGACGACATCACGCTGATGCAGCACGTCGACTTCGTCATGAAGGAAGGAAAAGTATACAAACTCAACGGTCAGGCGCAATCGCCGCTGGCCGATGTGGACGCGCCGCCGCCGGCCACGGCGGAGGGCGAGGAACTTTCCGGCTACTGAGCCGTTTTGTCAGCAATCGCGCTG
>DATBAU010000341.1:0-5341 GCA_036271355.1 Rudaea sp. | reverse complement strand
CATGCCGATTTCGCAGTATTCGCAACTGCGCCGTTTCTCCGACATGTGCGGCGCGGAAATTCCGCGCTGGATCGCGAAACGTCTCGAGGCATTTCGCGACGATGCCGAGTCGATACGCGAATTCGGCGCGGACGTCGTCGCCGACCTGTGTCGCAAGATGGTCGCCGGCGGCGCGCCGGGTATACATTTCTACACGCTCAATCGCGCACGCGCGACGCTCGCGGTGCACGAAAGGCTGACGGACTGATCGTCGTGGCGACGTCGAAATCCGCTTCTCCGATTCGACTTCGTCTTATCTTCGACAGCAACCGCGCGTTCGGTCCGGGCAAAGCCGATTTGCTGCAAGGCATCGACGAACTTGGCTCGATCGCAGCGGCCGGTCGCGCGTTGAGCATGAGCTACAAACGCGCGTGGCAACTCGTCGACGATCTCAATAAAAGTTTTGCGGCGCCGCTCGTTCGCGCGAGCAAGGGCGGCGGCCACGGCGGCGGCGCGACGCTCACCGTCCACGGCGAGCAAGTGCTCAAGCTGTATCGCGATATCGAACGCAAGACGCGGCGCAGTGCCGCTGCAGAGATCAAACGTCTGCAATCCCTCGCCGGACGCTGAATAGCCACGTTTTGAACGACGCGATATAGTCGCTTAGCCACATCGACTAACGCCATCGAAAGGAGTTCGACATGCGCAGGACGAATCGCTGGTTTTTTCCCGCACTCGTCGTCGCGGCCTTTCCGATCGGCAACGCGATCGCCGCCGACATTGTCGTTTCCGCCGCCGCGAGCCTTTCCAATTCGTTCCGTGAACTCGGCAAACGGTACGAAGCGAAACATCCCGGCGACAAGATCGTCGCCAACTTCGCCGCGTCCGATGTATTGCTCAAGCAGATCGAACAAGGCGCGCCCGCCGACGTGTTCGCGAGCGCCGACGAACAAACGATGGATCGCGCCGCGCAATCGAATGACGTCGACAAAGCCACGCGCAAGGATTTCGCGACCAACACCTTGGTGCTGATCGTCGGCGCCGGCGCGAAATCGCCGTCCAAACTCGACGACATCGTAGACAGCGCGTATGCGCACATCGCGATCGGCAATCCGGATTCCGTTCCGGCCGGACGCTACGCGAAGGAAGCGCTCACGACGGCGAAACTTTGGGACGAGCTCCAGCCGCAAATCGTGCCCGCGCAAAACGTGCGGCAGGCGCTCGATTACGTCGCGCGCGGCGAAGCGCAGGCTGGATTCGTCTATGCGACGGACGCGGAAACACAAAAGGAAAAAGTACACATTGCGATGACGGTGCCGACAACCACGCCGGTGCGTTATCCGATCGCAGTGACGGCGACGTCGCAGCGCGCCGACGCGGCGCGCGACTTCATCGACTTCGTGACGTCCGCCGAAGGTCAGGCCGTCCTCAAGAAATACGGATTCAGCGCGCCGTAGAATGGTTTCCGATGCGATCGTTCCCCTGTTGCTCACGCTGAAGGTCGCGTCGCTGGCGACTATCCTTGCGTCGCTCGTCGGCGTCGCACTCGGAAAACTGCTCGGACGAAAGCGAACGCTCACGCGCGATGTGGCCGAATCGCTGCTCACGCTGCCGCTCGTGTTGCCGCCGACGGTGCTCGGCTATTACCTGCTCGTCGTGCTCGGCCGCAACGGGTTCATCGGCGGGTGGATGATGCGCTGGTTCGGCGTGAGTCTGATTTTCACGTGGCAAGGCGCAGTTGTCGCCGCTGCCATCGCCGCGTTCCCACTGATCCTTCGCGCCGCACGCGCATCGTTTTCGGATGTCGATGTGCAACTCGAAAACGCCGCACGTTCGCTCGGCGCGTCGGAAAGCGAAGTGTTCTTCCGCGTCACGTTGCCGCTCGCGTGGCGCGGCATTCTCGCCGGCGCATTGCTCGCCTTTGCGCGCGCGATGGGCGAATTCGGCGCGACGTTGATGGTCGCCGGCAGTCTGCCGGGCCGCACGCAAACGTTGTCGCTAGCGATCTACGAAGCGGTCATGGCCGGCGACGATGCGCGCGCGGCATCGATGGTGATCATCTCGTTGATCACCGCGGTCGCGCTGTTGATCGTCGCGGCGCAACTGCTGCAACGGCGGAAACACACATGATGCGCATCGCCGTCGACATCGAGAAGACACTGCGCGATGGGAGCCGTGAATTTCACTTGCGCATGCGCTTCGAAAGCGATGCGGACGTGACGGTGCTTTATGGCGAATCGGGCGCCGGAAAATCGCTGACGATGCAAGCGATCGCCGGATTGATACGACCGGACAAAGGCCGCATCGTGTTATCGGAACGCGTGGTGTTCGATGCCGCGCTCCGCATCGACGTGCGCGCGCGGCATCGTCACGTCGGTTTGGTCTTTCAGGACTACGCACTGTTTCCGCATTTGACAGTGCGTCAGAACATCGCGTTCGCGCAGAATCGCGGCTGGTTGAACCGTCGCACCGTCGACAAGGAATCCTCTGCAGCGATGGCCAATATGCAACTCGACACGCTCGCCGATGCGTATCCGTCCGATCTGTCCGGCGGGCAACGTCAGCGCGTCGCGTTGGCGCGAGCGCTTGCTGCGCATCCGCAACTTCTGTTGCTTGACGAACCTTTTTCCGCACTCGATTCCGACCTTCGAAACCGGCTGCGCGACGAACTGATCGAAAGGCATCGCCGCGCCGGCATTCCGATGGTGGTGATCACGCACGACGCCGACGATGTCGCCGCATTTGGTGGCAAGGTCGTACGCGTGCGCGATGGTCAGGTCGTCGCCTGACCGCACTTTCAAATGAAACGCGATGCCGCTACGCTGCGCGTTCGCATCGCGCAGGAGTGCGGCAATGGCTGAGCAAGCGTATCCGGATTTCATCTGGCACAACGGCGCGATCAAGCCGTGGGCCGACGCGACCGCGCACGTGATGGCGCACGCGCTGCATTACGGCTCGTCAGTGTTCGAGGGCATTCGCAGTTATCCCACGCCGAAAGGTCAGGCGATTTTCCGACTCGGCGATCATCTCAAGCGCCTTTTCAATTCGGCGAAGATTTACGACATGCCGATGCCGTATTCGATCGAACAATTGAGCGCGGCATGCCGCGATGTGATCAAGGCGAACAAACTCGATCGCGCGTATTTGCGGCCGGTCGCGTTTCGCGGTCTCGGCGGTTTCGGTCTATCCGCAGAAACGCCGACGGACGTAGCCGTCGCGGCGTGGAACATGGGTCCGTATCTCGGCCCGGGCGTGCTCGAAGCCGGTATCGATGCCTGCGTTTCTAGCTGGCAGCGATTCGCCCCGAATACGATTCCGGCGGGCGCGAAAGCGGGCGGCAATTATCTTTCGGGACAGTTGGTGGCGCGCGAAGCGCGGCGGCTCGGATTCGGCGAAGGCATCGCGCTCGCGTCGACCGGGTTGCTCAGCGAAGGTGCCGGCGAAAATCTCTTTCTTGTTTTCGATGGCGCGTTGCATACGTCACCGGTCAGCGCGGCGCTGCTCAATGGGATCACGCGGGATACGATCATTCGGTTGGCGCGCGATGCGGGTATCGAGGTTTGCGAGCGTGATATTCCGCGCGAATATCTGTATCTGTGCGATGAACTTTTTATGTGCGGGACGGCGGCGGAGATTACGCCCATTCGGTCTGTTGATGGGAAGGCTGTTGGTACTGGGAAATCTGGGGCGATTACCGGGAAGATTCAGAAGTTGTTCTTTGGGTTGTTTGATGGGACGACTGTTGCGAAGGATGGGTGGTTGGAGGTTGTTTGAGGTTCGATCAACAGCTTCCGCCGCAAGCGGCGGGTAACTTTTTGCTCAACGGCAAAAAGTCACCAAAAAACGTTTTTGATTGTTCGCTGGGTCTGTTGTCCGCAGACAGCACGTCCGTGCTGCTGGCTGCGGACCGCGCGCATCCCTGCGCGCGATCACCCTCGCTCCAAGCGGGAAAGTGACCGGTATCAAGCTTCTTGTAAAAGATCACTGCACGCCGTGCTCTCGCGGAGGGTCTGTAAAGGCAAGAGAGAGAAAAAAATCTTGCTCTTAAACCTCACCGCCCTTGGCTTCGTGCAGTTAAGAGTTTCAAGAAGCTTGATACCGGTCACGTGCAGTCTGCTACGACGGTGATCGCGCGCAGGATGCGCGCGGTTCGCGCACGGATCAGGGATGTCCGATCGCGAACAGCACCCTATGTGAGAAAACAAACGTTTTTTGGTGACTTTTTGCCGTTTAGCAAAAAGTTACCCGCTCGTTTCGAGCGGAAGCTTTTGATTTCAAAAGATCAACATATAAATTCAGCCGCCGAAACAATCAAACCCGCAACCGAAAGTCCAACGTAGCGACAGTCCCAACATTAGGCCGAGGCGCCAACGAAACCCGCCAGTCGTACAACTGACACAACCTCAACACGATAGCCAACCCCAACCCAGCACCTTTGCTACCAGTGGACGTCGACCCACGCACACCGCGCTCAAACAATTTCTCAGCATCCTCCACCTTGATACCCGGCCCGGTATCTTCAACCGTCACCTTGCCGCGCCCCGCGCCAATCGTGACGATGACCTCACCCTGCTGCGTGTACTTGAACGCGTTGCCGATCAGATTGCCGAGCGCCACCGCGACGACGGATGACGGCGCGACGACTTCGATATCTTCATCGACAACCAACTTCACCTCGACCGGCTTGCGTCCAAGATGCGAGCGATATACTTCGATAATCTGTTCGGCGACTTTCGCCACGGCCGTCGTTTCGCCATCGACCGGCGCGGAGCGTTCGCTCCGCGAAAGCAGCAACAACGCGTTGGTCAGTTCGGTGGATTGCCGCGACGCGCGCTCGATGCGTTTCAATCGCTCGCGCACTTTGTCGCTGACGCCGTCGCTGGCGAGCAGCAGTTCCGTGGTGCTCGCGATCACGGCGAGCGGCGTGCGCAGTTCGTGGCTTACGTCGGCGTTGAATTCGCGATCGCGTTCGACGAGCGCGGTGAGTTTGTCGGAATAATTGTCGAGCGCGGCGGCGAGTTGTCCGACTTCGTCGTTCGCGAAATGGATGCCGAGTTCCTCGGGTTTGCCGGTGCGCCCCATATTTTGCACGCGGCGCACGAGATCGGTGACGGGGCTCATCACGCGCGACGACAACCACCGTCCGATCAGCAATGACAATACTGCGAATGCCGCCGCCGTCGAGATCAACGCCGTGAGCAGTTGCCGCTCGTTGAGTTTTTGTCCGCTCATGTCCAGGCGAAGGAACGCCCAATAGTTGTCGTCTTTGTAGACGGCGAGTTTGAACGGACGCATCTTTCCTTCGACGCCCAGTTCGTAAATGTCGTAGACGCCACTCGTGTCGTACTTCTGCCGGTCGAAC
>DATBAU010000340.1:0-15183 GCA_036271355.1 Rudaea sp. | reverse complement strand
GAAACCGAACCAGTAAGCGCGCAAACGCTGCCAGATCACCTCGGTCCACGCGAGTACGAAATCCGGATCGAGCGTGACGGCTTTCAGGAACTGCTCGTTGATCTGCGCCATCGGCACGTTGAAATCGCGCTGCAAATCCAGCCCGCGCAGATAGGCTTGCAACGCGTCGGGATTTTGTGTCGCCCGCACCGCGAGCGATTTGCGCTCGTCGGACGTCAGCTTCGATTGCAATGCCTCAGCAATTTTCTCCGCGACTTCGCCTTCCACGCCGAAAATGTTTTCCAGATTGCGCGGATACGCTTGCGCCCACAGATGATTGTCGGTCGCCGCGTCGATGAGCTGCACATTGATCAGCACATCCTTGCCGGATTTCTGCACGCTGCCTTCGAGAATCGTCGCGACACCGAGATCGCGGCCGACGTCTTTCAAATTGTCGGGATGACTTTTATATTTTTCCGTCGACGTGCGCGAGATGACTTTCAGATCGCCAATGCCGGCGAGCTTGGTCAGGATCATGTCCTGCATGCCGCTGGCGAAAAACGCGTTGTCCTTGTCTTCGCTCAAACTATCGAACGGCAACACGGCGATGGATTTGCGCGGAATGTCGGCCGGCAGTTTTTCTGCGCTGCGTTTCGTCGTGGGCTCGGGTGCAAGTTTCCAGATCGCGACGCCGCCGACGCCGAGCAGCAACGCAAGAATCAGCAATTCCGTGCCGTTGATGCGCTGCCGACCGCGCTCGCCGTGATACCACGCCAGCACCAGCGTCACGAAAAAGCCGACGCCGAGTGCGACGATCACGAAGCGGACAGTCTGCTCCGGCCAGCCGAAACGTTGCGCGACGATGTCGAGCACCTGGATCAGCGCGAACGCGGCGGCGATGTAGGCCAGCGCCCATTGCACCAGCTTTCGTTCGCGCATCCGGTCGATGAAATCGCTCATGGTTTTTTCGTGCACAGCGCGTCGTAATGGGGGTCGGTCGTCTTGGCCTTTTTCACCACGTCGACAAAATCCGGGTCGCAATGCACAGGTCCAGTAACCTGCATGATCGCCCACTCCGTTTGTCCGGAACGATCCTCCGCGACGAACGATTTCAGATTCGCGATCGCCAGTTTCGGTTCGCCGAGCAGCACCAACACAGACGGAACGACGTACACGCCGAACACGTTGCCGCTGTTCAAATCATAACTACTTTGTTGTTTGAACGCGGCGACACGTGTGGCAATCGCGTGACGATCGCCGTGACCTTCCAACGCATCGAACGTGTCGCGGATCGTACCGAGCGCGCTCGGATTCAAAACGCGTGCGTAGTGTTCGTACGACGATCGCGCCGCGGCGTAGTCGTTCGTCATCATCGTCGCGAACGCCGTGCTTTCCAGACAATTGATGTCGTCCGGCACCGCTTTCAAAATGGACACGCATTGCGCGATCGCGTCCTGATAACGACCGAGCGCGATCAAAACCATCGCGTGGTTGTTGGCGATGATGCTCGACTTCGGATCGAGCATCGACGCCTGTTCGAGTACTTTCAGACCGCCTTCGAGATCACCGTCCGTCCACATCGAATTGCCGAGCCACTGGTACGTCGTCGCAAACGACGGACGCAATTCGATGGCGCGACGATACAACGCCTGCGCGGTTTTGCGACGACGGTCGGCATCGGCGAGATAAGCGAACACGGGATAGATTTCCGGCACGCTCGGATCGATCGACAGCGCGAGCTCCGCATAGTTTTCCGCGCGCTTGAGCGCATCGTCGTAAGTGATTTTCGACGAGAAATCCGGAAGTATCGTGTAGACCAATGCCAATCCCGCGTAGGCTTCGGCGAATTGCGGATCGGCCGCCACGGCACTTTCGAAATTCTTGATCGCCGCGAGCAGTTGCGCTTCGCCGCGCGTCTGCCATTGCCCAAGACCGCGCAGATAGAAATCGTGCGCCTCGGCGTTCGGCGGTTTTTTCGAGGCTGCATCGCCGCCGTTGGCGATCTTCACTTTCAGCTCGTCGGCAACGGCCGCAGCGATTTCATCCTGAATCGCGAAGATGTCTTTCAGATCGCGATCGTACGTTTGCGACCACAAGTGATATCCGTTGCTCGCATCGATGAGCTGCGCGGTGATGCGCGCGCGATCGCCCTGCTTGCGCACGCTGCCTTCGAGAATCATGCGCACGTGTAACTCCTGCGCGATCTCGGGCACTTCGTGTTTGCCGTCGCGGAACGAAAACGACGACGTTCGCGCCGCGACGCGCAACGCTGGAATTCCGGCCAGCACGTTGAGGATTTCCTCGCTGATGCCGTCCGAGAAATACTCGTTGTCTTTTTCGCCGCTCATGTTGACGAACGGCAACACGGCGATCGATTTAGGATCGGTATCCGACGCCGATGTGTTCTGTTGTGCCGTTTCGTTCACGCGCGGCGCGAATCGCCAAATCACGGCGCCGCCGATGGCGAGCAACAGCGCGAGGATCATCAACTCGGTGCCCGTCACGCGCTGCGCGCCGCGTTCGCCGTGATACCACGCGAGTACAAGCACGACGAAAAATCCGACGCACAACGCGATGATCGTGAGACGAATCGTCTGTTCCGGCCAGCCGAAGCGTTGCGCGACGATGTCGAGTACTTGAATCAGTGCGAATGCCGCGGCGACATAAGCGAGCGCCCATTGCACGATCTTGCGTTGCTTGAGACGGTCGAGGAATTCCGTCATGTCAATGCTTTCGCATCAGTCTCAGCAGGATTTTTGCAATCGCGACGAACCATGCCGCCCCCTTACGATGCGCCGATTGTGGCATACCCATGCCGAAAGTCATCCGCGCGCTTGGGCTGCGCGCGCCGCGCCGTTACAATTTGATCCAACCATCCTCACATCGATCCCGCTTCGTGCGGGACAGGCAGATCGTCTCCGTGGAAAAAAGCTTCGACCCGCGCACTATCGAAAATAAATGGTATTCCCGCTGGGAAGCCGACGGCTTGTTCGCGCCGAGCGGCGACGGTGCGCCGTACAGCATTTTGCTTCCGCCACCGAACGTCACCGGTACGCTGCACATGGGTCATGCGTTTCAGCAGACGATCATGGACGCGCTCATCCGCTATCACCGCATGCGCGGCATGCGCACGCTGTGGCAGGGCGGCAGCGATCACGCCGGCATCGCGACGCAGAAGATCGTCGAGAACCAGCTCGCGGCGAACAACCAGACGCGCCACGATCTCGGCCGCGAGAAATTCGTCGCGCGCGTGTGGGAATGGAAAGAAGAATCCGGCTCGACGATCACGAACCAGATGCGCCGTCTCGGCGCGTCGATCGACTGGTCGCGCGAACGCTTCACGATGGATGACGGTTTGTCGGCCGCGGTGCGCCGTGTATTTGTGCAATGGTATAGAGATGGACTTTTATACCGCGGCCTGCGCCTGGTGAATTGGGATCCGGTCCTGATGACCGCGATCTCGGATCTCGAAGTGAACATGGAAGAGCGCGATGGCCACATGTGGCACATCCTCTATCCGTTCAGCGACGGTCCGCAGAAGGACAACGAAGGCAACGATCTACGCGGCATGACGATCGCGACGACGCGTCCGGAAACGATGCTCGCCGACGGCGCGCTCGCGGTGCATCCGGACGACGAGCGCTACGAACATCTCGTCGGAAAATTCGTCGATCTGCCGTTGTGCGATCGGCGCATTCCGATCATCGCGGACGATTTCGTCGATCCCGCGTTCGGCAGCGGTTGCGTGAAGATCACTGGCGCACACGATTTCAACGACTACGCGTGCGCCAAGCGTCACGGCATCGAGATGATCGTGATCATGACGCTCGACGCGAAGATGAACGACAACGCGCCGGAAAAATATCGCGGCATGGATCGCTACATCGCGCGCAAAGCCGTCGTCGCCGATCTGGAAGCGCAGGGTTATCTCGTCAAGATCGTGCCGCACAAACATCAAGTGCCTGTCGGCGATCGTTCGGGCGCTGTCGTCGAACCGATGCTCACCGATCAATGGTTCCTCGATCTCACGAGCGACGTGCAGCCCGATGGTCGCATCGGCGGACGCAAGGCGATCACCGAACCCGCGCTCAACGCGGTGAAAGATGGTTCGGTGAAATTCGTTCCGGAAAATTGGACGACGACGTACAACCAGTGGTTGGAAAATATCCAGGACTGGTGCGTGAGCCGGCAGCTCTGGTGGGGTCATCGCATTCCGGCGTGGTTCGACGAAGCGGGAAATATTTTCGTCGGCGAGGATGAAGCCGACGCAGTCGCGCATGCCGAAACGAAACCGGTCGGCGCGTTGAGGCAAGACAACGACGTGCTCGACACGTGGTTTTCGTCCGCGCTGTGGCCATTCTCGACAATGGGCTGGCCATCGAACGAACCGGTGAGCGAGAACGGACGCGTCGTCGCCAACTGGGCGCAGGACGAACGCTATCTGCCGACGAATGTTCTGGTCACGGGTTTCGACATCATCTTTTTCTGGGTCGCGCGCATGATCATGGCGACGCTGTACTTCATCGGCAAAGTGCCGTTCCACGAGGTCTACATCAACGCCATCGTGCGCGATGCCGACGGCCAGAAGATGTCGAAGTCGAAAGGCAACACGATCGATCCGCTCGATCTGATCGACGGCATCGAACTCGATGCGCTGGTGAAGAAATCGACCGCGACGTTACTGATTCCGCAGGTGCGCGAGAAAGTCGAGAAGCGCATTCGCAAAGATTATCCGGAGGGCATTTCTCCGGTCGGCGCCGACGCGCTGCGTTTCACATTCGCCGCGCTCGCGACGTATGGACGCACGATCAACTTCGATTTAAAGCGCGCCGAAGGCTACAAAAATTTCTGCAACAAACTATGGAATGCCGCGCGTTTCGTGCTGATGAATTGCGAAGGATTCAGCGTTGCGGCCGACGCGAAATTCGCCCCGACGTCCGATGTCGAGAAATGGATCCTTACGCAATTCCAGCGCACGCTCGCCGACGTCGAAACGCAGATGCCGCTGTACCGTTTCGATCTCGTCGCGCAGGCGCTGTACGAATTCACGTGGAATGTTTATTGCGACTGGTTCGTCGAATTCGCGAAGCCCGCGTTCAACGATCGCGCGCACGCCGATTCGACGCGGCACACATTGCTGTTCGTGCTCGAAGCGTTGCTGCGCGCGCTGCATCCGATCATTCCGTTCATCACGGAAGAAATCTGGCAGACGGTCGCGCCGATGCTCGGTAAGTCCGGCACGAGCATTTCGACGCAGGAATATCCGCTCGCATCGCACTTTTCCGAATTCGCCGACGCGCAGGCCGACGAATCGGTCGAATGGTTGCGTCAGGTGCTTACGCAAATCCGCCGCATCCGCAGTGAGATGAACATCGCGCCGAGAAAGACGATTCCGATTCTGTTCGCGAACGGCAGTTCGATCCAGCACGCGTTGTCGCAGAAGTTCACTTCGCAGATCGCGTTTCTCGCGAGCGCCGAATCGCAGCGCTGGCTTGGCGACGGCGAAACCGAACCCGCGAGCGCGGCGGCGATCGTCGGCGAGATGCGCATCCTGATTCCGCTCGCCGGATTGATCGACGTGGACGCGGAGAAAGCGCGTCTCGAAAAAGAGATCAAGCGCCTGGATGGCGAGATTGCGAAGAGCAACGCCAAGCTCGCGAACTTCGGCCCGAACACGCCGGCGGCGGTGATCGAGCAGGAAAAACAACGCGTCGCCGAACGTATCGCGCAACTCAACACGTTGCGCGAACAATTCGCTCGGTTGGATACGATCGGCTGAACTATTTCGACATGCGCGCCTGGATTTCTTCGAGCCGGTAGCCGCGCGTCTCGACGCCGCCACGCGCGAGTATCAGGCACGCGAACGCCATCGGCACGGCGATGACGATCGCCGACAACATGAAGTTGCCGAACAATCCGAACACACCGAGGATCGCGCCGAGGATGCCGCCCGCTTTCGAGCTTGCGGCGATCAGTCCCGATCCGGTGCCGCGCAAATGCACGGGATAAATTTCGGCGGCATACGGAATCAACGTCGCGATCACGCCGCTCACGCTCGACAAAAGCGCGACGGTAGCGATCGTTGTCGCTGCCGTCGAGTGCAATCCGGTGACGCCGATCGCGAAAAACGCGAGCAGCGAAACGACGGTCAGACCGATCAGCAACACCAGCGACCGGATGCTGCTCCAGCGCTGATAAATCCACACCACCAGACCGATCGCGGGCAACGCGTAAACGGCCGATTGCGCGAGCAGCGAATTGGTCGCCTTCGCGTCGACGCCGATCAGGCTCAGGTTCGCCGGCAGCCACAGCAGGAAGCCGAAGTTGACTAGACCCCACGCCACGCCGCACAACAGCAAGCCCCACGTGATCCGCGCGTGCCGGCCGCGCAGAAGTTCGCGCATGTCGCCGGCCGGATGGTGCACTTCGACGATCGGATCGGCCGCCGCCGCGATGTCCGAACGGCCGGCATCGGCGGCGGAAAAACGTTCGAGCACGGCGCGCGCTTCGGTGTTGAGTCCGGCGTTGGCGAGAAAGCGCGGCGATTCGGGAATGAAACGATTGAGGAAAATGATCACCGCGCCCGTCGGCAAATTCAGGAGCCACAATGCGCGCCAACTGAATACCGGTTCGAACACGGTCGCCGCGCCCGACGCGAGCAGATAACCCGCCGAGGTTCCGATGCCGCCGAGCGTTACGAGCAACCATCCGCGATGCGCGGCGGGAATCGTTTCGGCCATCAGCGTGAACGCGATCGGCAGCATGCCGCCGGCCGCCGCGCCCATCATGAAACACATGACGAGGTTCCACGCGAACGTCGGCATCGCGCCGCAGATCGACGTCCCCATGAAAAGAATTGCAGACAGCAAAATCGCGGAGCGTCGTCCGAACACATCGGCGAGCCGGCCCCACACGATCGAGCCGACCGTCGTGCCCGTAAGCGCAGACAGCGCGAGATAACCCGCCGTCGACTTCGTGATGTCGTATTCGGAGGACATGCCGGGAATGACGAAGCCGAGCGTCGCGGGTTTCATCACGTCCACGGCGAGCGCGACGATCAGCACGACGATCAGTTTCCAATGTTCGCGATTGAGCGCGAGCCCGTCGGCGACATGGAAATGCACGTGATCGCTGCCGCTCAATGCGCGCTGCATTTGATCGATGCGCGGCATCAGTCCGTATCCGGCGAGCACGACGCCGCACGGGATCATCAGCATGCCGACGAGCATCGTGTTGTCCATCGGCATGCCGGCGAGGTGGTAGTGCATCGGTGCGGCCATCACGAACATCGGCATGTGCGCGAGCACGCCCGCGATCACCGCGAGACAGCCGATCCAAAATGCGATGGGATGACGAAACCGAATACCGTTTCCGGTCACTCGTCGTCCGCCGGCAACAATTCCAGCGCCATCACGATGGCTTCTTCGCGTCCACGTTTCGCTGGATAGTAGCCGGGCCGGCGACCGATCTCGTTGAAACAGAGCGAGTGATACAGCGCGATCGCGCGCGGATTCGACGGCCGCACTTCGAGGAAGATGCGCTCGGCGCGATGCCAGCGCGCGAGATCGATCAGCCGCTGCATCATGTGCCGGCCGTGACCGTTGGATTGCTGATCTTTCGCTACGCACAAATTCAACACATGCGCCTCACCCGCCGCGACAGTGAGCACGCCGTAGCCGACCACTTCGACGCCCTGCGCGAGCACCCAGCAGTTGTAGCCGGCGCGGATGCAGTCGTGGAAGATTCCTTTCGTCCACGGGAAATCGTACGCACCGATTTCGATGGCGACGACTTGATCGAGATCGTCCATCCGCATCGGCCGCACCAGCGGATACGGTTCCTTCATGATCGCTACCATGCGCCGACCTCACGCGCGCGGCGCGCGATCGGCTTGAGCGATTGCCACAATGCGCGCTTGGCCATCGCGCCCGTGAAACTCGCAGCCGGTTCGTCGGCGACGGCGATCACGGCCGATTGCTGTCTGACCGCCGGCAAGTTCGCGCCGAATTCGCGAGCGAGCGCCGCACCGAGCACGAGATATGCCGCCGCGTCGGGGATGTCGTTGGTTTCGCCCGCCATCCAGCGCACGCGTTCGGACGGGATTCCGAGCATCGTCGGTAGCGTCTTGCGCAATTGTGCGCATTGTGTACTTTTCTGCGTTTCCGCCGAGGCGGCGACGACGAGCCAGTCCGCGTTCGCGTCGGCATGCACAGTCGCGGCACTCGCTGCGCGCAGCACAAACACATCCACACCCATCGCCGACAGCAATTCCCGGCGGTGCGCTTCAGCCAGCATGCGTTTCTTTGCTCAGCGCGGCGAGATCGGTGTAGAACTTCGCGAACGCCTGGTCGACGGCGGCGCCGAAGGCCTGCACGGTGGCGCCGATCGTGGCGTCGGCCGCATCGACATCGGCACTGTAGGTTTGTTCGAGCACGGGTTCGCCGTTGTCCTGCTCCACGCGCATGTCGAAGCCGACGCGAGCGGTATACGTGCCGGCGTTCTGCACGCGTTCGTAATGGATGATGCGGCCCTGAATGCGCAACGCCTGCGTGCTCGCGGGCAGCGTGTCGGTGACGAGAATCGAGAGGCCCGAATCGCGCAGCAGACGCGTCAGTCGTCCTTGCAGTCCGCGCGATGGCGGATCGCTCCACAACTGATAATGATAGGTGCGCAACGACGTCGCGGCCGGATCGGCGGCGTAGATCAGTGCCTCCTCGGCGTAGATTCCATCGGCGCGAAACACTTCCACTTCGATCGGCAGCGAGGTCAGCGGTTTGTCCGCGTGCGGCAACGGAGTTGGCGCCGGCAGCCGGAAATAGGTGACGTCGGGCACGCTCGGCGCGGAACACGCGCTGATGAAAACGACGGCGGCGATTGCGAAAAGCTTTCTCATTGGTCGGGTTCCTGCAGCTTGTCGCCCTTGGGCGAGATCAGCAAGCGGTTGGGGTTCTTGCGCACTTCGCGCGCGAATTCGTCGATGTTTCGGCTGGCCACTTCGAGATGCTGCATGATCGATTCCGTGCGACCGGAAAGCGCCGCGAGCACCGCGCGCAAGTCGTCGACGGAATCGCGGACGCCGGGACGATTTTCTTTTGCGATGCTATCGAGTTGACCGAGCGCATCGTCGAGTTTTTGCTGCGTGCTCTGCAATTCCTTCGTCAGATCGCGCGTGTTGGCGAGAATTGCGCTGATCGCGGCGCGGTTGTCCGGACGGAGCACGTCGTTCATCGAATCCGACGCGACGTTCAAGCGCGACAACAAAATTTTCGACTGCTCGACCAGTTCGGGCGTGTTCTTGTCGATTACCGAGGCGATCGAATCGACGTGTTGCGACAGGCTCTTGATGAGCGGCGCGATCTGATCGCGCGTGAGAATAGTGATCTGTCCAGCGAGTTCGTTCATCGCCGCGAAGATGTCGGCACTTTCCGCACCGCGCAGTTCGCTGCCGGCCGGCGCCACGTCTTTGCTGACGCCTTCGGTGATGCCGATGGCGACGTCGGCGAGCAAACCTGTCGAGGTCATGCGCGCGATGCTGTCTTTCGGGATCGACCAGTCTTTGCGCACGGACAATTCGACTTTGAACGACACCCCTTTATCGGTGCGTTCCGGATCGATCGCGCCGACCTGACCGATGCGGAAGCCTTCGTAAAATACCGGCGCGCCGTAGCGCAAGCCGGAAACGTTGCGGTAGTGCGAATAATAATCCGCGGTGCCACCGGTGCGGCCCGTGATCATCGTCAGCGTGCCGAGAAACAGCACGAAGGCGACGACCACCACGATTCCCACCAGCAGATAATTTACGTTGTCGCGTTTCATCGCGTCCTTCCCCGCATGCCCGGTTAGGCGGCTTGTTCTTCCGTCAAGCGTTTCAAGTATGCATCGGCGTCGACCTGGATTTCGCGCGGACGCCGGTTGAGCAAATCTTGGATCCGATCGTTGTCGGCGTGTCGCACGTCGTCCACTTTGCCTGTCATCAAGATCTGGCCCTGATCGAGCACCGTGATCGTGTCGGCAATCTTGAACGCGCTTTCGAGCTCGTGGGTGACAACCACGATCGTCATGCGCAGCGCATCGCGCAGGCGCAGGATCAATTCGTCCAGTTCGGCCGAGACGACCGGATCGAGGCCGGCCGATGGTTCATCGAAAAACAGCAATTTCGGATCCATCACGATCGCCCGCGCGAGTGCGGCGCGCTTGATCATTCCGCCGGAAAGCTGGCTCGGCATCAGATCCTGGAATCCGCCGAGGTTCACGACCTCGAGCTTGAGGCGGCTCATGATGCGAATGGTGTTTTCGTCGAGCTTCGTGTGTTCGCGCAACGGCAAACACACGTTCTCGCCGACGCTGAGCGAGGTCAGCAACGCGCCGCCCTGAAACGACACTCCGATTTGCCGGCGCACCGCGAGCATCTCGAGTTCGCTGGCTTCGCCGATATCGACGCCGAGCAACTTCACGTTGCCGCTGCGTGGTTTTTGCAGCCCGAGCAAATGGCGCAAAAGTGTACTTTTTCCCGATCCCGATCCGCCCATGATCACGCGGATCTCGCCCGGGTTCACGCTAAAGTCGACGCCATGCAAAATGCGCCGGCGGCCATACCAGGCTTCGAGCTGATGCACATCGATGAGCGGCGCGGGCACGTTCATGTTCAGGCAGCGCGACGTTGAGCGCGCGAAGCCGAGCGTGTCGGAACGACCGAAACGCGCAAGCCGAATGCAGTGAGAATATTGAAGAGCGTGTCGTACCGCGGATTGCCGCGTTCGCTCAGTGTGCGGTACAGCGTTTCGCGGCTCAAACCGGTGCGTTCGGCGAGTTTGCCGATGCCGCCAAGGGCGTCGGCAACCGCGCGCAACGCACGCGGCAACGACCGCGGTTCGCCGTCTTCGAGAACGGCTTCCAGAAAATCTGCGATGTCCTTTTCGGTGCGCAGATATTCCGCCGCTCGAAATGGGCGACTAACGATGCGCTTTGTAATCTTTCCAGTATTCATGTGCTCTCTCGACGTCGCGCGTCTGACTGTGTTTGTCACCACCTGCCAGAACGATGATGAGTCTCGGGCCATCCTGCCCACAATAAATCCTAAATCCCGGACCGACATGAACGGGCAGTTCAAAAAGCCCCGCTCCGATCGATTTCCAATCTCCTCGAAGCCCATCGGCGAGGCGCAAAAGGCGAGCGACGATTCCGTTTCTCGATTTCGAATCCTTCAATCCCGCCAACCATTCACTAAACGGATTGCGGCCGGTCCCGGCCACGTATTCCCGCACCTCCATATGCGTCCTCGAATTGTAGCTTAAAAGCTAAACAGCAAGATGACGTTCATCGACTGAGGAAAAACGAAAAGATCATGTCGGCGACGATGATGTAGCAGATCGACAGCACCACCGAACGTGTCGTCGCGCGGCCCACGCCTTCGGCGCCGCCGACGACGGCGAAACCGGTGCTGCAGCCGATGAGCGTGATCAGCGTGGCGAACACGAACGCTTTCGCGATGCCTTGCCAGATGTCGCCCGTGCTCAGCAGCGAAAGCGTTTGCATGATGTACGCGGTCGGCGTGACGTTGAGCGCCGACGCGCTGTACAACGCCGCACCGACGATAGCGACGGCGTCGGCGAACATGGTCAGCACGGGCAACATCAACAGCATCGCAATGAGTGCGGGTGCGGCGAGAAAACGCACGGGCTCGATGCCCATCGTGGCGAGCGCGTCGATTTCCTGCGAGACATTCATCGATCCGATGCGCGCGGCCAGCGCCGAACCGGAACGGCCAGCGACGATAATCGCCGTGATCAATGCGCCGAATTCGCGCGTCACGGATTTCGCGACGGCGACGACGACTTGCGACTGCGCGCCGAATTCCGACAACGCCGCAATGAACTGGATACCCAACATGATGCCGATGGTCAGTGACATCATCGTCACGATCGGTAGCGCATCGACACCGATCTGACGCATCTGTTCGAGCAGCGCGCGCGGACGCATCGGTTGGCCAGAACGCCAACCGAATGCAGCGTAATAAAGACTTTCGACGAGCAGTGTCGCCGCGTAGCCGATACCCGCCGCCGCTTGCGCGGTGGCGCGGCCGATATGCACGAGCGGGCGCGTGATCGCGTTCATCAGGCGGCGCGGGCGGCCTCTAATGTCGGGAACATCGGGAACACGCGGTCGAGACGCGCGAGCTGAAGCACGGCCATCACGGCTTTGCTCGCCGCGACGAGTCCGAATTTCGTACCTTTCTCGCGCGCATTCTGAAATCCTTCGACGAGCGCGGCGATGCCGGACGAATCGATGTAACTCACCTGCGACAATTCGACGCCGACTTGCGACGAATCGTCGAGCGCTTCGAGAATGGTTTTGCGCACCTGCTGCGACCACGACAAATCCACTTCGCCGCGCAGACGCACCAATACGTAATCGCCGAGCGATTCGCGCGTGCATTCGTTGTTGTCGTTGCTCACTTATGCGCCTCCTGACGACTGGTCGCGGCGCGTCAGCCGCTTCATCATTCGCAACACGTTGCCTTTTTTCTTGCCGCCCGGCAGCACCTTCCACTCGTCCATCAATGCGTCGATGAACGGCAGTCCGAGACCCCCGGGCCTGCATTCGGAAAGATCGCGCGGCTTGAGCTTGCTCGCGTCTACCCTCGGAGCCTGGTCGCGCAGCTCGAACAAGAGCATATCCTGCTCGCGTGACAGATGCAGCGAGATCGTTTCCTTGCCTTTGCCGCGATAGGCATGGCGCATGATATTGGTGCAGGCTTCGTCGACCGCCAAGACGAGTCGGTCGCGCAGTTCGGGGCCGATTTCCTGGCTGTCCAGCGCGCTGCGCAAGGATGCGCGGACCGAACGCATCTGCGCGGGTTCGGCCGGAAACGTGAGATCGAGCAGGTTGAACGCGGCTTTTCCGCGCGGTTCCTGGACCAGCAGGATGGTCGTGTCGTCGACCAGCGTCAGGCGTTTCAGGTCGCCGAGCAATGCGCGCAACCGCGGCTCGGGCGACAACACCGTGTAGCGCACGATCAGATCGCGCAAGCCGTGCGTGCCGAGGCGCGAGTCTTCGGTTTTGTCCGCGTCGTTCTTGTGGACGTCGGTAGCGCCGTCGGAAAAAAGATACAGCGATCGAGCGCCAAGCTGGAACGTATGTTCGGTGTATTCCGCTTCGGCAAGAATACCGAGCGGCGGACCGTCGGCCGGCAGTTCCTCGAAATTTTCACCGTCGTAAAGTAGCGCGGGCGGAAATCCGGCGCTGGCGAGAACGACGCTGCCAGCGGTGCGGTCGTACACGCCGACGGCAGCGCAGACAAAACGCCCGTCCTGCAATGTGTCGCACAATTCGGCATTCACGCCCGCGAGCCACGACGACGGTTTGGACGCGTGGCGACCGGTGCTGCGCAGCAGGCTCGTCACGCGCACCATCAGGAATGCGGCGTCGAGACCTTTGCCCGAAACGTCGGCGATCACGAACGCGATGCGTCCGTCGGGCAGCGTGAAGTAATCGTAGAAATCGCCGGAAATTTCGTTCGCGGGAAGATTCACGCCGACAACCGGAAACGAATCGCGCCGCACTTTCGGCAACAGCGATTTCTGCATCTGCCGCGCGAGCGTGAGTTCGCGTTTGATGCGCTGCTGCTCGATCAAACCTTCGGCGAGCTGCGCGCTGTGGATGGCGAGCGCGGCCGGCGCGGCGATAAGGCGCAGGATGTCGGCATCGTCTTCGTCGAACAGACCGCCGTCGCGGCGATTGATGATTTCGAGCGCGCCGATCACACCTTGCGCGGTTCGCAGCGGCGCGCAAAGGATCGACCGCGTGATAAAACCGGTTTCCGCATCGACGCTTTGATGCACGCGCGGATCGTTCTGCGCATCGCGCACGATCTGCGTGGCGTTGTCGGAAACGGTGCGGCCGACGACACCTTGGCCGACCGTCAATTTCAAGCCCGTGATGTCGACCGGTCCGGCGCAGTTCCGGCAGACCAGCAAACCGGTTTTCGGATCGACGAGGAACAGCGAAACTGCTTCGGCCTGCATGAAACGCGCGATGCGCGACACGGCGAGGCGCAACGTGCGGTCGAGATCGAGCGATTGCGTCAGCGCCTGACTGAGTTCCGCCAGAAACGCGAGCGCGCGGCGCTCGGGGCTGTCGTGCGGCAGAGGGCGCGCGGCGTTCACGTTGCGTCGCTCACATCACTTTGGGTTCGCGGCGACGGCGGCCGCGTCGCAGCCACAGCGTGAGGATCGGTCCCGACAAGGCATACGCCGCTGCAATGCCAAATAGAACGCACGGCGGATTGATCACCACCGCGACGATGATGAGCAGCGCGATCGGGATCCACACGAACGGAACTTTATCGGAGCGCGGCCACACCTTGAAACTGAAGTAGCGGAAGCGGCTCACCATTAGCAACCCCGCGATCACCGCGACGAACGGCGTAACGAATTGCATGTCCTCGCCGGTGTGGTTGAGGTACAGCGTCATCCACACGAACGACATCGCGAGCGCCGCGCCGGCGGGAATCGCGAGACCCTGGAAATAGCGTTTGTCCTGCACGCCGACCTGCGTGTTGAAACGCGCCAATCGCAACGCGCCGCACGCGGCGAAAATGAAAGCGGCGGCCCAGCCGACTTTGCCCCACGCGCGTCCGTAGCTGGCGAGCGTAATCAGCGACCACGTGTACAGCACCAAGGCGGGCGCGACGCCGAAGCTGACCAGATCGGACAGCGAGTCGTACTGCACGCCGAACTCGCTTTGCGTGTTGGTCATGCGCGCGACGCGGCCGTCGAGTCCGTCGAAAAGTCCGGCGACGAAAATCGCGATGACGGCGCTAACGTAATCGCCGCCGATCGAGGCGATGATCGCGTAGAAGCCCGAGAACATCGCTCCCGTGGTCAGCAGGTTCGGCAGCAGGTAGATTCCGCGGCGCGGTTTCGCCGGTGTGACGGGGTTCGTATCCATCCCGACTCAAGTTAAAGCAGAATGTCGTCAGTGTACCCCAAGCCTTGTATTTGCAACGGGTCTGCGCGTCGAAAAAGCTTGTGTCTTGAGCCGACAAGTGCTATCCAGACGCCATGCCGACAGGGGGCATTATTCAAACAGCGCCGGCCACCGGTGCGGGAGACCCGCGATGACGCGTTCCATTCTTTTTCTGGCCTTTATGGCCACGTCCGCCGCGTTCGCCGCGAACGGACAGGTATACAAGTGGACCGATGC
>DATBAU010000339.1:0-11358 GCA_036271355.1 Rudaea sp. | reverse complement strand
GCTTTGTGCAGACCGACTTTCTTGCGCTCGACTTCGCGTGCATCGCGCGTCATGAATCCGGCTTTGCGCAACGGCGACTTCAGCGTTTCATCATATTCGACGAGCGCGCGGGCGAGACCGAGACGGATCGCGCCGGCCTGGCCGGAGATGCCGCCGCCTTCGACGGTGACGAAGATGTCGAACTTGTCGGCCAGCTTCGTGAGTTCCAGCGGCTGGCGCACAATCATGCGCGCGGTTTCGCGGCCGAAAAAAGCATCGAGCGGCTTGCCGTTCACTTCGATGCCGCCTTTGCCCGGACGCAGGAACACGCGCGCGGCGGAGGATTTGCGGCGGCCGGTACCGTATTGCTGTTGCGTTGCCATGGTCGGTCTCTTATAGCTTATTCAACGATGTCCAGCGCCTGCGGCTGCTGGGCGGAATGCGGATGATTCGGACCGCTGTAGACTTTGAGCTTGCGGAACATTTCGCGGCCGAGCGGATTCTTGGGCAGCATGCCCTTCACGGCAATCTCGATGACGCGCTCGGGATGCGACGCCAGCATGTCTTTCAGCGGCGTGCTCTTGAGGTTGCCGATGTAGCCGGTGAACCGGTGATACATCTTGTCGTTCATCTTGTTGCCGGTCACCGCGACTTTTTCGGCGTTGACCACGACGAGGTAATCGCCGGTGTCCGCGTGCGGGGTGTAGACGGGTTTGTGTTTGCCGCGCAGACGGCGCGCGAGTTCGCTGGCGAGACGGCCAAGGGTCTTGCCATTGGCGTCGATCAAAAACCAGTCGCGCTTAACCGTCTCAGCATTGGCGCTGATCGTTTTCATGAGGAAACCTGTGGGCCCGATGGGCGTGTTCGTGTACGGGAGAACCGCAAATGATAGCGAAAGGCGGTATATCGCGCAAGCCCGGAACGGGCTCGAAAACGGGTTTAGCCGCCGAATACGGCCTCGCGGACTTGACGGAAATCCGGGCTGACCGGAGAGTGCGGCAGCCATGTCAAACCTACTCGTTTTCGGCGCCAGCGGACCGGTCGGCCGCCGTCTGATCCCGCGTCTGACCTCGCATCGGACGATTTTGGTCAGTCGATCGCCGCGCAACGGTTGGTTTCACGGCGACCTCGGCGATGAAACGATTCGATGGCCGCAAGCCGACGCCGCGATCAGTCTCGGACCGCTCGATGCCTTCGCGCGCTGGCTGGAACGTCATTCGGACGCGCCGCTTCGACGCGTAATCGCGCTCAGTTCGATGAGCGCCGAAAGCAAGCAAACATCGGACGACCCTCACGAACGCGAACTCTCCGCCCGTCTACGCGACGCCGAAGACACACTGCGGCGGTGCGCGTCGGCGCGCGGCATGGCGCTGACGATCTTTCGTCCCACGCTTATATATGGAGACGGCACGGACCGCAGCCTCGCGCCGATCGCGCGCTTCGTTCGCCGATGGCATTTGCTCCCGCTGCCGGTCGGCGCGACGGGGTTGCGCCAGCCGGTGCACGCGGACGATCTGGCGAATGCGGTGTCGACCGCGCTCGATCGGCCGGAAACTCACGGGAAAACCTATGCGCTGGGTGGCGGCGAGCGATTGCCATTCGTCGCACTTCTGCGCCGGTTGCGTGATGCGACGCCCGGCTGGTCGCTGCCCGTTCCGCTTTCGCTGTCCGCGCTTGTTTTGCTCACGCGAATGATGCCTCGCGGCGCGCCGAACCGCGCCGCGATAGCCCGACTGAAGACAGATCTCGTCGCCGATATCGTGCCCGCGCAGCGGGATTTCGGATACGCACCGCGCGCATTCACCGCCGCGGACGTGCTTCCCGATGGCAAATCGGTATACAAATAAACATCTATACGCCGTCGCTCTTCGGCGCCGACTGCTGCGGCGCAGCACGATTTCTCGCGACGGCTACGACATTTTTGACATTGCCAACGACCGTTTGAACTACCTATGATACGGGCGTCGTTGCGCTCTTCGATTTGCACCACCACTTCCTTGGGGATTTTCCATATGCAGGCCAGGCTGAGTTTGCTCTTGGCGCTTTCGTCGTCGCTGCTGTTGTCGGCGTGCGGCGGGGGCAGCAACAGTTCGCGCGCGGTCAGCGCACCGCCGGCGACGAACACCGGTGGCACGCCCGTCACCGCGGTCATCACGGCTCGATTCGATCCTTCGAGCGGCGTCGTTCCGTTTCCGACCAACTTGCTGCTGTCCGGCACGACTGACCTGACCCTCAACATTCCGGTCGCCGACCCGACCAACATCGGCGATCCGCAAGTCGCGCTCAACGCGCTCGACGGATTCAGCGAAGTGGCACCGTGGAGCACGACGTTCAGCACGCCGGTGAAACCGGCATCGGTCACGGGCGGCGCGAGCGGCAGCGTACGCGTATTCGAAGTGACGCTGACCGGTCCCGGCGGCGGCGTGACGAGCATCGTTCGCGAACTGCAATCCCCGTCGGAATTCGTCGTCACGCTAGCGCCGTCGGATACCAGTGGCCGCACGCTCGCGATCGTGCCGACCAAACCGCTGCAGCAGCTCACGTCGTACATGGCCGTGCTGCTTGGTAATGGTGGTGTGCAGACACCGGGATCCGGCCCGAGCATCACCGATGCGAACGGCAACGACATCACGCCGGACACGGCGTATTTCCTGTCGAAGCGCACGAGTCCGCTGTGCGTCAACGGCGCGTCGACCGATCCGCTGCTCGATTCGGGCACCGCCTGCGCACTCGAACCGCTGCGCCAGCTCACCAATTCGCAAGAAGCCGCGGCCGCCTCGGCCGGTGTTGATCCTTCGCGCATCGCGTTGTCGTGGGTGATGACGACGCAGAGCATCACGCCGGAAATGATGGCGATCGAGAGTCGCGCCGAACATGCCGACGATCCGTCGCTGACGGTCGTCGACACGACGCAAAACCTCAGTGTCTTCAATTCGGCGTTGCCACCGATCGCGGACGTTTACGTGGGCACGCTCAACAACGATCCGTATTACCTCACCGCGCCGAGCGCCGCCGATCCGACCGCACCGCTGCATGATTTCTGGAGCGCTGCGCCGGGCGGATATCTGCCGCCGTTCAATGCGGCCGGACTCGATCCGACATCGACCAACGTCACGTTCGCCAATCCGCTGCCAGTGGCGACATCGCTGCAACGCATCCCCGTGATCATGTCCGTGCCGAACACCGGCGCCGCCCCGTCGGCGGGCTGGCCGGTCGTCATCTTCCAACACGGCATCACACGCAGTCGCTTCGACGTGCTCGCGATTGCGGGCACACTGGCGCAGGCGGGATTCGTCGCGGTCGCCATCGACGCGCCGCTGCACGGCGTGACGGACAAGTCCAATCCGTTCTATCGCAACCAGATCATCGGCGGCGCGGTACCGCAACTTGTCACCAACGAGCGCACGTTCGATCTCGACCTGTCGAACAACACGACGAGCGCACCGGGTCCGGATGGTCAGATCGACGGCTCGGGAACCTACTTCATCAACCTCAGCAGCCTGCTCACCTCGCGCGACAACTTGCGTCAAGCGAATGCGGATCTGCTCGAACTCACCCAAGCCATCGTCAATCAGCGCGTGAGCGGCGTAAAACTCGACGGCGCGCGCGTGGAGTTCGTCGGGCAATCGCTCGGCTCGATCATCGGCACCGCGTACATGGCCATCGAGCCGCGCGTGACCGTCGGCGTGCTGAATGTGCCGGGGGGCGGCGTGGCGCGTCTGCTCGACGCATCGCCCGCATTCGGGCCGTCCATCCATGCCGGTCTCGCGCAAGCGGGCTTGCAGCAGGGCACGCCGCAATACGACGCGTTCATGGTTGCCGCGCAGACCGTCGTCGATTCCGGCGATTCGATCAACTACGCCGCGTACACCGCCGGCAAGGCGATCCTCGCGCAGGAAGTGGTGGGCGATGCGACGCATCCGCCCGATCTGGTGATCCCGAACACGGTGCCGGGTGCGCCGCTGTCGGGAACAGAACCGCTCCTCGCCGCGCTCGGTCTGTCGTCGATCACGCAGACGACGCAGGCGCTTCAGATTCGCGGTGTCGTGCGCTTCACGCAAGGCGCGCATGGCTCGCTGCTCGATCCGACCAGCTCGCCCGCGGTCACCGCGGAGATGCAGCTCGAGATGGCGACCATGATCGGATCGAACGGCCAGGAAGTGGTGGTCGGCAATCCGTCCGTGATCAAGACGCAATAACCGGCCAAGGGGACCAGTCATCATGACGAAGACAACCAAGAACACCGCACTGGCCGTTGCGATCGCGCTGGCGCTCAATGCGAGTGTCGCGACGCGCGCGCATGCGATCGAATTCGGCGACGCCGAAGGTTTCCACGGCACGTGGAACACGACGCTGTCGTACGGCATCGCCGTGCGCACGGAAGATCCTAGCAGCGACAACGTCGCCAAGGCTTACTACGACCCGCTCGTCGGCACGTTGCCTAATCCGGAACAGCGCGCGGCGAAAGGCGCGTTCTCCGCCAACCACGACGACGGCGATCTGAACTACAAGGCCGGCAGTCCGTTTTCCAACGCGGTCAAGGCGACGACCGAAGTTCACGTCAATTACGGCGAGAACCTCGGTGCGTTCGTGCGTGCGAGTTATTTTTACGACTTCGAAAATTCCGGCAACGACAAACTCACCTCGCTCGCGGAAGATCAGGTCGGTCATCGCGGCCGCATTCTCGATGCGTTTCTGTTCGACAACTTCAACCTCGCCAATCATCAGGCGTCGGTGCGCGTCGGCAAGCAGGTCGTGAGCTGGGGTGAAAGCACGTTCATCCAGGGCGGCATCAACGTCATCAATCCGGTCGACGTGTCGCAGTTGCATGTCGCGGGCGCCGAACTGAAAGAAGCGTTGCTGCCGGTGAACATGATCTGGGGCTCGTACAACATCACCGACGCGTTTTCGGTCGAGGGCATGTACCTGCTCGAATTCGCGCAGACCAATCCCGATCCCGAAGGCACCTACTTTTCCACGAACGATTTCGCGACGATCGGCGGAACCTACGCGTCACTGCCGTTCGGCCTGATCCCGCAACCCGTGCGCAATCCGGAAAATTACTACCCGGTCTGCTTCGGCGGCGTGGCGAGCGACAACTCCGCGTTCGGCGGCGGCACCGTGTTCAATAATCCGCTGCTCGCCGAATCCTGCGCGGAAACCGTGCGGCGCACGCCGGATCAGTATCCGAGCGAATACGGCCAGTGGGGCGTGGCGGCGCATTACGTCGCCGATGCGTTGAACAACACCGAATTCGGTTTCTACTTCCTGCGCTACAGCAGCCGCCTGCCGATCATTTCCGGCCGCGCCTTAACGAGCACCGTGCCGAACACGGGTTCGTACTTCGTCGAATATCCGACGGGCATCCGCATGTTCGGTCTGAGTTTCAACACGCAGATCGAAGGACCAGGCATCGCGCTGCAGGGCGAGTTGAGCTATCGCCCGAACGCGCCGTTGCAGATCGATGCAGTGGAACTGCTGTTCGCCGGCCTTTCGCCGCTGAATGCGTTCCTGCCCGCGCCAGGCACGCGCTTCGTCAGTCAGCTCGGCAACTACGCGCCGGGTGAAGTGATTCCGGGATACACGCGCAATCACGTTTCGCAATTGCAGTTCACCGGCACGAAAGTGTTCGGACCGAACAATCCGCTGCACGCCGACCAGATTGCCGTCGTTGGCGAAGTCGGCGCAACGAAAGTGTGGGATCTTCCGTCGCAATCGGTTCTTCGCTACAACAGCGACGGCACCGACACCGGCGGCGGCCCAGACGTGAACTCCGGCAACCTCAACAATCCCGAAACGCAGACCGACGGTTTCCCGACCGCGTTCTCGTGGGGTTATCGCCTCGCCGCGCGCGCCGACTACAACAACGCGTTCGGTACACCGTTCACGATGTCGCCGCGCATCGCCTTCAATCACGATGTAAGCGGCACGTCGCCCGGCCCGGGCGGCAATTTCATCGAGGGGCGCAAGTCGGTGACGGTAGGCGTAGAGTCCAACTACCTCAACCAGTGGGCAGTCGATCTGAGCTACACCAACTATTTCGGCGGCGGCCAGTTCAACCTGGTCAGCGATCGCGATTTCGTCGCGTTCGTCGTCAAGTACTCGTTCTAAAGGACGGCAGACATGTCACGCTTCGATAAAACACAACTCGCCGCTTTCGTCGCCTGCGTCGTTTTTTCCGCTGGCGCGCTCGCGAAAGGTTCGCCCGACGACGTCAAGAAAATGGGCATGACCGGCACCGAACTCACGCCCGTTGGCGCCGAGCGTGCCGGGAACAAGGACGGCACGATTCCGGAGTGGACGGGTGGCATCACCACGCCGCCGGCGGGATACAAAGTCGGCATGCATCATCCCGATCCGTTCGCGAGCGACAAGCCGAAGTTCGAGATCACCGCGAAGAACTACAAGGACTACGGCGACAAGTTGTCCGCCGGCCAGATCGCGATGTTCGAGAAATATACGGACTGGAAGATGGTGGTCTATCCGACACACCGCAGCGCATCGTTCCCGCAGCGCATCTACGATTACTCGATGAAGAACGCGGCGACGGGTGAACTCGTCGACGACGGCGAAGGCGTCGATCAGGTCGCGGAAGGTTTTCCGTTCCCGATCCTCGACAAAGATCCGGCCAAGGCCGGCATGGAAGCGATCTGGAATCACAAACTGAAGTTCAAGGGTGTGTCGTTCGCGCGCTGGAACAATCAGGCGATCCCGACCGCGTCCGGCCAGTACACGCTGATCCGTTTCCGCGAGGAAGGCCTGGGCCTTTATTACAAGCCCGGCAATACGCTCAAAGACATCAACAATATACTTCTATACTTTTTCGAGGACGTTGTCTCGCCGCCGCGCCTCGCCGGACAAGTGCTGCTCGTGCACGAAACACTCGATTCGAAGAAAGAGCCGCGCCAGGCGTGGGTGTACAACCCCGGCCAGCGCCGCGTGCGTCGCGCGCCGAACATCGCGTACGACAATCCGGGTACCGCGTCCGACGGCTTGCGCACCAATGACATGACCGACATGTTCAACGGCGCGCTCGACAAATTCAACTGGAAACTGGTCGGCAAAAAAGAAATGTACGTGCCATACAACTCGTACAAGGCACACAGCGACCAGACCAAGGTCGACGATCTGATCAAGCCGCATTTCATCAATCCGGATCTGCTGCGCTACGAACTGCACCGTGTGTGGATCGTCGAGGCCGACCTGAAACCGGGCCAGCGCCACATCAATCCGAAACGCACGTTCTATCTCGACGAAGACAGCTGGCAGATTCTCGAGGTCGATCATTACGACACCGACCTCAAACTGTGGCGCTATTCCGAAGCGCCGAGCGTGAACTACTACGAAGTGCCGGTGTTCTGGTCGACGCTCGAATGTCATTACGACCTGAAGTCGTCGCGCTACCTCGTGCAAGGTCTGGACAACCAGGAACAGGAATACGATTTCTCGTTCCCGGCCACGCCGGACATGTTCTCGCCGCAAGCGTTGCGTCAACGCGGCGTGGAGTAAACTCGGGCGCGACGGTAAGTCCATGTCAGCCGCTTTCGAGCGGCTGACGCGTTTTCAGGGGATCACTGAAAGCATGCGGCAGCTGCGAATTTTGGTTCTGTGTGCGGCCATTTGCGCGCTCGCGAGTGCGCACGCATTCGCGTGGACCGATCCTGTCGACGCACACGCCGAAATCATGCCACTCGTGGCGAATTCGCTGAAACTCGGGCTCGTAAAATCGGGCGATCGCATCATCGCCGTCGGCGGACGCGGCGAGATCGTGTATTCGACCGACACGACGACGTGGACGCAAGCGCACGTTCCCACGCGCGCGACATTTACCGCCGTCGCCGCGATCGACGCGAACGTGTGGGCCGTCGGCCACGAAGGCGTGATTGCGCACAGCGCCGACGCCGGCGAACACTGGACCATCCAGCGCAAAGATCCGCTCAAGATCGGCAGCGACGTGGACGACGCGACGCGCGATCCGCAACAAGGCGCGCCGCTGCTCGGCGTGCTGTTCACCGATGCGCAGCACGGCATGGTGGTCGGCGCGTACAGCCTTGCGCTGCGTACAGACGACGGCGGCCAACACTGGATACCGATGACCGTCGCAACACCGAAAGAAAAATCGGCAGCGGCGAAAGACGACGACATCGACGACGACGCACCACCGGCGAAAACCGATGGCAAGATGACCTTCAGCGAAAAGGATCTGAAGATCGGGGAAGAAGCCACGCCGCATCTCAATGCCATCGCTCGCACCGGCAGTGGCGGTTTGCTCATCGTCGGCGAACGCGGCAGCGGATTCCAGTCGCGCGACGACGGCAAAATCTGGAAGCGCATCCAGCTTCCCTACGACGGATCGATGTTCGGCGTGCTCGGTTATGACGGCGATCACGCCCTCGCCTTCGGCTTGCGCGGACACGTCTACGAAACCGCCGATCTCGGCGCGCATTGGGCCGAGGTCGAAACGAAAACCGAACTCACGCTGCTCGGCGGCGCGGCATTGCCGGATGGCGGTGCCGTCATCGTCGGCGCGAACGGCATCGTGCTCGCGCGCATGAACGGACACGACGAACTGCACGGTTTCATCGACACGCCGGCCGGCATCATCGCCGCCGTGATGCCGTTGTCGCAGAAATCGATTCTCGTCGCCGGCGAAAACGGACTCAGCACTTATTCACCGACTGGATCATCCCCGCACTGATGGCGCTGCCGACGTCCGCCACGCAACCCAACGCATTTCAGCGCGCCGCCGAATCGCTCGTATTCGGCAATCGCAAAGTCGTGCTCGCGATCTTCGCGTTGATCACGATCGTGATGGGATTCTTCGCGTCGCAACTGAAAGTCGACGCCGGATTCAAGAAACAGATTCCGCTGCAGCACGAATACATGCGCACGTTCCTTGACTACGAAAAGGATTTCGGCGGCGCCAACCGCATCCTGATCGCGGTGATGGACAAAAACGGCGACATGTTCAATCAGCCGTTTTTCCAGACGATGGAAAAGATCACGCTCGATGCGATGAAGATCGAGCATGCCGACGCATCGCGCGTCAGCTCGATCTTCACGCCAAACGTGCGTTTCGTCGAAGTGGTCGAGGACGGTTTCGCCGGCGGCAACGTAATCCCCGCGACGTTCACGCCGAACGTCGACGGCTTCAAAGCGACCGACGAACAGTTCGCCACGATCAAGGCCAACATCGAGAAAGCCGGCATCGTCGGACGTCTCGTCGCGAAGGATTTTTCCGGCGCGATGGTATGGGTCGATCTGGTGCCGGAAGATCCCGCGCACGGCGTGACGATCGATTACAACGCGATCAACGATCAGCTCGAAGCGATCCGCGCGAAATACGAGAACGATCACGCCACCGTCGCCATCATTGGATTCTCGAAGATGGTCGGCGACATCAGCACCGGCGCGAAATCGGTGATCGTGTTTTTCTTCGTCACCATCGCATTCACGTGGTTGTTGCTGTTCGCGTATTCGGCGTCGGTGAAACTCGCCTCGCTCACGGTTTTTTGCGCATTGATCGCTGTGATCTGGATGCTCGGCGCGCTGCGGCTGCTCGGCTTCGGCATCGATCCGATGAACATGCTGACACCGTTCCTGATCTTCGCCATCGCTGTCAGTCACGGCGAACAGATGATCAACCGTTTTCGCGGCGAACTGTTTTTCGGCGGACTCGAAGACGGCAGCGTCGAGGAGTTGCGCACGCGCCAAGGCGTCGATCCGCAAACCGCCGCGCGTCTCGCCTTCCGCATGTTGCTCGTGCCGGGCACCGTCGCGCTGATCGCCGGCTGCATCGGTTTCGCGACAATTCTCATCATTCCCGTCCGCATCATTTTTGAATTGGCGGTGACGGCCACAGTCGGTGTCGCACTCACCATCCTCACTGATTTGATTCTTTTGCCCGTTTTGCTCTCGTTTTGTCGTTTACGTAATTTGGACGGCAAAAAGAAATGGCGACTTCGACAACTCACGCAGTTCGACAAATTATGGGCCGTGCTGGCGCGGTTGAGCCGCCCCGTGCCCGCCGCCGTCGTCATCGTGATCGGCATCGCGATGTGGGCAGTCGCCGCACATTTCGGCAAGGATGTGATGATCGGCGACGCGCAAAAAGGTGTCGCTGAATTGCGTCCCGACGCACGCTACAACCGCGACGCCGTATTGATCAGCGACAAATTCGCGCTCGGCGTCGACATCCTCGACGCCATCGCCGAGACGGCGCCGAATGCCTGCACGACGAGTTATCCGGTGATGGAAAAGCTCGATCGTTTCGCGTGGCACATGAAGAACGTCGAGGGCGTCGCGCAGGTGATCACGCTGCCGATCGCCGCGAAAATCGTCAACGCTGGATGGAACGAAGGAAATTTACGGTGGCGCGTATTGCCGCGCGATAGCGACGGTTTGCGTCAGGACACGCAAGGATTCGAAACCGACTCTGGATTGCTCAATCAGGATTGCAGCGCAATGCCGGTAATGATGTTCCTCACCGATCATCGCGCCACGACGATCGATCGCGTCGTCACCGCCGTCAAGGAATTCCGCGACGATAACAAGATCTTCAGCGGCCCCGACGTGAACTTCCGCGATCAACTCGCGAAAGATTCGTCGCCCGACAAGAACAACAAAATCAACCTGCGACTGGCGACCGGCAACGTCGGCGTCATGGCTGCCATCAACGACGAAGTGCGCGCTGTGGATCACGAAATGTTGTGGCTTTTGTACGCCGCCGTTTTCATCATGTGCCTGCTGAGCTTCCGCAACCCGCTCGCCGCGCTGTGCATTACATTGCCGTTGGTGCTCGTCACCGAACTCGGCCATTCGCTGATGGTGTATCTCGACATCGGCAAAAAAGTGAACACGCTGACGGTGCTCGCGCTCGGCGTCGGCATCGGCGTGGATTACGCGATCTACATTTTTGCGCGCATGCGCGAATCGATGCAGCAAGGCCGCTCGCTCACCGATTCGTATTTCATCGCACTGAAAACCACCGGCATTGCGATTTTTTATACCGCGCTTACCCTCGCCGTCGGCGTCGGCATGTGGGTGTTCTCCGATCTCAAATTCCAGGCCGACATGGGCGTGCTGCTGACCTTCATGTTCGTGGTGAACATGGTCGCCGCGATCGTGTTCCTGCCGGCGTTGTGCCGCTGGTTGCTCAAGCCGCGCGAAAGCGTTTAGGGAGCGCTGGGCCGGATCGTCCGGACCTGGCGAATGTGTGGGTAACTACAACTCGGGAGAGGCTATGGGAACCGTACTTGTCACGATTCTGGTTGGACTTGTCATCGCCGTCGTCGTCGGCGGACTCATCATCATGCTTGCAACACGTGTCGTCGCCGGCTTCATGCCGAGTTTCGCTCAGGCGTGCATCGCGGCACTCGT
>DATBAU010000338.1:0-16274 GCA_036271355.1 Rudaea sp. | reverse complement strand
CTTTCCGACAACGGCTTCGTCGCCGCCGATCATCATGCTGTAGCCTTCCTGCAAGCCCCAGATTCCGCCGCTCGTGCCGGAATCGACGTAATCGATTTTCTTGGCGCGCGCGGCGTCGGCGCGACTTAGCGTGTCTTTGTAGTTGGAATTGCCGCCGTCGATCATGCAATCGCCCGGTGACAGGATCGCGAGCAACGACGTCACCGTGTCGTCGGTGATTTTGCCGGACGGCACCATCATCCAGACGACCCGCGGCGACGGCAGCGCTTTGACCATGTTCTGCAGCGAATCAGCGGTCGTGGCGCCCTTCGATTCGAGCGATTTGCGCGCCTCCGCATTCGGATCGAAACCGGTGACTTGATGTCCGCCGCGCACCAATCGCTCGGCCATGTTGGCGCCCATGCGGCCGAGGCCGACCATGCCTATCTGCATCACACTTCTCCTCGATTATTTCTTGAGCAACTTCTTCGCGCGAGCGACGACGTTGTCTACGGTGAATCCGTATTTTTCCAACAGCACCTCGGCGGGCGCCGATGCGCCGAATTTCTCGACGCCGAGCATGTCTCCGTTCGATCCAATCCAACGCTCCCAGCCTTGCGAGATGCCGAGTTCGACCGCGAGCCGCGCCGGAACCGAGGGCGGCAGTACGTCGTCGCGGTAACTTTGCGATTGCTCCGCGAACAATTCCCAACTCGGCATTGACACGCAACGCACGGCGATGCCGTCGGCTTGCAATTTTTCGGCGGCGCTCAGGATCAATCCGACTTCGGAACCCGTGCCGATCAGAATCAGCTCGGGTTTTTTGTCTTTGGTGTCGCTCAGCACGTACGCACCTTTGCGCAGACCTTCCGCGCTCGCGAATTGTTTGCGGTCGAGTGTCGGAATGTTTTGGCGCGACAACACCAACAACACCGGATGTTCGCGAGATTCGACCGCCACACGCCACGCTTCGATGGTTTCGTTGGCATCGCCTGGTCGAATCACGATCACGTCGGGAATCGCGCGCAGGCTCGCCAGTTGTTCCACCGGCTGATGCGTCGGTCCGTCTTCGCCGAGCGCGATGCTGTCGTGTGTATAAATGTGGACGACGTGCAATTTCATCAGCGCGGCGAGACGAAGCGTCGGCCGCATGTAATCGGAGAAGATAAGGAACGTCGAGCCGTACGGAATGAATCCGCCGTGCGCGGCCATGCCGTTGCTGATCGAGCCCATCGCGTGTTCGCGGACGCCGTAGTGAATATTGCGTCCGGCGTAACTCCAGCCGGCGCTGTCGCCGCCTTGGTCGTCGAATTTTCCGGTCGGCGTCGGATTGAAATCGCCGAAGCCTTTGAGATTGGTGAAGGTCGACGGATCGAGATCGGCCGACCCGCCCATCAGTTGCGGAAGATGCTTCGCGACGGCGTTCATGATCTTGCCGCCAGCGACGCGCGTGGAGACGCCTTTCTTGTCGGCGGGGAATGCTTCGATGTCCGCGTCCCATCCTTTTTTCGGCTTCGCGGCCTGACGATCAGCGAATTCCTGTGCTTCGTCGGCGAACGCTTTTTTGTATGCGTTCACACTATCGTTCCATGCCGATTCGGCTTTCTTGCCGTTCTCGACAGCTTCGCGGAAATGTTTTTGCGCTTCATCGGGTACGAGGAATGTTTTGTCCGCCGGCCAGCCGAGTTTTTCTTTGGTCTTTTTGACGTTTTCCTCGCCGAGTGGCGAGCCGTGCGCTTTGAAACTGTCCTGTTCCGGTGATCCGTATCCGAGATGCGTGCGCACGAGAATCATCGTCGGCTTGGCGGTTTCCTTGCGCGCTTTCTGGATCGCCGCATCGATCTTGGCGACATCGTTGCCGTCTTCGACGGTGATCGTCTGCCAGCCGTACGCCTCGAAACGTTTCGCGCGGTCTTCGCTGAACGTCATGTCGGCGCCGGCGGAAAGCGTGACGTAGTTGTCGTCGTAGAAGCAGATCAACTTGCCGAGCTGAAGATGTCCGGCGAGCGATGCGGCTTCCGACGCGACACCTTCCATCAGATCGCCGTCGCTGCAGATCGCGTAGGTGTGATGATCAACAATCGTATGTCCGTCGCGGTTGTAGCGCGCGGCGAGATGCGCTTCGGCGATGGCGAAACCGACCGCGTTCGCGAGACCTTGGCCGAGCGGGCCGGTCGTGATCTCGACGCCAGCCGTGTGCGTGCGCTCGGGATGTCCCGGTGTCTTGCTGCCCCACTGACGGAACTGCTTGATGTCGTCGAGCGACACGTCGTAGCCCGTCATGTGCAGCAAGCTGTACAGCAATGCGGAACCGTGACCGGCGGAAAGCACGAAACGGTCGCGATCGAACCACTGTGGATTTTTCGGATTGTGCTTGAGGTATTTCGTCCACAGCACATATGCCATCGGCGCCGCGTCGAGCGGCAGGCCGGGATGGCCGCTGTTGGCTTTCTGCACCATGTCGACGGACAGAAATCGCAGCGTGTTGATGCAGAGTTGGTCGAGGTTATCGGACATGGCAATTCCTTTGCGTTACGTGTTTTACGATTTGTCGGCGATGCGCTGCAGCAGTTGTTTCCACGATTTGACGAACGCGTCGGCGCCTTCTTTCTGCAACTGTTTGGCGAGTGCGGTGACATCCACGCCGGCTTTCTCGATCGCGGCGATCGTCGCGTCGCCTTCGCCGCCGTTGCGATCCATCGCGCCTTCGAGTTTGCCGTGATCGGCGAACGCCTTGATGGTCTTATCGGGTAACGTGTCGACGGTGTTCGGCGCGGCAAACGCGGTGACGTACATCGTGTCGGGCGCGTTCGGATCTTTCGTTCCCGTGCTCGCCCACAACAAACGCTGCGGCAGCGCGCCGGCCGCGGCGAGTTTTTTCCATCGCGGCGAATCGAGCACGTCGCGATACGCGCGATACGTGATCTGTCCCACGGCGATGCCGAGTTTGTTGTGCAGATTTTCCGGCAACTGTTTGTTGGCCGCGACGTCCCAGCGGCTGATGAACAACGACGCGACCGAGCCGACCACCGGATTCAATCCCTTCTCGATGCGCCGCTCGATGCCGCGCATGTACGCCTCGGCCGATGCGAGATAATGCTCGCGCGAAAACAGCAACGTGACGTTGATCGGAATGCCCTGGAAAATCGCTTCTTCGATCGCTGGATTGCCTTCCGGCGTTCCGGGAATTTTCACGAACAGATTTTCGCGTTGCGCGAGTTCGTGGATTTGTTCCGCGGCTTCGATCGATCCTTTCGTATCGCTCGCTAGCAACGGCGAAACTTCCATCGACACCCAGCCATCGACGTGTTTGGTCTGTTCGAACACCGGCTTGAACAAATCGGCTGCGCGGCGCAAATCCTCGAGCGCGATTTCGATGAACAGTTTTTCGTCCTTCAGACCGGCCGCTTTCTTTTGCTTGATCGCCGCGTCGTAAGCGTTGCCGTCGCCGATCGCCGCGTCGAAGATGCTCGGATTCGAGGTAAGGCCGGTGATCGAATAGTCGCTGATGTATTTCGCGAGCGTGCCGTCGTCGAGCATCGTGCGTGTGATGTTGTCGAGCCACAGGCTCTGACCGAGATCGTGCAATTCTTTTGTCGGTTTCATCGTTGCCTCATTTACATTTCTGATCAATCTGGCGCGCTGGTTTCTTCGACGGGATCGTGCCAATGCTCGTCATCGTCGAAGATTACCGCTGCGCGTTTCGGACCCCACGTACCGGGTTTGTATATCTCGACCGGCGATTCGTGCTTGAGCGCGCTGTCGACGACGGCCCACGCCGCTTCGACGGTCTCGTCGTCGCTGAACAACGACGCATCACCGCGAATCGCATCGCCGAGCAAACGTTCGTACGGTGATTTCTCCGGGCGCTGATGATGCCGCGCGATCAGCTCGACCGGTTCGCCCGTCATTTTTTCGCCGGGAATTTTCACGCGCGCGCCTTCGGCGATGACGACTTCGGGACTCAGGCGAAACCGGAAATAGTTCGATTGCGGCGGTTCGATCTCGTCGAAAATCGACAGCGGCGGCACTTTCATGTCGACGATCACTTCGGTCGTGCTGATCGGCATTTTTTTGCCGGCGCGGATGTAGAACGGCACGTCGGCCCAGCGCCACGTGTCGATGTGCAGACTCAGCGCCGCGTACGTTTCGACATCGGAATTCTTCGCGACGCCTTTGACGGAACGGTAGCCCGCGTATTGGCCGCGCACGACATCTTTCGGATCGATCGGACGCATCGCGCGGAACAACCGCAACTTTTCGGCGCGCAACGATGCGGCATCGTGTCCGATGGGCGAATCCATCGCCAACAGCGAAACGATCTGCAACAGATGATTCTGGATCACATCGCGAATCGCGCCGACGCCGTCGTAGAACGAACCGCGATCCTCGACGCCGAAACTTTCCGCCATCGTGACTTGCACGCTCGCGATGTAATTTCGGTTCCACACCGGTTCGAGAAACGAGTTCGCGAAACGGTAGTAAAGGAGATTCTGCACCGGCTCTTTGCCGAGGTAATGATCGATGCGGAAAATCGCGTCTTCCGGAAACACCTGATGCAGGATGCGATTGAGTTCGCGCGCCGATTGCAAATCGCGCCCGAACGGTTTTTCTACGACGACGCGCGCGTTTTCCGTGCAGCCCGCTTTCTGCAAACCTTGCGCGACCTTGCCGAAGAAATCCGGCGGAATCGCGAGATAGTGCAGCGGTCGTTTCGACGTGCCGAGCGCTTTTTTCAGCGTCGCGAAGGTTTGTGCGTCGTTGTAATCGCCGTTGACGTATTTCAGCCGCTTCGCCAATTTGCGAAACGCGACTTCGTCGACTTTTCCTTTCTGCTGCTTCGCATCGTCCTCGACGCTGGCGCGCGCGCGATCGATGAGTTGCTTGTCGGTCCAGTCCGAATGCGAGACGCCGATGATCGGCAGATCGAAACCGTCCTGCCGCACCATGGCCAGCAGGGCGGGGAAAATTTTCTTGTATGCGAGATCTCCAGAGGCGCCAAAAAACACTAGCGCGTCAGAGTGTTGAGCGGTCGCTTTGTCCATGCGATGCGTCAGATCATCCATATCCGAATTGTCGAGGGCTCACTTTACACGCATTAGACCGAACGAATTCTGAAATTCATGATGGTTCGACACCGTCGATGTCCGAAAGTTGTCCGGATGGCGTCCTCAACAGCCGCTGTCCGGTTGCGCAGAATCGTGTGCGCTCGCCGGAGCCATCCGGCTTTTCGGGGAATCCACATGAATTTTCTGCATCGACACGTTTTGGCTGCGCTCGCCATGATCGGCGCGACAGCCATCGCCCACGCCGCCGGTGCTGGACTGGCGGGTGACTATCACATCCACGGACAAAACCCAGACGGCCGATCGTACGAAGGCGCGTTGCGCATCGAGCAAAAAGGCGAGGTGTACGGCGTGACGTGGGATTCCGGCGGAACGACACACGGCGTCGGCATTCTCGCCGGCAATCAGCTCGTGGTCGGTTACGGCGATCAGGCTTGCGGTGTCCTGGCGTATCGCCGCGAAGGCGCGGGCACGCTCGAAGGCATCTGGGCGATGCGAAACAGCACGGCCGTCGGCCACGAAACGGCTACGCCGTCGACCAGCGGCGGCGCAGATGTCATCGGCGACTACGTCGTATCCGGCAAAAACGTCGACGGCACGCCTTACAAAGGTGCGTTGTTCGTCAACGCGGGCGGCGACGATCGCAAACTGCTGTTCGGCTGGCGCACGGGACAGGATTCGCACGGATTCGGCTTCACGCATCAAGGCGTGATCGTCGCGACGTTCGGCGCGCCGACGTGCGGTCTCGTCACCTACACACTCGGCGCCGACGGTTCGCTCGACGGCCGCTGGTCGACGCTGCACGGCGGCTTCGGCAGCGAACAAGCCAAGAAAATCGACTGAGGAGATCAATCATGCACATGCAAAGCTTCGTAATGTGGTTCGCGCTCGCGATCGCCATCGGCATTCCCGTTTTTCTGTTTCGGCGCAGTCGCAATCTGATGCGCGGTCTCAACGCGTATCTCGCCGAACGCGGTTTCACTGCACGCGACACCTCCCCTATCGCCGCGCTCACCACGAAAAATCCGCCGGATGGTTTCTATTTCTCCGCCGCCTACGCGGGCACTGCGCAGAACGTGGCGATGACGGTACTGATCCTGCGTCGAAGCGAATCCGTGGTTTCGCAAGGCGTTTCGATGCAGACCCAAACGATCTACATCGGTGTCCACGTGCCGACCATCGGACCGCGCTTCGTCGCCGACTGGCAACGCAAAGCGCAGGCCAAACAGGAGAACGTCGTGCACGTGTCGGAGCCGGCCGAAGGCGGCGCGCTCGTGGTGTGGAAAGGCGCTCCGTCGCGGGCGAACGTCGAGTCGCACGTCGCCGCTATCGCCGCTTTGGCACGGATGGCCCGCCCCTGACACACGTCGTCGCTCACGATCCGTAAACAAACCAGGCCCTACGATTTCGCCTCCGACAGCGAGGCGACACGGACGTGCAACGCGAAGGATCGAACGCCGAGAATAGCGATACGCCAAAAACGGAAGAAGCCACGGACACGGCTCAGCCACCCGATAGCGGATTGTCCGCCACTCCCGCGAAGGAAGATCGCCCACTGTCGCGCCTTCCGTTACGCATCGAAGATTACGGACTGTTAGGCGACTGCACGACCGCCGCATTGGTCGGTCGCGACGGCTCGCTCGACTGGCTGTGTTGGCCGCGCTTCGATAGCGGCGCGTGTTTCGCGGCATTGCTCGGCGACGAATCCAACGGCCGCTGGCACATCGGTCCCGCCGAAGCTGGCGGACGCAGCGAGCGGTCCTATCGCGACAGCACGATGGTTCTCGAAACCCGATTCGAGAACAAGGACGGCGCCTTCGCGCTGATCGACTTCATGCCCATGGGCGGAAAGGTTTCGTCGGTCGTGCGCATCGTGGAAGGACGTCGCGGCGTGTCGAAAGTGCGCATGTCGATGACGCTGCGTTTCGACTACGGCGCGTCAGTGCCGTGGGTCGAAGCGATCGACGATGGTCTCGTCGCCATCGCCGGTCCGAACCTGATCGTCGTTCGATCCAGCGTGCCGATGCACGGTGAGCACTACGCCACCGTCGCGGAGTTCTCGGTCGAGGAAGGCCAGCGCGTCGCCTTCGTGATGAGTTACGGCGCATCGCACCTCGCGCCGCCCGAGCCGATCGATGTCGACGAAGCGCTGCGCGGCACCGAAGCGTTCTGGAGCGAATGGGCGTCGCGCTGTAAATGCGACGGACCGTACGGCGCCGCGATGCTGCGCTCGTTGCTCACGCTCAAGGCGCTCACATACACCGAAACGGGCGGCATGGTCGCCGCGCCGACGACGTCGCTGCCCGAACAAATCGGCGGCGAACGGAATTGGGATTACCGCTACTGCTGGATTCGCGACGCGACGCTCACGCTGTCGTCATTCATGCGCGCCGGTTACTACGACGAAGCCAAAGCATGGCGCGACTGGTTGCATCGCAGCCTCGCCGGCAAGCCTGATGATCTGCAGATCATGTACGGCATCGCTGGCGAACGGTGGCTGGTCGAATGCGACGTTCGCTGGCTGCGTGGTTACTACGGCTCCAAACCCGTGCGCGTCGGCAACGCGGCGTATCAACAACTTCAGCTCGATGTCTGGGGCGAGATGATGGGCGCGCTGCATCTCGCGCGCGAAGGTGGGCTCGTGCATCTGCCTTCGTCCTGGGATTTGCAATGCGCCGCGCTCAATCACCTCATGAAGATCTGGCGCGAACCCGACGACGGCATCTGGGAAGTGCGCGGCGGACGCCAGCATTTCGTGCATTCGAAAGTGATGGCGTGGCTCGCGTTCGACTGCTGTATTCGCGATGCGGAAAAATTCAAACTCGACGCGCCGCTAGACGACTGGCGTATTGCGCGCGATGAAATCCATCGCACCGTTTGCGAACAGGGATTCAGCGCGAAGAAAAATTCGTTCGTGCAAAGTTTCGGCACCGAGGAACTCGACGCGAGTCTCCTGCTCATTCCGCGAACGGGATTTTTGCCGATCGACGATCCGCGCGTGACCGGCACGATCGCGGCGATCGAAAAGGAACTTCTCGCCGATGGTTTCGTGCTGCGCTATCGCAGCGAGCGCGTCGCCGATGGATTGCCCGCCGGCGAAGGCGTTTTCCTTCCGTGCAGTTTCTGGCTCGCAAATGCGTATCTGATGCAAGGCCGGCGCGAGGATGGCGAGGCATTGCTGAAACGTCTGCTCGCATTGCGCAACGACCTCGGATTGCTCAGCGAGGAATACGACACGACGAATCATCGCCTCGTAGGAAATTTCCCGCAGGCGTTTTCGCATCTGAGCCTGGTGCACTCGGTGTTGAATCTGGAAACCGGTCAGTCAGTGTTCTCTGCCCGCTGAATCCTGCGCGCAAACAAAAACCGCGCGACCTTTGCGCCGCGCGGCTTGAAGTGCTTGCGTTTGCCGTTCCGAACTTACAGACGTCGACTGCGCACACCGCCCGCAATCAGCGAAATGAGGAACAGCACGATGAACACGAGGAATAGCAATTTCGCGATGCCCGCAGCGGCGCCGGCAATTCCGCCGAACCCCAACGCGGCTGCGATCAATGCCACAACCAGAAAAACCAGCGCGTAGTGCAACATGACATCACTCCTTGATCTTGAAGGGCGCCGGATTCCGCCGGCGGGCACGGGTCACCTTCAACAGCCATGCCAACCGAGGGAAAGCCCTCAGGCCTGAAAAATCTGGGGCGATATCACGAAAAACTCACGCAGTTTGCACGGAAAAAAACGTCGCGGCGGCATTCTGCACGGCGCGATTCACGGACCGAACAACGCGATCTCCGCGCCGTTGCAAACCGCGAGTCGAGCGCCGATCGGATCGACTTCTGCGCCGCCGGTAAACGCGGAAAACGCGGGCAGAATCGTCTGTTCTTCGCCGATCACAAACGCGGACCATCGCTTCATGATTCCCGGTAATCGAACGACCGGGTGCACATGCCCGCAAATCACATGCGCATCGGACGCTTGGCTCGGCGCATGGCGGAGCTCGAACGGTGCGATCGCGAGCGCATCTTCGTGATGCACCACGTCCAGACCCGCACTCGCGAGCGCTCGATCATGATTGCCGGCGATGACGTCGATGCACAACGTCGCGTGACGTCCGTGCCATTCGTCCCACGCTTCTCGCCAGCGTTTCGGCTTCGTCGAGCCGTGCAGCATGTCGCCGAGAACGATTAGCCGCGCCGCCTTCGTGCGATCGATCAGCGTGCCGATGCGATCCAGATCGTGACGCGTGCCGCCGCTCGGCAACGCAATGCCCGCGGCGCGAAACGCATCCGCCTTGCCGAGATGCAGATCGGCGATCAGCAACGCCGACGCGCGCGGCCAGAACAACGCGCGATCCGCGAACAGCATCACGCGCTCGCCGGCGATATCGATGTCAACGAAGTCAGCTATAACGCAAGTCCATCTGTTCGGATGTGAACGCGACGCGATCCTTCCACGCCTCGTTCGACCATTCCGCGCGCCAGCGTTCGGCCCACAACGGAAACGCCAGCGGCGACAAATAAATCGGTTCCGTCAGATGAATCGTGCTCCGCGCGCAGCGCGCGAGCGTCGCGGAAAGTTCGCGCACGTCGAGCTGCGCCTCGAATACTTCGCGTTGCGCTTGCGACAGCAAAACATGTCCCGGATCGAAACGTTGCAGCACGTCGAATATCAATCCGGCCGATGCCTGAAGGTGACGCGCCGTGCGCGGTTTCTTGCCCGGCATCGACGGCGGCAGCAGACCGGCAATGCGCGCGATTTCGCGGAATTGCCGGCGCGACAATTCGCCGACGTTCACGCACGCGAGTAAATCCTCGATCAGTTTTTCCGGCGACAGCAACTCGCGCAACAACACCTCGTCCATCAGCGTCTGGCGCGGCAATCCGATGATTAAACCGTAATCGTTCGCCGTGTACGCGAACGTGGTGGTAATAAGTCGCGACCAGCGCGTCGTCGCCAGCGCGGCGATGCCTTCGTTGATCGCGCGTCCGGCAAACGGATAAACCGTCAGATACCATTTGTCGTCGAACTGCGTCCATTCGACGAGCAGGGTTTGTTTCGCCGGCAACGCCGACATTTCGGCCTGCGTTTGGATCAGCGGTCGGAGATGAATCATCTCGCGCCCGGCCTGACGCGGCAGCGACAGCAACCGCTCGACCGCCGCGCCGAGTTGCGACGACAACGGCATTCTTCCGCCCTGCCATCGCGGCACGACACCGTTGCCCGCCTTCGCGACGCGCACGTACGCCGCCATGTTTTCCAGTCGCACGAGCGTGAGCGTGCGGCCCGCGAACTGAAAACGGTCGCCAGGACGAAGCCGACTCAGGAACGCTTCCTCTATGGAACCTAGACGTTTACCTTTCATGAAACGAACATCGATTGCGCTGTCGCTCGTGATCGTGCCGATGCTCAGCCGATGCCGCGTCGCGACGGCGCGATCCGGCACGCGGAACACGCCTTCGTCGTCGCGAACGACTTTTCGGTATTCCGGATAATTCGACAGCGCCGCACCGCCTTGCACGACGAAGTCGATCGTCTGCTGCCACATCTCGTCGCTGAGTCCGGCGAAGGCGTGCGTCGTGCGAACTTCGGCCAACAACGCTTCGGCGACGAATCCGCCGCCGAGTGCGATGGTCACGCAATGTTGCGCGAGGACATCGAGACACAACGTCGGCGGATGACGCGGCTCGATGTCGCCACGCGCAACGGAGTCGCGCGCCGCGGCATATTCCGCCAGTTCGAGCGCATGCGCGGGCACGCACACGATGTGACCCGGCTCGCCGGGACGATGTTTCGCGCGTCCGGATCGTTGCAGCAAACGCGAAATTCCTTTCGGACTTCCGATCTGAAAAACCAGATCGACCGCGGGAAAATCCACGCCGAGATCGAGACTCGATGTCGACACGACGCAGCGCACGGTTCCCTCGCGAAGTCCTTTTTCCGCTTGCGAACGCAATTCCGCCGATAGCGAGCCGTGATGCAGCGCGAGCGTTTCCGGTGCATCCGGCCACACCGCGGCGAGCGCCTGATGCCACAACTCCGCTTGCGAACGCGTATTGGTGAAAACGATGCTCGTGTTCGCCTCGAGCAATCGTTCGAGCACGGGTTTGAGTTGCGACAATCCGAGATGACCGGCCCACGGAAAACGCGTCGTCTCCGCAGGCACCAGCGTTTCGAGTTTGAACGCGCGCGGCGTCGCGCCCGAAACGATCGCGGCGGCGAAGTTCGGCAACAGCACATCGCGCGCTTCGTCGAGATTGCCGAGCGTGGCCGACAATCCCCAGCACGGATACGGCGGTGCGAGCTTGCGCAATCGCGCCAGACACAACTGCAACAGCACGCCGCGTTTGTTGCCGATCAGTTCGTGCCATTCGTCGACGATCACGGCGCTGAGCGCGGAAAAGACGTCGCTCGATTCCGGATAACTCAACATCAACGCCAGCGATTCCGGCGTGATCACGACGACTTCGGCGCGACCTTCTTTGGAAAGACGACGATCGCGCGCCGACGCATCGCCGGTGCGCATCGCGACCGTCCACGGAATGCCGAGTTCGTCGATCGGCATACGCAACGATTTCACGCTGTCGGCGGCGAGCGCGCGCAGCGGCGTGATCCACAACACGCGGAGTTGCGTCGAACGATCGCCTTTCGCGCGCGGCGGCGCGGGCGACTGCAACGCCTGCAACAACGGACCGCCGAATGCCGCGAGCGTTTTTCCACTGCCGGTCGGCGTGTGCAGCAAACCGGATTCGCCGCGCAGAAAACGCCGCCACACTTCGCGCTGAAACGGTGCGACTGTCCACGCGCGTTGCGCGAACCAATCGAGCAGCGGTTGATCGATCGCGTTCATCGCGCCAGCGCCTTCAACGTATCGAGACGATCGGCTTCCGCGAACGGCTTGTCATGCCGCCAGCGCAGAACGCGTGGGAATCGCACCGCAATGCCGGATTTATGCCGCGTGGACTTATTCACCGCCTCGAAGCCGAGTTCGAAAACGTGATGCGGCTCGACCGATCGCACGGGTCCGAATTTTTCCAGCGTGTGCGCGCGAATCCAACGATCGAGCGCGAGGATTTCTTTGTCGTCGAGCCCCGAATACGCTTTGGCAATGGGGACGAGTTGATCGTCTTGCCACAGCGCGAAGGTGTAATCGGTGAACAACGTGCTGCGACGGCCATGTCCGGCTTGCGCGTAGATCAGCACGGCGTCGATCGTGAGCGGATCGATTTTCCACTTCCACCAATCGCCGCGCTTGCGTCCGAGTTGATACGCCGAAGCGCGGCGCTTGAGCATGATGCCTTCGACGCCCCGCTCGCGCGCGGTCGCGCGTAACGCGCGCGCGGCGGACCAATCCGCGACGTCGAGATCCGGCGAAAGCACGATGCGCGGATCGGAATGTTCGTCAAGCAGCGCGCGCAATTTCGTGCGGCGTTCGTGCAGCGGATGTTCGCGCAAATCCTCGCCGTCGAGTTCGAGCAGGTCGTAGGCGAGCATACGAACCGGCGCGTCCTGGAGCGATTTCGCGCCGGGTTTCTTGCGCTGGATGCGCGTCTGCAACGCGGCGAATGGCATCGGCGAGTCGCCGTCGCGCCAGGCGAGCAATTCGCCGTCGATCACCGCGTCGCGTCGCAATCGCGCGGCTGCGCCTTCGATCTCGGGGAAGCGTCCGTCGAGCCGTTCTTCGCCGCGCGACCACAACGCGATGCGATCGCCACGTCGAATCAACTGCAGACGAATGCCATCCCATTTCCATTCGAGAATCCAGTCGGCGATGTCGCCGAGCGATTCGGGATCGTCGATCTGCGAAGCGAGAAAAAACGGAAACGGATGTCCGCTGTCCTCGTCCGTGCCTTGCGGTGAAAGAAGCGCGGTGTAGAACGTCGCAGTCGGCGGCCAGTCGCCGAGCATGCGCTGCGCGATGCGCGCGATTTCCACGCCGCTGATTTCCGCCAGCGCCTGCTGCACGAGACGCTGCGAAACGCCCACGCGCAACGCGCCCGTGAGCAGTTTGTTGAACGCCAAACGCTGGTCGAACGGCAATGTCCGCCACGCCTCGACGATGACGGCGCGCCGGCGTTCCGGATCGGCGTTCGCGATCGGCAACAATCGTTTCTCGATCCATTCCGACAACGATACATCCGGCGGTTCCGTGTCCGGATCGTCGAGCAGCAACGTCAGCGTTTCGGCGAGATCGCCGACGTGCGAATAACTTTCATCGATGAGCCACGTCGCGTCGCCGCTCGCGGCGGCGATCCATTCGCGCAACTCGCCGGATGCTGCGATGCGCGCTTTCGCTCCGCCGATCTTTCCGCCCGACAACAGGTGCAATGCCCACGCGGCATCGGCCGGCTGTGCGTTGCGGAAATACGCGACGAGCGCGGCGCGCTTGTCGAGCGTGCCCGTGCTTTGATCGAGTTCGCGATACAGCGCGGAGAAAGGGCGCATCAGTCGTCCTCGCCGAATTGCGTGGCGAACGTTTCGGTGCGGATGCCTTCTTCGTTGAGCGCGCGCACGAGCGCATCGGTGTTGCCGTGCGTGGCGATGACACGACGCGCGCCGGTTTCGCGAATGGTTCGCAGCAAATCGGGCCAATCGGCGTGATCGGAAATGACGAAGCCGCGATCGACATTGCGGCGGCGGCGGTTGCCGCGAATGCGCATCCACCCCGAGGCGAATCCGTGTTGCGCCTGACGGAATCGTCGCAACCACGCGCTGCCCGCGGCGGACGGCGGCGCGACGACGAGCTCTCCGACGAAATCCGTTCCTCGCGGTTGGTCGCCGACGGGAATCGTCGCGAGCATTGGCACGCCGGCGGCGCGATAGACCTGCACGCCGGTTTCGATCGCGCCGTGCGTGTACGCGGGGCGCTCGGTGAATGCCATCAGTTCGGCGAGCACGCGCTGCGATTTGCCGAGTGCGTAGCAATAAAGGATCGCCGTCTCGCCGCGTTCGGCGCAGGCATCGCGCCAGGCGACGATTTCGCTCGCGACATCGCTCGTGCGCGGCCAGCGGTAGACGGGCAATCCGAACGTGGCTTCGGTGATGAAGGTGTCGCAGCGCACTACGTCGAACGGTGCACAGGTCGGATCGGGCTGGCGTTTGTAGTCGCCCGACACAACCCACACTTCGCCGTTCACTTCGATGCGCACTTGCGCGGAACCGAGAACGTGTCCGGCGGAATGAAACGAGACGCGCGCGCGATCGATGTCGAACGATTGTCCGTAATCGAAGACGTGATACGTCTGATCGGGCAATCGCCAGTGCAGGATCGGCAAGCCGGCACGGGTGGTGTAGTACTCGCCCATGCCGTAACGCGCGTGATCGCCATGGCCGTGCGTGATGACGGCGCGCGCGACGGGCCGCCATGGGTCGATGAAAAAATCGCCGGCGGCGCAATACAAACCGGACGGTGTCGCGACGACGAGATCGGTGGCATTCATGCCGTGTATTTCTTCCTTGATGGGCGAGCCGCTGACGCTACGGATATTTTAAAGCCTGTGAATTTTTCGTGGATTGTTTGTCTTGAAGTGAGTTGTCGATTATCCGATTTCTCGCCCCGTGCAACTCGCCCGTAAAAATTCTCGAAAGCATGGCAGATTGCAGACGCATGCGATTGGAAATCAAGCGGTTACGCGATGTACGTTCGGCACGGGGTTTGCTCTTTCGTTACATGCAGGGCAAAACAAGGAGAAGTAACGACATGGGTAACAACACGAACCAGAACCAGCAGAATCCGAACCAGCAGAAGACGCCGAACCAGCAGCAGAATCAGAACCAGGACAAAAAGTCCGGTCAGCAGCAGCAGGATCAGTCGGGCCGTTCGGGCTCGTCGCAGCAGTCGCCGCGTCAGGGCGGTCAGAACAGCTGATACACGCCGAGTTTCATTTCATCGGAGACGGGCCTCGCTTCGCGAGGCCTTTCTTTTTTAGAACGCGGAAATTCTCTTTAGGGATGCGCGCAATTTTGTTGCGAGACTCGTTGGGTCGCTGCGTCGAACGTTGATTGTCCGGGTGCCGTGCCAGCGAGCGCACGCGTCGATGGCCTGGGCGATGTCGTCGATGAGTTCGTCATCCGGCGCCATCGACGGTTCGAGATAAATCGCTTTCACTTCGAATACGCCATCGGCGCGATGGGCTTTGGCGTCGAGCCGTCCCATGAGCGCTCCGCGACGCAGGATCGGAAGTACGAAATATCCGAACTTCCGTTTCGGCGCGGGTGTGTAGCACTCGAGCGTGTAATCGAAATCGTACATGACACGTGCACGGTCGCGATCCCACACGATCGGATCGAACGGCGACAGCAATGTCGTGTGCGTTGCGCGCAGGCGTGAGCGTTGCGCGCGTTCGATCAACGCCATGTTGTCGCGATGCGCGTAGCCGGGTCGATCCCAGCCGCGTACGTCGACGCGGATCAATTCGCCGCTTTCGACGAACGGTTGCAAATCCACCTCCTTGTGCGTTTTCTGCGTGCGGAAATAATCGGCGATCCATCGCGCTTGCGTGACGCCGAGCGCGCGCACGCCGCCGAGGATGAATTCGCGCCGCGCGTCGCCGACGACGGAAGGTTTTTTCAGTCGCGCGATTACGCGTTCGCTGACGTCGTACACGCGCTGGAAATTTTCGCGCCGCGCGATCATCAAATCGCCGCGTGCGAACAAGGTTTCCAGCCACCGCTTTTCGTCTTTCCAGCCCCACCATCCTTTGTCGACAGGGCGCGACGCTTCGAATTCGGATGCTTTGACGGGCCCATTCTTGCGCACGTGTTCGAGCAGGCGATCGAGTTCGACGCGATTTTCCGCCGCGACGCGCGCCGACACTTTCTGCGCCCAATGATGCGCGCGATGCGAAACGTCATTCCGGTGCAGCGCGAAATCCTCCGCCGGCGCGAAACACGCTTCGTGTCCCCAGCATTCGAAGAGGTCGCCGCGACGCAACAGATCGTCGAGCCAATGGTTTTGGTAATCGCCGAGTCTGGAAAACAGAACCAGATACGGACTGCGCGCGACGACGCTGATCGTGTCGATTTGCAGCATCCGCATGCGCCGGATCGCGTCCAGCACGCGCGCACGGGTCGCGCGCGCCCGCGGCGGAATCAACAGACCCTGAACGGCCAGCTGAACGTTGCGCGCCTGTTGCGCCGAGATGGCGTACCCTGCACGAACTTCGCGCGCGGGCTTGGGTCTGGACATGCGTGCTCGATGCTCGCGCGAAAGTCGGATCGCGCATTTTCGCG
>DATBAU010000337.1:0-13947 GCA_036271355.1 Rudaea sp. | reverse complement strand
GGCGACAGTATAACGAGTGAGCGTTCAAGGATTCGCCGGTTTCGGCGGAGCCGTTTGCGATGGCGGAGTCGCCGGATTCGCATTGACGGGCTGCGCCTGCGGAATCTGCGGTGCGATGTTGCGGAAATCAAGGTAATGAGTCACTTCCGGCGGCAGTTTGGTGGTCAGCCATCGCGCGGCGTTTTCGAATGTCGGCAGCAGTCTCGATTCCTTCCACCACGGATCCTGCGGCAGCGGCGTGAATTTCAGGATCAGTACGGCGATGGTCACGATGGCGAGTCCGCGCAGAAGCCCGAATACCATGCCGAGCATGCGGTCACTACCGGACAATCCACTCGTCGCGACGAGTTTGCGCATCAGAAAACCGATCAGCGCACCGGCGATCAGCACGCCGACGAAACAGATCGCATAGCCGAGCAGCAAGCGCGCGGACGGCAGCGTGATCGCGGTGAATTGCGCGGCGAGTTGCGCGCCGAACGTCCACGCCACCCAGAACGCGAGCACCCAGCACGCGAGCGCGATCACTTCGCCGATAAAGCCGCGCCACAATCCCATCAGCACGGACAGGACGAGCGCGATGATGATGCAGTAGTCGGCCCAATTCATCGGCGAACGGGAAACGCCGGATTCTTCTGCGCTATTTCCTGTTCCCCGTTTGCCGCATTCATGGTTGCGTGACGATCATCCCGTCGACTTTCACTTTCTGCTTGATCGTACCGCGCGCCGAATCGGCGCCGCTGCGATCGGCATAAGGTCCGGCGCGCACGCGCCACAATTGCGTATCGCCGTTGCCGGTCTTGTCGACGAAACTCGCGATGTTCGCGCCGCGCAAACGATCGCGCAGTTTGTTCGCTTCGGCTTCCGATTTGAACGCACCGAGCTGCACCGCCCAACCGCCGGCGCGATTCGACGCGACTGCCGTGGCCGGCGCATCCGCGCTCGACTGTTCGCCGGAATCGACGACGCTGCTCGGCACTTTCGGTTCGGCCTGCTTGATTTTCAGTCGCGCAGTTTCGGCGGCGGCGCGATCGGCGAACGGTCCGACGCGAACACGCAGCGCGGACTTGCCCTGATATTCCGTCGGTTCGGCGGCGGCCGCGAAGCCGAGTTTCTTGACGTGGCCGACCAGCGCGTTCGCATGCGCCTGATCGGCGTAGATGCCGAGGTTCACATGAAAGCGTCCCGTCGCTGTCGGCGCGGGTTCGGGTTCGGCGGGCATCGGTTTCGGCGGCGTGGCAGCGACGGGCTTCGGCGGCGTCGCGACAACAGGCGCTGGCGTTTTGTCTTCTGGATGCGCGTCGATTCTCGGCTGCGCATTCGTATCGACAGTGACGATTTTGTTCGGATCATTCACCGCCGGAGCCGGTGTCGTCGCGACGGGCGCGGACGGTTCGGCGACCGGCAGCGTGCGCGTCTCGAACTTGTGGTCGGGTTCGGGCGGAATGTCCAGGGTGGTGGTGGTGGATTCCTGTTTCTGCGGCGAATTACTCAGGAACATCGGCACGAAGATGACCGCGAGCGCGATCAGGACGGCGGCGCCAAGCAGGCGTTGTTTCAAAGCAGAATCCATGCGGCAGCTCCGGAGGAAGCGCGCCGATTATACCTGCCCGCTAGCTGAAGCCGCGCCATATCCGTTCGAACGCGCCCACGTCACCGCCGCGGCGGCGACGAAGAACGAACCGAACGCCAGGATCGTTTCGTCTTCGCGCGCGGTTTCGGCGGCGGCGGCGAGCGCCTGCACGATCGAGCGATGGCGCTCGACGGACGATGGCTCGAATGCGTCGCCGACGCGCGCGACGAGCGCGTTGGCACTCAATCCGCGCGGCGTTTCTTCGTCGAGGCCGCCGATCATCCAGCGATCGATCGATCCGGCGAGCGGCGCGACGATGCCGGCGACATCCTTGTCCGATAGCGCGCCGAACACGGCGATCGTGCGCGGCGCGGGATTCGCGCGCAGCCAATGCGCGAGCACACGCGCGGCTTGCGGATTGTGGCCGACGTCGACGATCAAATCGGGTGCGCCGGCTTTCGAGAAGCGTTGAAGTCGCGCCGCGAGCTGCGCGCGCTCGACGCCGGCGGCGATCGCGTCCGGATTCCACGCGATTCGCGGCGACAACGCGTGCAACGCGGCGATGGCGCTCGATGCGTTGTTGATCTGTGCGGGCGCCGCTAACGTCGGCAACGGCAGTTCGAGCGTGGTTTCGCCGGACGTCCAGATCCATCGGCGATTGCTCACGAGCGCTTCGAAATCGATGCCCGCGCGAACCACATTCGCGCCGATCCGTTGTGCTTCGTCGAGCAATCCGCGCGGCGGTTCGAGACTGCCGACGATCGCGGGCCGATTCGCCCGAAAAATGCCGGCCTTCTCGCGACCGATGCTGTCGACGTCGTTGCCGAGCCAGTCCTGATGATCGAGATCGACGGTGGTGACGATCGCCACATCGGCATCGACGATGTTCACAGCGTCCAGCCGACCGCCCAAACCGACTTCGAGAACGGCGACGTCGAGTTCACTTTGCGCAAAAATCCACAATGCGGCGAGCGTGCCGAATTCGAAATACGTGAGTGCGATGTCGCCGCGCGCGGCCTCGATGCGTTCGAACGCGTCGATCAGGGCATCGTCGTCGACATCGCGCCCGAACACCCGGACGCGCTCGTTGTAACGCAACAGATGCGGAGACAGGAAAGCACCGACGCGATGGTCCGCGGCGATCAGCATCGCTTCGAGAAACGCAACCGTCGAACCTTTGCCGTTCGTGCCGCCGACGGTGATCACGGATTGCGCGATCGCGGGCGCACCCATCCGCTGCCAGACGGCGCTCACGCGACCCAGCCCGAGTTCGATGTCGCGCGGATGCACGCGCTGCTGGTAATCGAGCCACTCGTCGAGACTGCGTTTCATGTCCGGCGCGGATGAGAGGAGCAGCGGATTATCGCCGCTTCGATGGTCGCCGCGCGACTCGGCCGACGTCAGGATTCGGCCATCGTTCGTCATCGGATGGGCCGATGCGCGTCACGCAGCGCATATGATTTTTCGCGATCGTGGCGCGATGGATCAAATCCGTCACGATGCCGCCGCAACGTGGCCGCTGGTCGCGCGTTTCGCGGCGCGCGAGCGTCGGCTCGGCGAGTGGGCGTCGCGGCGACGTTGGACGTTGGTGCCATACGAGTTCGTCCGTTTCGGCATCAAGCAGGCGTGGGCGTGCTTGTTTGGCGGAGCGATGGTCGCGCTGCTGCTGGCGACACATTTCTGGTATCCGCGTGACGCACTGGTCGCGCGCTACGACGTGCTCTTTCTCGCCGCCATCGCCATCCAGATCACGATGCTGGCCACGCGACTGGAAACGGTCGAGGAAGCGAAGGTGATCTTCGCGTATCACGTCGTCGGAACGATCATGGAACTGTTCAAGACCGATGTGGGGTCGTGGACGTATCCGGAAGCGTCTGTGTTCCGCATCGGCGGCGTGCCGCTGTTTTCCGGCTTCATGTACGCGGCGATCGGGAGCTACATCGCGCGGTGTTGGCGACTGTTCGATTTCCGCTTCGAAAATCATCCGTCGCTGCGATCGTTGAGTGTTCTGGCCATTGCGGTCTACGCGAATTTTTACACGCATCACATCATGCCGGACATGCGCATCGCGTTGTTCGCGGCAACCGCAGTTCTGTTCCACCGAACGTGGATCCACTATCGGATCTGGCGCGTCCATCGGCGCATGCCATTGTTGCTCGGACTTTTTCTCGTCGCGCTATTCGTGTGGATCGCCGAGAACGTCGGCACATTGACGGCGACGTGGATCTATCCGCACCAGACGCACGCGTGGTCGCTGGTGAAAGTCGCGAAACTCGGTTCGTGGTTTCTGCTGCTGATCGTCAGCTACGCGCTGGTCGCGGCGGTGCACGGCGTCCGCCGCGCACGCGACGGATCGCCGGAAAATTCAGCGGCTACGGACGGCGCGCCAGTTCCGGATTTTCGCGCGTGACCGGCATCAAGTCCTTCTTCGATACGCCGAGCCAAAGCAGGATCGGGCTCGCGAAGAAGATCGACGACAATGTTCCGACGACGATGCCGATGAGCATCGTCAGCGCGAATCCGTGCACGACCGGACCGCCGAGGAAATACAGCGCGATCATCGTTATCGCGGTGAACAGCGCGGTGATGATCGTACGCGACAGTGTGGAGTTGATCGCCTTGTTGAGAATGTCGACGGGCTCGCCACGCCGTGACGAACGGAACAGCTCGCGCACACGGTCGAACACGACGACTTTATCGTTGATCGAGTAACCGACGACCGCGAGGACGGACGCGAGCACGGTGATGTCGAACTCGTGCTGCGTGATCGCGTAGAAGCCGACCGTGATCAACGTGTCGTGGATTTCCGAGGCGATCGCGGCGACGGCGAAACGCCATTCGAAGCGGATGCCGATGTAAATCATGATGCCGATGATCACGAACAACACGGCGATGATGCCGTCGCTCTTCAGTTCCTCGCCGACCTGCGGGCCGACGAAATCGGGCGGACGCGCCATCTTCGCGTCGGTGCGTTTGGCGCTGAGCGCTTTCATGACGCTCGCGGCGACCTCGTCGCTCTTGCGCGTTACGCCGGAATCATCGGTCTGCGGCTGAATGCGCACGGATACTTCGCGCGCGCCGCCGACGCTTTGCACCAGCGCGTTGTGATAGCCGGCATCGTCGAGCGCGCCGCGTACGTCACCGACGTCGATCGGCTGTTCGTATTGCACTTCGACGAGCACGCCGCCGGTGAAATCCAGGCCGTAGTTGAGACCTTTGCCGAAGATCGCGATCAGCGATACCAGAACCAGAATCGCGGAAATCGCGATGCTGATCTTGCGCAGGCGCAGGAAGTCGACGTTGCTGTTGGGATTGAAAACTTCCATCAATGTACTCCGGTCGCGTATCCGCCGCCGACCGCGAGGCCTTTGAGCTTGCGTCCGCTATAGACGAGATTGACCAGCGAGTGCGTGACCGTGACCGAGGTGAACATCGAGGTCAGGATGCCCATCGCGAGCGTGACGGCGAATCCTTTGATCGGACCCGAGCCGAACGCAAACAGACCGAACGCGGCGAGCAAGTGGGTGACGTTCGCGTCGAGAATCGTCGCCCACGCTTTTTCATAGCCGGCGCGGATCGATGCCAATGGCGTGGAACCGTTGCGCAGTTCCTCGCGGATTCGCTCGCAGATCAGCACGTTCGCATCGATGGCCATGCCGAGCGTCAGCACGATACCGGCGATGCCGGGCATCGTCAGCGTGGCTTGGAACACGGACAACACCGCGATCAGCAGGATGAGATTGAGCACCAGCGCGATGTCGGCGATCAGGCCGAACACGTGGTAGTAAAGCGCCGCGGCGATGAGCACCGCGAGCAGGCCGATCACGACCGCGCGGAAACCTTTCTGGATGTTGTCCTGACCGAGGCTCGGTCCGATGACGCGTTCTTCGACAATGTCGGCGGGCGCGGCAAGCGAACCGGCTTTCAGCAGCAGCGACAGTTCCGATGCCGCCTTCATGCTTTCCAGACCCGTCGTGTTGAACCGGTTCGAAAAGACGCCTTGCACGACCGCGTTGCTGATCACCTGCTCGGTGACTTTCGCGGTGCGAACTTCCTTGCCGTCGACGAGTTTGGTTTCCGGCACGCGTTCGACATACACCACCGCCATGCGATGGCCGACGTTCTGGCTCGTGAAGTCGAGCATCTTCTTGCCGCCGACCGCATTGAGGCGCACTTCCACCGCAGGCGTCCCGTTGTCCTGGCTCGTGGTCGCGGAGGCGTCGACGAGTTCGTCGCCGGAAACGATGATGCGTTTTTTCAGTACAACCGGAACGGGCTTGCCGTCCGGACCGTTCACATTCATGTGATACAGACGCGAATCCGGTGGGACGTTGCCCGACTTTTCCGCTTCGTACGCATTCGCGCTTTCATCAGTGGCGTGATATTCGAGCGTCGCGAACGCGCCGAGGATTTTCTTCGCTTCGGCGGTGTCCTGCACGCCCGGCAATTCGACCACGATGCGGTTCGCGCCCTGCTGCTGAATCAAGGGCTCGGTGACGCCGAGCTGGTTGACGCGGTTGCGCAGTGTCGTGAGGTTGCTGCTGACGATCGACTTGGCCTGCGCTTGCAACGTGGCCTCGCGAATCGTCGCCAAGATCGGGAACAATCCGTTTGATTCGGCGCTGTCGCTCAGTTCCATCGGCGGCTGGTCGCCGAGTTTTTCGGGCTGGTTCACGTCCTTCGCGATGACGTTGCCCGCCTGTTTGCGGTCCTCTTCCGAACGCAGCGTCACGATCACGCCTTGCGGATTCGGATTGACCGATTCGTAGCGGATTTTCGCGCTGCGAAGCGCCGCGCGGATGTCGTCGACGTAACGCTGCTGCATCTTGCCGAGTGCGGCTTTCGAATCGACTTCCATCAGGAAGTGCACGCCGCCTTGCAGGTCGAGACCCAGCGGCATGCGGTTGGCGCCGATGGCGCGCAGCCAACTCGGCACGGTCGAGGCGAGATTGAGCGCGACGGTATAGTTGTCGCCGAGATCGGTTTTCAGCACGTCGGAGCCGGCGAACTGCGTGTCGGTGTTCGGGAAACGCGCGAGGATGCGGTCGCCGTTCAATTCGACGTCATCGAAGGTAACCTTCTTCGTCTGCAGGATGCCGAGCACTTTCTCTTTCAGCGCCTGATCGACCGTCGCGCCGCGATTGGCGGAGATCTGCACAGCCGCTTGCGGCGTATAAATGATCGGCAGCGCATAGACGAAGCCGAACAGCAGCACCGCAGCGACGAGGATGTACTTCCACTTGGAAAAATCGTTCATGTTGAATCACTCACGCACCGCGCAACGGCGGCGCATATAAATGCGGCTTGCAACCGCAGATCAGGCGGACTTCAGCGTACCCTTCGGCAACACCATCGAGATCGACGTCTTCTGCAACTTGATTTTGACGTCGGGCGCGATTTCAAGGGTGAGGAAGCTTTCGCCCACTTCGTCGATGCGTCCGGCCACGCCGCCCGAGCTGACCACTTCGTCGCCCTTCGCGAGAGCGGAAATCATCGAGCGCAGTTCTTTCTGCCGCTTGGACTGAGAGCGGAACATGAAAAACATCATGCCGGCCATGATCAAGATGAACACGATCGGCGAACCGAGCAGTCCACCGAGGCCTGGCGCGGCCGCGGGCGCGGCGTCCTGCGCATAGGCGCTAGAAATCAGAAAATCCATCAACTTCACCTAAAGATTGGCGGGCGTGGCGGCCAGAAAGGCCGTTTTTCGCCCCGAGAAGACGCCGGATTATGCCATGCGTCCGCCGGGCGTGCATCTGCGCGAGTTATTCGGCGCCCGTCGCTTGGCCGGCTCGGAATTCCGCGACGAAATCGCCGAGGCGCCGTTGCGTGATGGCGTCGCGCAGCCCGCTCATCAGTTCCTGGTAGTAATGAAGGTTATGGATCGTGGCCAACATCGGCCCGAGCATTTCGCTGCATTTGTCGAGATGGCGAAGGTACGCGCGACTGAATCCGGATCGGCACGTGTAGCAACCGCAGTCGTCGTCGAGCGGACGCGTGTCGCGCTCGAACTTCGCGTTGCGGATGCGCAGCACGCCATGCCGCGTGAAGATGTGCGCGTTTCGCGCGTTGCGCGTGGGCATCACGCAATCGAACATGTCGATGCCGCGCACGACGGCCTCGACGATATCTTCCGGTCGCCCCACTCCCATCAAATAGCGCGGGCGATCCGCCGGCAGCAGCGGAAGGGTTTCGTCGAGCGTGCGATTGCGCTCGTCTTCCGATTCGCCGACCGCGAGACCGCCGACCGCGTATCCGTCGAAGCCGATCTGCAGCAATCCGTCGGCGGATACTTTGCGCAAATGTGGAAAAGTACCGCCCTGCACAATGCCAAACAGCGCATTCGGATTTTTCAGATCGTCGAACGCGCGGCGCGAACGTTCCGCCCAGCGCAGGCTCAGTTGCATCGAGTCGTGAACTTGCTGTTCCGTCGCTGGATACGGTGTGCATTCGTCGAAGATCATCGCGATGTCGGAATCGAGCGTCGTCTGGATACGCATCGATTCTTCCGGCGACAGGAACACCATCGATCCGTCGACGGGCGACGCGAAACGTACGCCTTCTTCCGAAATCTTGCGGCGCTCGGCGAGCGAGAAAACCTGGAATCCGCCGGAATCGGTGAGGATCGGTTTGCTCCATCCGATGAAGCGGTGCAGACCGCCGAATTCGCCGATCACGTCCAGACCGGGCCGCAACCAGAGATGGAATGTGTTGCCGAGGATAATTTCCGCGCCAAGATCCCGCAGCGATTGCGGCGTTATGCCTTTCACCGAACCGTATGTGCCGACCGGCATGAACGCCGGCGTTTCGATCGTGCCGCGCGGGAGCGTGATGCGACCGCGACGGGCGAAGCCGTCGGTGGTGTGCAGGTCGAAGTTCAACGCACTCACAAATGGTTTTCCATCACGCGCTCAATAACCTGCTTCTCGCTGGTGTCGGATAGCCAGTATTCGCGCAACGTTTTCATCGATATCGAATCGATACATCGCGACATACCCCGTACGGCCGTGCGATATGACGAGCTCCGAGAGGTAGTCGTCGACATTCCTTCCTATATGCGGATGCTCCAACAGTACGTCGATGGCATTCGCGATCAAGTCGATGATGCGCGCTTCGTCTTCGCCGGCTTGTGCCGCGAATTCCGCCAACCGTTCCAGATCGAGAATTGCGCGCTCCGAATAACTCAGCGCCGCCAAGTTTTTGCCTTCGGCCTGTGCGGCTTCTTGCCGGCGGCGAGTGCTTTCACATAAGCATGCACGTCGGCTGCATCGTAGCCTTTGCGCGTCTTTCGCATCTGTGCGTCGGCGGCCATCGCGTCCGCAATGAACGACGCGCGCTTTTCAGCGGCACTGGTTGCCACTCGAATCGCATCAAGCATGAATGCGTGTGTGGTTACGCCCTTGTTTCGCGCCGCGGAAACAGCGCGAGCTTTCAGGTCGTCCGGCATTTTCAGCGAGGTCGTCGTCATTGGGCATCTCTGGGTAACACCATGGTAACACTTACGACGATCCAGTGACCAGCGCGGGCAAAATCAACATCGCATCGCCGTACGAAAAAAATCGGTAATGGTCGGCGACCGCATGTCGGTAAGCCGCGAGCATCAACTCGCGTCCCGCGAGCGCGGACACCAGCATCAGCAAGGTCGATTCGGGCAGATGGAAATTCGTCACGAGCGCATCGATCGTCGTGATGCGATAGCCGGGATAGATGAAAATCTGCGTTTCGCCGGAAAAGGGTTGTAGCTCTCCGTCGCGTAAAGCGGATTCAAGTGCGCGCACCACCGTCGTGCCGACGGCAATGACGCGTCCGCCAGTCGCACGCGTTCGCCGGATTTTTTCGACGAGTTCGACGCCGACATCGAGCCATTCGCGATGCATGACGTGCTGCTCGATCGCATCCGCGCGCACCGGCTGAAACGTACCGGCGCCGACGTGCAGCGTGACGTAACCGAAATCGACGCCATGCTCGCGCAACCGTTGCAGGAGTTCGGCGTCGAAATGCAATCCCGCCGTCGGCGCGGCGACCGCACCGGGAACGCGCGCATAGACGGTTTGATAGCGCGTTTCGTCATCGCTTTCCGCATCGCGATGGATGTATGGCGGCAGCGGCATGCGGCCGAGTTTCGTCAGACGTGCGTCCAACGATTCGTCGTCGGAAAAGCGCAGCGAATAAAACTCGCCTTTGCGGCCAAGCACTTCGACGCGACTGTTGTCGTCGAGCAGGATTGCGCTTCCGCTTTTCGGTTTCTTGCTGACGCCGAGTTGCGCGAGTACGTCAAACTCGCCGGTGATACGCTCGATCATGATCTCGACCGCGCCGCCGGTTTCCTTGCGCCCGAACAGGCGTGCGGGAATCACGCGTGTGTCGTTGAAGACGAGCAGATCGCCGGCGCGCAGATAGTCGATGAGATCGGTGAACCGACGATCGGCGAACGATTTTTTTGCCGCATCGACGACGAGCAAGCGACTGGCCGAACGCTGCGCCAGCGGCGCTTGAGCGATCAGTTCGTCGGGCAGATCGTAGTGAAAATCGGACTTCTTCAACGCGCTACAGCCAGCCTTTCTGCCGTGCCAGCCGCGCCGCTTCGATGCGGTTGCCGACGCCGAGTTTGCCGATCGCTTCCGACAGATAATTGCGCACCGTGCCTTGCGACAGATGCAACTGCTCGGCGATGTCGCCCGCCGACAAACCTTCGCCGGCCAACCGCAATACCTGACGTTCGCGTTCGTTGAGCGGATCTTCGCCCGACCATGCTTCGAGCGCGAGTTGCGGATCGATCGCGCGACCGCCGCGATGCACTTTGCGCAACGCTTCGGCGAGTTGTTCGGCCGGCGCATCTTTCAGCAAGTAACCGCTTACGCCAGCGTCGAGCGCGCGGCGCAGAAATCCCGGACGCGCGAACGTGGTGAGGATGACGACTTTGCATCCGACGTCGCGATCGCGGATGCGCTGCGCGAGTTCGAGGCCCGTCATTTTCGGCATCTCGATGTCGGTGACGACGATGTCGGGCTTCTCGCGTTCGACACATGCCCACGCTTCTTCGCCGTCGGCGGCGCTGCCGATGACGTCGAGATCGGATTCGAGCTTGAGCAACGCCGACAGCGCGCCGCGCACCATCGCCTGGTCTTCGGCGAGAAGAACGCGGATCACGAATGTGGCGGGCGGCAGAACATGGGCGCACGGTAGCAAGCCGTGCGCGGCGACTCAATCGTCACGCAGGCCGGAACGTCGGCGCGGCGGCCATCGCTTCGTGGCATTCCGGCACGGTGAGCGTGACGAGTAGCGTCGTGCCTTCGCCGCGTCGCGAATCCACGCGAACGGTCGCGTCGATTGTGGCGAGCCGCTCGCGCATGCCGACGAGTCCGTTGCCGGGAACGATGTCGCCGCCGCGTCCGTTGTCGACGATTTCGAGCTGCAGTTGCTTGTGCTGGATGCGCAGCGAAACGCGCGCCGTGCTCGCGCGCGCATGACGCTGGATGTTCGTGACCGCTTCGCGCACCGTCATCGCAAGCACCGTTTCGACGTCGGCGGGCAACGCCACATCGGCCAGGTCATAGGTCAGGCGCACGCCGTTCGATTCGAGCAGCAGCCGTGCCGATGCGAGTTCCGCCGCGATGCCCGCCGCGCGAATGCCGGTGACGGCGCGGCGGACTTGCGCGAGCGCGTCGCGCGCGACGGATTCGACGTCGGCGATTTCGCGACGCGCCGCGGCAGGATCGCGCTCGAAGATGCGATTCGCCAATTCGGATTTCAGCGTGATCAGCGACAACGTGTGTCCGAGCAGATCGTGCAGATCGCGGCCGATGCGCTCGCGCTCCGCGACGGCGGCCAGACGGCGGATTTCGTCGTGACTCAACATCAGCTGCGCATCGCGTTCGTGCTTGCGCGCGAAGTTGATGTTCATGAAACCCACGGCAAAGCCGACGAGGATCGCGCTCGCGAGCGTGATCCAGCCGAAATCGAGCCACTGCCATTCGATCGAATACAGAACGAGCACGATGATCATGTTGCGCGCCGCTTCGCGCGACGTGCCCTGGAACGCGAGGAATGCGCACGCGTAAATCAGATATCCCTGAGCGCCGGGATTGACCGGCGTGACGACGAAACCAAGTATCGCGATGCCGATGGCGTTCCAGACGACCTGTGTGCGGTCCCGGTAATAGACGCGGTGAAACATCACGAGAAAAAGCGCGAAGCTGATGAACGTCGCCGGCATCCAGTGCGGGAATACGTTGCCGTAAAGCAACGGCGTGGCAAAAATCCAGAACGTCCACACCAGCATCAGCCACGGGAACCAATGCGCGGGACGCGCCTTGCCCGTCATCGAATCGCGGATGCAGATGAGCGAATTTTCCGATGGCGTAAAGATGCCGCGCAGCAGGCCGATCATGGTCGGGCTCCGATATGCGTCGAAGGATACGCCGATCGTTCCGCGCGATGCGAATCGATCCCCACGATCGCCGCGATGACGGCGAGCGACCACAGCGCCAGCAGAATCAAACGCGTCAGCGGAGCGCGCAACATGTCGCTCACGCGGCCTTCGCCATCCAGCGACGCGCGATGGCGAAACACACCGCTGACTCGCCAAGAATCCACGCGACGTGGACGCCCACGTTGTTCCACTGCTGCAGTCCGGCCGCCATTTGCGCGAGTTCCGCGAGGTGAAACGCCGGCCACAACGGCGCGATCTGCGTGAAGACGGCGGGCAGCATCGTCAGCGGCATCCACAGTCCGGACAGGAACGCCATCGGCAGATAGATCAGATTGACGAACGCGGGTGCGGCCGACGCATTCGATTTCGCGCCGATCATCAAACCGATCGCACAAAACGGAATCGCGCCGAGCACCGCGATCACGCCGAGCATCAGCCATTGGCCGACGTCGAGCTGCACGCCGCCGACGAAACGCGCCATCAATCCGAGCACGATGTAGATGATCGCGGCGAACAGCATCGCCATCGCCATCTTCGCGAGCAGATAAGCGCCGGGCGGCATCGGCATCACGCGCTTGAGCGACAGCCAGCCGCGTTCGCGTTCCATCGCGAAACCGACGCCGAATCCGAACAAAGCCGGCGCCATGACGCCGAACACACTGTAACCGGCGAACAGAAAGCGCGCCGCCTGTTCATTGCCATGATTGAGCAGCAATCCGAACAGCAGATAAAACAGCGGGGGGAACAACAGCGTCGGTGCGGCGAACGCGGGCGTGCGCAGCACGCGCAGGAATTCGTATTTCGCTTCGAGCGCGTAAACGGTCAGCGCGCTGTTCGATGCGCGCGGTGCGGCGACGATGGCGTTCATGCGGCCTCCTTCGTGATTTCGACAAATGCTTCGGCCAATCCGGCGCGGCGGACTTCGAGTTCACTCAATGTCGCGTCTTCGCTGAGCAGACGGCGGACGATGGTCTCGGCGGCGTCGGTCACGATTTCGATGCGTTCGCCGTTGCGATCGATCGCGCGCACGTTCGACCAGTTCGCGATGGCGGCGGCGTCGAGTGCGGAAATACAACTCACGCGACGCTGGCTGACGCGCGCACGAATCTGCTGCACGTTGCCTTCCGCGACGACGCGCCCTTTCGCCAGCACGCAAACGCGGTCCGCGAGCGCTTCAGCTTCTTCGAGATAATGCGTGGTCAGGACGATGGCGCAGCCGTCGGCGGCAAGCAGGCGAATGGTTTTCCACATGCGTTCGCGCGCGGAGATGTCGAGACCGGTCGTCGGTTCGTCGAGAAACAAAATTTCCGCGCGACCGACGATCGACAACGCGAATTGCGCGCGACGTTGCTGACCACCCGACAATTTTCCGTAGCGACGTTTGAGGATGTCGTCGATGCCGGACAGCGAGACGATGTCGGCGAACGTGCGCGGATCGGGATAGTAGCTGCGGAACAAGGTGATCAGTTCGCCGACGGCGATCGTGTCCGGCACACCGGCCGTCTGCAGCATCGCACCGATGCGGCGGCGCGCGTCGAGCGACGTCGGATTCTCGCCGAACAACGTGGCTTCCCCCGCGTCGGCTTTGATGAGGCCGAGCAGCAGCGAGATGGCCGTCGTCTTGCCTGCGCCGTTCGGACCGAGCACGGCGAGCACCTGACCGGCGGTCACGGCGAGATCGACGCCATCGAGCGCCCGCACCTTACCGTAAGTTTTTACCGCCCCCTTGAGCTGCGCGACGATGGATTCACTTGCGTTCATTCTTTGCCTCCTCCGCAATATGCCGACAGCGTAGGCGCGGCGTCGGCGCGGCGGCAGTCGCCGTCATCATCACTTGCGCATGACACGTGTCAGCCGGAATTGGCCCCATCGCTGGCGGCCGAAGCGGTGCTGCCGCCGTACCGCCTTCGTGATAAAATTTCATGCTTGGAATCGTCTGTCTCGG
>DATBAU010000336.1:0-5532 GCA_036271355.1 Rudaea sp. | reverse complement strand
GGTGTTGCGTCCTGCGTCTTTCGCTTTGTACAGCGCCTGATCGCAGCGGCGCAGGCACGCGTCGGGATCTTCGCCGCCGACGACTTCGGAAACGCCGAGGCTGATCGTCACGTTGAGCGTTTCTTCGATGCGCGTCGAATTGATTTCGCGACGAATGTGCTCGGCATGTTTGCACGCTGCCGCGAGCCGCACTTGCGGCAGCAGAATCAGGAACTCCTCGCCGCCCCAACGCGCCACGTAAACCTGTTGCTGTCCGCCACACAGATCGCGCAGTTTGTTGCCGACGGCCGCCAACACCCGATCGCCGGCGGCGTGGCCGTATTGATCGTTGACGTCTTTGAAGTGATCGATGTCGGCGATGATCACGCTCAATCCCAACTCACCCGGCTTCAGTTGCGTCGCGGCCTGTTCGAGCATTTCCATCATCGCGCGGCGATTGAGCAAACCCGTCAGTGCATCGGTGAGCGCCGCTTCGGCGAGCAACGCTTCGACGTGAAGACGCGTCTCGATTTCGTTGCGCAGTTTCTTGTTCGACTCGGTCAATTCCACCGTGCGTTCGGTGACGCGCGATTCGAGATGCGCATTCGCTTCGCGCAGCGCGGCGTATGCCTGTTCGCGCCGTTCGGCGGAATGCCGCAGCCGGCCGGCCATCGCATCGAACTCGAGCGCGAGATCGTCGAGGTCGTCGCGCGGACCCGGGCCTCGCGGCGGCAACGGTTCGTTGTTGGCGAGGGCACGGCAGCGCGCGGCAAGATCGGCCGTGCGCGCCATGAACACACGCGCGAGATGACGACTCAAAATCGCCGCGACGAGGATGCACACGAGAAACGCGAGCGCCGTGCCGAAGCGCAACGTGGTGAGACGTTCGTCGATTTCCGCCGGCGAAAGATTAAGGCTGTTGACCTGCTTGGCGGCTACCCAATACACGACCGCACCGAACGCGCCGGCCAGCGCGACGATGGCGAGCAGATAGCTCGCAAGCAGCCGGTTTTTCACCTTCAGCGACAGCAAAAATTCAGCCTTGGTCTCGCGTGTGATGCAGTCTAGCAGCGCGCGCCTTGCGCGGCCACGCAGCCCTGCTCTACGCTGCGGCGGCCATTTTGAGCCTGTCCGGCCGGGGATTTCGCGTGAGCATGAAGTTTCGCCTGATCGTGATGAACTTCCTGCAGTTCTTCGTTTGGGGATCGTGGCTCATCACCATCGGCGCGTACTGGTTCCAGAACCGGCATTGGTCCGGAACGGGATTCGGCGCGATCTTCTCGACGATGGGCATCGCCGCGCTGTTCATGCCGGCGATCACGGGCATCATCGCCGACCGCTGGATCAATGCCGAAAAACTCTACGGCCTGCTGCAAATCGGCGGCGCGGTCGTGCTGTTCTTCATTCCATCGGTCGACAATCCTTCGACGCTGTTCTGGGTCATGTTGCTCAACATGATCTGCTATATGCCGACGATCGCGCTCGCGATCACGGTGTCGTACAACGCGTTGAAGAACGACGGTCGCGATGTCGTTCGCGACTATCCGCCCATTCGCGTGTGGGGCACGATCGGTTTCATCGCCGCGTTGTGGACGGTGAGTCTGTCCGGCATCGAAACCTCGGCCGCGCAGTTCTACGTCGCGTCGGGCGCGTCGCTTTTCCTCGGCGTCTACGCGTTCACGCTGCCGAAATGTCCGCCGAAACTCGGACGCGCGCAAAGCGCTTCCCTCGTCGATGCGCTTGGACTCACCTCGTTCACGCTGTTCAAGAACCGCAACATCGCCGTGTTCCTGTTCTTCGCGATGCTGCTCGGCGCCGCGCTGCAACTGACCAACGCATATGGCGACACGTTCCTGCACGACTTCGCGACAGTGGACGCGTACAAAAATCTGATCGCCGTGAAATATCCCGCGATCATCATGTCGATCTCGCAATTCTCCGAAACGGTATTCATTCTCACGATTCCGTTTTTTCTGAAACGCTTCGGCATCAAGACTGTGATGACGATGAGCATGCTCGCGTGGTTCCTGCGTTTCGGTCTGTTCGCATTCGGCAATCCCGGCGACGGACTGTGGATGATCGTCTTGTCGTGCATCGTGTATGGCATGGCGTTCGACTTCTTCAACATCTCCGGTTCGCTGTTCATGGAATCGCAGAGCGATCCGAAAATCCGCGCGAGCGCGCAAGGTCTTTTCATGGTGATGACGAACGGCGTCGGCGCCGTGCTCGGCAGTTCGATCAGTGGCTGGCTGATCGATCGTTATTTCACCGCGCCGGACGGCGCGAAAGACTGGCACGGCATCTGGATCACGTTCGCGCTCTACGCGCTCGCGATGGCCGTGCTGTTCGTGCCGCTCTTCAAGCACAAACACGATGCCGTTCCGTTGCGCGACGTGCACGTTGAACCGACGGTCGGGCCATAAAGCCATGGTCGATGTCGTCGTCGTCGGCAGTTATGTGCAGGATCAAGCGTGGTTCGTCGAGCGCTTTCCGCGACTCGGCGAAACGCTGAAAGCGCATCGCTACAACACCGGACCGGGCGGCAAAGGATTCAATCAAGCCGTCGCGTGTTTGCGGCAAGGCATTGCGACGGCGTTCATCGGTTCGCTCGGCAACGACACGTTCGCCGACTACGCGAAGAAATTCGGCGCCGACGAAAAAATGCAATGCCGCTGGCAAATCCACGACGACTGGCCGACGGCGACGTCGAGCATCACGATCAATCCGAAAGGCGAAAACCAGATCGCGCTCGTGCTCGGCGCGAACGAACATCTCGATGTCGACTTCGTGCGCAATCAAGACGATCTTTTTTCGAGCGCAAAAGCGGTGCTCGTGCAACTCGAAAATAACCTCGACGCGGTCGATGCCGCACTCGAATTCGGCGAACGCCACCAACTCGTGCGCGTGATGAATCCCGCACCGGTCCATCCGCAGTTGCCCGAAAAAACATTGCGCCGCGCGCAGATTGTGACGCCGAACGAAACCGAATTTTCGTTGCTGCTCGAACACTTCGCGCACGAACGCGTCGATCCGAATACGCTCGCGAACGCCGCACCGGAAACGTTGCACACGCTCGCACGCAAACTCGGCATCGAAACTGTCGTCGTCACACTCGGGGCGAGCGGTTGTTTCGTTTCGCACGGCGACAATGGCCGCGACGACGACACCGCCTTCTATCGCATCGCCGGAGAATCCGTGAAAGCCGTCGACAGCACCGGCGCCGGCGACGCGTTCACCGGCACGCTCGTCGCCGCGCTGACGCGTTTTTCCGGCAGGCCCTTTCGCGATGCCGTCGTCCACGCCAACCGCGCCGCCGCGATGAGCACCGAAATCGTCGGCACCGCGCCGGCGATGCAAACCTTCGATGCCGTGACCGCGCGCTTCGGCGGCTGAATTCGCGCGGCAAGGCGGCGTTCATCGACGCGGGCCTAGTCTGCGTCCTGCGCGATTTGCCACATGGAGGGGCGGACAATGAAATGGGCCGGGCTATATCTGGTTGGCTTCGTCGTTTTGATCGGCGGCATTCTCGCTGCGCTTTGGAAACTCGGTCTCCTGCAAGGCATCGACCCGACGTGGATCATCATCGGCGTCGTGATCCTGCTCGGCATCGGCATCATGGCCGCGGTCGCCAACAGCGGCAAGAAAGAGAACATCTCGATCGACCGCTGATCACCGCGCGAGTTGCTGATGCGCGAACCGGCAAGATGTGTTTCACTTTGTGGACGTTCCGGACAATCGTTCGTCCGACTGTTGTTGCACGGGTGTGGGTCTACGCGAGTGAATCTGATTCGTTTCGTTCTGCTGGCTGCCGTATCGACGTTCGCTTCCGCGACATGGTCGTGCGAACTTCCGCTTCCGTTCGAATATGTGTTCCAGAACAACGTGACGTCGTCGCTCGCCGGAACGTCGTGCGCACTCACGGTCAGTACGACTGCGACATCGCGTACGACGGCGGCCGCATTCTTTCACTACCGCCGGCCGTCGCCGCTGACGTCGGTGCGTTACGGGTTCCGTCTGGACAGTTCCGCATTGTCCACCGGCCTTAGCAATCAACAAGTCAGGCTTTTTTCTGCAACGTCGCCCATTGTCGCGCTGTCCCCGCCGACGTCTGATCTATTAGCCGTTGAACTGCGGCTCGGCACGCCGTCCTCGTTACTGTTCGCCGCCGCCGATGCATCCTCGGGTACTACGTTCGCATCTGTCGCACTGAGCGGATCGGTAAACACCGTTCGCGTGGAAATCAACACCGGTGCTACCGGCAACGTCAAATACTGGATCAATCACGCGTTCACCGACCCACCCGATGGCGTGATCGAAACCACGCCGGGAAGCGGACTCGACAACGCCGCTTTGCAAGGCGTCATCGGCGCGGAAATCGGTCTGAGCAATCCGACGAAGAACTATCGAGCCCTTCATTCCGGCGAAGCGTTGGTTTTCGACCAGATCGAATCCAGCGACGATATTGTTTTCGACGACGACTTCAGCAGCGGCGCGCAGTAGGAGCGATCATGATAGTTGCCCGGTTGTTCTGCCTGATCGCACTCGCCTTATGCGCTTCTTCCGTCGCCGCGCAAACGTGCGCGTCGCCCATCCAGATCACGACGACGGGCACCACCACCGGCACAACGTGCTCGGGAACGAGCGAACTTCCGAGTTTGGTCAACGGCTCCATGACGGGCGGCCAGCAGATCGTCCATCGAATCACGCTGACGCCGGGCGCCTCGTCGGGAATCCAACTTTCATTGCAACCCGATGCGGGCGCGGATATGTCGCTTTTCGTGTGCAGCAATACGTGTTCGCCGGTCGCTTCCTGCATCGCGGCGGTCGATGACAACGGCATCGGCGGAGTCGAAACCGCGTCGCTGCCCAACACGCCCGGCGACTACTACATCATCGTTCAAACCAGCGCAGGCGGCACGCCCGCTTGCGGCGGATACGCGCTCACGGTTGCAAGCCCGCTCTAGCGCAAATCGAGTCGGCCGACCCCCTGTTAGAATGCGCGCCATGCGCATCGGTCCTTATCTCATCGACCCGCCGATCGGCCTCGCGCCGATGGCCGGCGTCACCGACAAACCGTTCCGCCAGCTTTGCAAGAAGCTCGGCGCGGGTTTGGCGGTTTCTGAGATGACGACATCCGATCCGCGCCTTTGGACGACGCGCAAATCGCTCAAGCGCATGGATCACGCGGGCGAACCCGATCCGGTGAGCGTGCAGATCGCGGGCTACGATCCGGCGATGCTGGCCGACGCCGCGCGCTACAACGCCGATGCCGGCGCGCAGATCATCGACATCAACATGGGTTGTCCGGCCAAGAAAGTGTGCAACGTCGCCGCCGGGTCGGCGCTGTTGCAGAACGAACCGCTCGTGCAGCGCATCGTCGAGGCGGTGGTGGGCGCGGTGGGCATCGGGCCCGACGCAGTGCCTGTCACACTGAAAATCCGCACCGGCTGGAATCGGGAGAACAAAAACGCGCTGAACGTCGCGCGTCTAGCCGAGTCGGCAGGTATTGCGATGCTGACCGTGCACGGCCGCACGCGCGCCGACCTGTATCAC
>DATBAU010000335.1:0-5416 GCA_036271355.1 Rudaea sp. | reverse complement strand
AACTCGCGCTTACGCGTTTCGGCCAGAACGCCGGCCTTTTCGCAGGTGCGCTTGAAACGACGCAGTGCGAACTCGAACGGCTCGTTCTCGCGTACTTTGACGTTGGGCATGGGGTCTCCGCTGTAAACTATGCCCGTTTATCGACGGGCGAGCCGGCTATTTTATCGTGAAAAATACCCCGATTGCAAAGGATTATCCCAGCCAGCCGGGGCCGGTGCTGGGCATCGAAACCTCGTGCGACGAAACCGGGGTCGCGGTGTTCGATCCGAGCCGCCCGGACCTCGCCCACGGGCTGCTGGCGCACACGCTTTATAGCCAGATAAAAATGCACGCCGAGTACGGCGGCGTGGTGCCGGAACTGGCTTCGCGCGATCACGTCCGCAAACTGCTGCCGTTGATCCGCGAAACGCTGAAAACCGCCGGGATGACCACCCGCGATCTGCGCGGCGTCGCCTACACGGCCGGACCGGGGCTCATCGGCGCGCTGTTGGTCGGCGCTTCGTGCGCGCGGGCGTTGGCGTGGTCGCTCGACGTGCCGGCGATCGGCGTCCACCACATGGAAGGACATTTGCTGGCGCCGCTGCTCGAAGCCGATGCGCCGGAACCGCCGTTCGTCGCGCTCCTCGTGTCCGGCGGACATTCGATGTTGATCGAAGTCGCCGCGATCGGCCGTTACCGCCTGCTCGGCGACACGCTCGACGACGCCGCCGGCGAAGCCTTCGACAAAACCGCGAAGTTGATGGGACTACCGTATCCCGGCGGACCGGCGCTCGCGAAACTCGCCGAATCCGGCCACGAGGGCAAGTTCAGGTTTTCGCGTCCGATGACCGATCGACCCGGCCTCGATTTCAGTTTCAGTGGATTGAAGACGCAGGTGTTGCTCGCGTACCAGTCGAATGTCGATCAACCCGATGTGAAAGCCGACATCGCCCGCGGATTCGAGGAAGCCATCGTCGAAACGCTGCTGATCAAGTGCCGCCGCGCACTCAAGGAAACTGGAAACACGCGGCTCGTCATCGCCGGCGGCGTCGGCGCGAACAAGCGTCTTCGGCATGATCTCGCCGAAGCGGGCAAGCGCGATGGATTCCGCACGTATTTCCCGCGTCTGGAATTCTGCACCGACAACGGCGCGATGATCGCGCTTGCCGGCGCGTTGCGTCTGCGCGCGGGACTGCACGACGGCAATGCGATCAACGTATCGCCGCGCTGGGATCTGGAATCGTTGGCGCCGCTGGAGGCGGTCTGAATGGACACCGTGTTCGTCGAAGATCTGCGCATCGAAACCGTCATCGGTATTTATGATTGGGAACGCAAGATCAAGCAGACCGTCGCGCTCGATCTGGAGATGGCGTTCGACAACCGCAAGCCCGCCGCGACCGACAAGATCGAAGACACGCTCGACTACAAAGCGGTCGCCAAACGGCTGATCGCGTTCGTCGAAAGCGCGCATTTCGAACTTGTGGAAACGCTCGCGGAACGTTGCGCACAAATCGTTCGCGACGAATTCCGCGTGCCGTGGCTGCGTCTGAAATTGTCGAAACCCGGCGCCGTGCGCGGCTCGAAAGCCGTCGGCGTGATCATCGAGCGCGGCGACAAACCGGCGTGACGCGCGCGTATCTCAGTCTCGGTTCGAATCTCGAGCCGGAAAAACATTTGCGCGCGGCGATCGATGAACTCTGGGCGAAATTCGGCGCGGTGAATGTGTCGCCGACGTATCGTTTTCCGGCTGTCGGATTTGAAGGTCCGGATTTTCTCAATCTCGTTGCCGTGATCGACACCGATCTCGATCCAATCGCGCTCAACGATTGGCTGCACGATCTGGAAAACCGCCACGGGCGCCGTCGCGATATGCCGCGCTTTTCGAGCCGCACGCTCGATATTGACATCGTGCTTTATGGCGACGATGTGATCGCCGGTTCCAATCATCTGCAGATTCCGCGCGACGAACTGAAACACGCGTTCGTTCTGCAACCGATGGCGGATATCGCCGGCGACGTGATCCATCCGATTTCGAAACGGAGCATCGCCGAACTTTGGCGCGATTCGAACGACGTGCCCGGCAAAGAGATCGATCTGTAATCAGACGACGAGCGAACGTCCACCGTCGACTTTCAGGATTTCGCCGGTCGTGAATGTCGCATCGCGAATCAGGAATAGCACCGCGCGTGCGATTTCTTCCGGCTTGCCCGTGCGCTCGAGCGGCGTGCGCGCGAGAACGTCTTCCTGATTCGCATAGTTGCCGTTTTCCGGCCACAAAATCGCGCCGGGAGCGACGGCGTTGACGCGAACATCAGGCGCCAGTTCGCGTGCGAGCGAACGCGTCATCGCAACGAGGGCCGCTTTGGCCATCGTGTAAATCGGATGTCGTGCGAGCGCGCGTTCGGCGTAGATGTCGACAATATTCACGATGGCGCCGCGCGCTTTCTTCAGCGCCGGGGCCGCGCCCTGCGAAAGAAAAAACGGCGCGCGCGCATTGCTGGCGAACAGTTCGTCCCATTGCGCCGCCGTCGCTTCGCCGACCGGTGTAGGAAAGAATGCAGATGCGTTGTTGACTAGCGCATCGAGCCGTCCGAAACGCGTTGTACACTTTTCCACAATGTCGCCGAGCGCATCGATGTCAGCCAACTCCGCTCCGATCGCGAGCGTGCTTTGCGGTCGCGCGGATTCCAGATCAGCGATCAACGCCTCCATTTCCGCGCGCGAATGGCGATAATGCAACGCGGCGTCGTAACCCGCGCCGTGCAGCGTTCGCGCGATTTGCGCACCAACGCGTTTGGCGGCACCGGTGACGAGAACGACGGAGCGATGGGCGGTCATGCGCCCGCACTTTAACGGTTTTCAGCAGCGGATTTGCGGAGATTTTTCCAGCGTGCGAGTCGAATTAGCGAATCCCAGCGCCGACGAACGCGAGCACAGCGAGCTTCTGTGCGAGCGAATCCGCGCCGAAATCCGCGCGGCGGACGGCGCCATCGGGTTCGACCGCTACATGGAACTCGCGCTGTACGCTCCGGGATTCGGCTATTACAGCGCGGGCGCAACCAAATTCGGCGCGGCGGGCGATTTCGTCACCGCGCCGGAACTCGGTTTCGTTTTCGCGCGATGCCTCGCGCGGGCGATCGCGTCACGCGCGCGCGCTGCGGACATCGTCGAACTCGGCCCCGGCAGCGGCGCGCTGGCGGCGGAGTTGTTGCTCGAACTCGATCGCCTCGGCGCGCGGCCATTGCGCTATCGATTGCTGGAACGCAGCGCCGATTTGCGCGATCGTCAGCGCGCGACACTCGCGTCGCGATGTCCGCAATTCGCGCAGTCGATCGAATGGCTGGATGCGCCGCCCGCGGAGTCGTGGCGCGGTGTGTTGATCGCGAACGAAGTCGCCGACGCATTGCCGGTTCGGTTGTTCGAGTGGCGCGACGATCGCGTGTTCGAGCGATGCGTCGGCGTCGATGAAGCGAATCATTTCGCATGGCGCGAACGCGAAGCCGATCCGGCATTCGATTCGGAAATACAAACCTTGCTAGCCGATCGTTCGCTGCCGCAACCGTATCGTTCGGAATTTTGCCCGCTGCTCGCACCGTGGCTTGCGGAAGTGACATCGACGTTGGCGGAAGGCGACGCGTGCTTCATCGACTACGGTTCTCCGCGACACGATTACTACGCGCCGCAACGTCGCGAAGGAACGTTGCGTTGTCATTATCGACATCGCGCACACGACGATCCGTTGATATTGACTGGACTGCAAGACATCACCGCGTGGGTCGATTTCGATGCGCTCGGCGAAGCGGCGATATCGAACGGACTGCACGTCGATGCGTTCACGACGCAAGCCGAATTCCTCATCGCGAACGGCCTTGATGCGGTATTCGCGGAGGCGTACGACACCGCGTCCGACGAAGCTGCGCGTTATCGGCTCGCGCAGGAAGTGAAACGGCTCACTCTTCCGGGTGAAATGGGTGATGCATTTCACGTCATGACGTTGCGGCGCAGCTGATCGGCTTGCGGCTCGCTTACGCGCGGGCGTAGCATCGTATCTGTAAGTCCGCGCCGGGGAAGCGGATGTCCGGCGAGGTTTTGCAAAATGGATTTTAGATTATTCAGTTCGACGACGCTTTTCTGCTTCGTCATTCTTGCCGAGATGGCATCGTCGCTGCCGTTGGCGGCGCAACCGACGGCGAGTATTCCGATTCATCCGGGCGACCTTGATCCCGCGTCAACGGTTGTCCCCGATGTGCCCATCGTCGACAGCATCGACGCGAAGATCCACGCCCAATTGCGCGACGCGCTCGATGCCAGCGCACGCGGCGCCGCAGTGTCGGTGGCGATGTCGCATCTGCCAAGCGCGCTGCGCAGTGGCGAGGAGGTTCTCGTCGAAGTGCGCTTCGCGGATTCGGCACCCGATGCGCTGGGAACGCTCCAGCGTCATGGGACGCGACTCCGCCATTCGATGGGCGCAACGCTGCACGAAGTGTGGATTCCGTTGAGCCGCTTGCGCGAACTCGCCGTGGAGCCCGATATCGTTTTCATCCGGCCCGCTCGCCTCGCGCGGCCGCTGATCGGCAGCAAGACGAGCGAAGGCGTGGCCGCCGGCAACGCGAATTTATGGCAGGGATTCACGCCGTCGTACGACGGCACCGGCATCAAGATCGCCATGATCGACACGTACGACAATTCCAAGATCGCAAGTTTGCAGACCAGCAAGGATTGGCCGGCAGCCGGCAAACTCAGCTGCTACGACGTCAAGAACGACGCGGCCAATCCGCCCTATTCGCCGCAAAACTGCATAGGCACCAGCTTCGGTTCCTCCGGCGGCAAGCATGGCAACGCGACGATGGAGATTGCGTATGACGTCGCACCCGGCGCGACGTTTCTCGCCTACGACACGGTGACAGTCGGCGATTGGTACGACGCAATTCTCGACGCGGCGCATTTAAACGCATCGGGCACTACGCTAGGCGCAGTCAAGGCCAACGTCATTTCCGCCTCGCTCGCTGCGCCACTCGATGGAAAGGGCGATGGCACCGCGTTGGCAGGTTCAATCGCCCAAGCAGCCGGGTTCGCGAAAGCGCAAGGCGTGCTCGTCGTGAACGCGGCGGGCAACGAGCAGGAAAACCATTGGGGCGGATCGTTTGCGCTGGCCACGAGCGGCAACGGATTTCACACATGGACCGGTACTGGCACCAATAATATCTACAACCCGTACGGCGATGGTTCGGGCCACGCGTACTGCGTCCCCGATGGCGACATTATTTATGTCGACTTGTACTGGAACGATTGGTCCGGGAGCAATCCCGGCCTCGATCACACACTTTATCTCTACCAGAATATCGCGACATCAGGCACGGCGAATTGGAGCAACGTCGCGGTGTCGAGCACGCCGAATAACGTGCCGAATAGTCTTCCGCAGCAAGATCTTCAATAC
>DATBAU010000334.1:0-3152 GCA_036271355.1 Rudaea sp. | reverse complement strand
TCGTACGACTCCGCACCGTTCTTTTTCCAACGGCTGCGATACGACTGCGTCTTGCCGTCCTGCTGATATTCCGTCGGCGGGAACACGAGCGCATCGCCGTCCTGACTCACGCTGCCGCCGCTCGAACCGCCGTCGCTTTCCACGTACAGATACTTGAGTTGTTTCGACACGCCATCCCAGTAATAAATCGATTCACCTTGATAATCCGGATGCGACGCCGCGCGAACCACGTGCACATCGCGCACGAACTTGTCGCCGTAGATGTGCATGAAGCAATGCGTGTCCTCGCCGCGATTGCCGGGCAGGGCGCCTTTCCAGCAATGGCCGACGAGAACATCGAGCGGCGTATACGGCGATGGTGCATCGGCGGACGGCGCCGCCGTCGCGGCAACCAGGCTCATCAGGATCGGTAACGCGTACATGGCGATTCTCCCCGTTGAAAGATTCATCGTTTCGGTTTGCGGCGTTTCGGCCGCGTTTTTGAATTCGCTGAACTCAAAAGCGCGTCGACGTAAGCGCGCAGTTGTCGCACGGAATTGTCGTAGCGGCGAATGTCGCGATAGGTTCGCGCCTGCATCACCGCGCCCTCCATCGTGGTCAGGATGAATTCAGCCAACTCGCGACGATCGAGCGAGGCGGGCAGACGTTCGCCTGCTTCCTCCAGACATTTCTTGATCGCGAGCACCCACCCTTCGAAATTTCGCGCGAGCAGTTTGCGCACGGGCGGGTCGGGTTCGTGAAGTTCCAGCGCGAGACTTCCGATCGGACATCCGTACTGGCATTCGGTCATCGTCAGCGAACGTCGGTATTGCGCTAGCAGCGCCAAGATTTTTTCGATCGGATCGTCGATACCGCGCCATGCCGGCTCCAGCAGCATCGGACCGATGCCGGCCTGGTACGCCTCGAGCACCGCGAGCAGCAATTCCTGCTTGCCCGGGAAAAAGTGATACAGACTGCCGCTGTGCACATCGGCGGCTTGCCGCACGTCGGCGACGCTGGTCGATCCGTAGCCTTTTTCGGCAAAAAGCCGCAATGCGGCGAATACCAGACGATCGCGTGTCGACGTATCGGACATGACTTGATTGATCGATCAACCTAGCGCGAAATTAGCTCGAGTTGATCGACCAGTCAAGTGGGCAAGCGTTGGGATTTCTCGGGAAAGAAGAAATCGCTAGTCGGCGAGCGCGTACAGGTAATTGACGAACGACATCGCCGCGCCGTCGAAACCTTGCACCTTCGGATTGGCGGATTCGATCAGGTAATACTCGTCGGGGGCGTGCGCGCCGGTGCCGTTGCCGAGTCCGAAGTGTCCCGACGCGAGTTTCAGCGGCGCACCGGTGAACACGAAGCCGGGATACGAACCTGCGTTGCGCGGCCACATCAGCGGATCGAGTCCGGCGCGTTTGAGCACCGCGATCTGCGCCTTGATGAGCGGCGCATCGGCGCTCGTGCTGGTGGGATCGTATCCGCCGCTGACGTTCACCTCGATGTCGCCGTAACCGTGTTTCGCCAGATGCGCTTTCAGCGCGGCGACGGCGGCATCTTTTGTTTGTCCCGGTACGAGACGCATGTCGATTTTCGCGACCGCGCGATGCGGCAGAACGGTTTTTCCACCCGGACCGGTGTATCCCGCGACGAGTCCTTCGATGTTCACCGTCGGCTGCGACACGAGCCGTTCGTTCGCGGCTTGCCAGTTCGCATCGTCGATCCAATGCTGCACGCCGAGCTGCATTTTCGATTTCGCTTCGTCGTGTTTCATGGCAGCGGCGTCGACCATCGCTTTGTCTGCCGCGCTGATCGGCGGGGCGGGCGGATAGTTGTCGATGGTGATCGTGTTGCCGTCGGCCGAGACGAGCGTATCGAGCGCGTGAACGAGTCGCCACACGGGGCTGTCGACCATCGCCTTCAGGGAGGAATGCACGTCGTGCGTCGGACCGCGTCCCCATTTTTCGCCGCTCGACACCAACTCGAGTTCGACCACGCCTTTCGCGCCGAGCGACACAGTGACGCTGCCGTCGAGATCCTGTTCCGCCGACGGCATGAAAACGCCGACCGTTTTCTTCAGCGCGGCCTGAACATCGGCGCGCAGCACGAGTTCGGCGATATGTGGCGATCCGATTTCTTCTTCGCCTTCGGCGACCATCACAAGATTCACCGGCATTTTCTTGCCCGCGCCGCGAATCGCGTGCAACGCGGCGAGGAATGCCGCTTCCGGACCTTTCTGATTCACCGCACCGCGTCCGACGATCACTTTGCCGATGTTGGGTTTGTCGACGAGCCGCGCTTCCAGCGGCGGCGACGTCCATTCCGCGGGGTCGAATTGTTTCACGTCGTACATGAAATATAGACCGACTGTTTTCTTCGCGCCCGCATCGAGCGTGGCGAACACGCCGGGCTTGCCGGACGTGTGCACGACTTCGACTTTCTGGAATCCCGCATCGCGCGCGAGCTTCGCCATGTACTCCGCACCTTCGTTTGCGTTGCGGTTTTCCGCAGCGATGGAGGGCAGGGCGATCCAGTCCTGCAAACGTTTCAGCGCTTCGTCGTGATGTTTAGTAATTTCGCGTTGGATCGAGCTTGTGTCCGGCGTGGCCGCGAACGAAATCGACGCAGTAAACAGCGACGCAGCGATGGCGAACGTGAGACGGGCGACGTTCATCGGAAACTCCCCAAACGAATGAAATGGCCGCTGGGATACTAGCCGATCGTCGGATCAGCTGCCGGTGACGGACGTGTCCTTGTGCTCGAACGAGAGCGTGACGACTTTGTCGCCAGCCGGTCGCGTGCGATGCAGCACGTTGCGCGGAACGCGGACGAATTCGCCGACATCGACGGTCAGCGTTTTATCCTCGAAGTCCACGATAAGGCTTCCTTCGACGGGCATCAGCATTTCGTCGGAATCGCAATGGCGATGCCAGTGGAAATCGCGCGTCATGACGCTCAATCGAACGACATGATCGTTCACGCTCGCGAGCGGCCAGTTTTCCCAATCCGTCTCGACGCGCGACGCTTCGCGATGAAGATTGATTTTTTCGATTCCGTCAATGACACACAAACTACGCGCCGGAGCGAACGAAAAAAAGCGACGAATGTTGAACGGAACTGTGAGCGAATCTAACAGCCCGTGCGGCGGCGCGATAAGCGCCGCCGCA
>DATBAU010000333.1:0-2817 GCA_036271355.1 Rudaea sp. | reverse complement strand
CTACCATGCCGCCGCTGACCGGCAGTCCGGTCATCGACGCCGCGGCATGCGACGCCGTCACGACGGATCAGCGCGGCCTCGCGCGTCCCCAGGGCGATGGGTGCGACATCGGCGCCGCCGAAGCCGAAACTTCCCTCTTCGCGGATGGATTCGAGCCTCATCCGGTCTGACCGCGCACGGTTTATTTTTTCCGATCCACCTCCATATCAGGTAAGGCGATTCTCGCCCCCGCGTCGCGGGGTGTGAGACGTCGTTCATTCAGTTTCAATCCTCGGCGACGATACGGCTCATACCCGCACCGCGCTATAGTATTCCGTTGATTTCGAAAGCAGACCCATGGATTCGATCCGCATACGCGGCGCACGCACGCACAATCTGAAGAACATCGATCTGGATTTGCCACGCGACAGCCTGATCGTGATCACGGGCTTGTCCGGCTCGGGCAAATCGTCGCTCGCGTTCGACACCATTTACGCCGAAGGCCAGCGCCGCTACGTCGAATCGCTGTCGGCGTACGCGCGGCAGTTTTTGTCGGTGATGGAAAAACCCGATGTCGATCACATCGAAGGTTTGAGTCCCGCCATTTCCATTGAACAGAAATCGACGTCGCACAATCCGCGTTCGACGGTCGGCACGATCACCGAAATCTACGATTACCTGCGTCTGTTGTTCGCGCGCGTGGGCACGCCGCGTTGTCCGGATCACAACATTCCGCTGCAGGCGCAGACGGTGAGCCAGATGGTCGATGCCGCGCTCGCGATGGATGCGGAGAAGCGCTTCATGCTGCTCGCGCCGGTGATTCGCGAACGCAAAGGCGAGCATCTGCAGGTATTCGAACAACTGCGCGCACAAGGTTTCGTGCGCGCGCGCGTCAACGGCGTGCTGTACGAGCTCGATGCGGTGCCGCCGCTTGCGTTGCGGCAGAAGCACACGATCGAAGCGGTTATCGACCGCTTCCGTGCCGCGCCGGACATCAAACAGCGTTTGGCCGAATCGTTCGAAACCGCACTGCGTCTCGGCGACGGCATCGCGCTGCTCGTCGACATGGACGACGACAAAGCGCCGCCGACGCTGTTCTCGTCGCGCTACTCGTGTCCGGTGTGCGATTACTCATTGCCCGAACTCGAGCCGCGGCTGTTCTCGTTCAACTCGCCGGTGGGCGCATGCGGCACGTGCGATGGCCTCGGCGTCACGCAGGTGTTCGATCCCGGCCGCGTCGTCGTGCATCCGAACCTGAGCCTTGCCGCTGGCGCGATACGCGGCTGGGATCGGCGCAACATGTATTACTTCCAGCTGATCCTGTCGCTGGCGCGCCACTACAAATTCGATATCGACACGCCGTGGGAACAACTTCCCGAGGCGATTCGCCACGCGATTCTGTCCGGATCGGGCGATGAGATGATCAGCTTCCGCTATCTCACCGAGACCGGCGGCAGCGTTGCGCGCAAGCATCGCTTCGAAGGCATCGTGCCGAATCTCGAACGGCGTTACCGTGAAACCGAATCGCCGGCGGTGCGCGAGGAATTGTCGAAATTCATCACGGAACGGCCGTGTCCGCATTGTCACGGCGAACGCTTGAACCGCAGCGCGCGCAATGTGTTCGTCGCCGACGCGAATCTGCCCGCGTTAACGGCGCTGCCGATCGATCAGACGCTGCAATTTTTCCACGGACTCAAGCTCGCCGGATGGCGCGGCGAGATCGCGGGGAAAATCGTCAAGGAAATTCGCGAACGTCTGCGTTTTCTCGTCGACGTCGGACTCGACTATCTCACGCTCGATCGCCAGGCCGATTCGTTGTCCGGCGGCGAAGCGCAGCGCATTCGTCTCGCCAGCCAGATCGGCGCGGGACTCGTCGGCGTGATGTACGTGCTCGATGAACCGTCGATCGGTTTGCATCAGCGCGATAACGAGCGCTTGCTCGGAACGCTCACGCGGCTGCGTGATCTCGGCAACACGGTCATCGTGGTCGAACACGACGAAGACGCCATTCGCATGGCCGATCACGTCGTCGATATCGGTCCCGGCGCGGGCGTGCACGGCGGCGAAGTCGTCGCGCAGGGAAAGCTCAAGAACATCCTCGCCGCGCCACGTTCGCTGACGGGACAATATCTGTCCGGCAAACGCGGCATCGAAGTGCCGAAGAAACGCCGCTCGCCCGATCCCGATCGGCTTCTGAAAGTCCTTGGCGCGTCGGGCAACAATCTGAAAGATGTCGATCTGGAAATTCCGGCGGGATTGTTCGTCGCCATCACCGGTGTGTCCGGCTCGGGAAAATCAACGCTGATCAACGACACGCTGTTCCGCCACACCGCCGCAGAGTTGAACGGCGCGAACGAAAAACCCGCTCCGTTCGTGAAAGTCGAAGGTCTGGAACTGTTCGACAAAGTCGTCGATATCGATCAATCGCCGATCGGGCGCACGCCGCGTTCAAATCCGGCGACGTACACGGGTCTGTTCACGCCATTGCGCGAATTGTTCGCGCAGGTTCCGGAATCGCGCGTTCGCGGTTATCAGCCGGGGCGTTTTTCGTTCAACGTGAAAGGCGGCCGTTGCGAAGCATGCGAAGGCGATGGATTGATCAAGGTCGAAATGCACTTTCTGCCGGATGTTTATGTTCCTTGCGACGTCTGCCACGGCAAGCGCTACAACCGCGAGACCCTCGAGATTCATTACAAGGGCCACACGATTTCCGATGTTCTGGAAATGACGGTGGAAGATGCATTGAAACTGTTCGAGAAAATTCCCGCACTCGCGCGAAAATTAGAAACGCTGGTCCATGTCGGTTTGTCGTACATCAAACTCGGCCAGAGCGCGACG
>DATBAU010000332.1:0-18970 GCA_036271355.1 Rudaea sp. | reverse complement strand
GTCTGCGACGACGGTGGTCGCGCGCAGGGATGCGCGCGTCCGCAGCCAGCAGCACGGACGTGCTGTCTGCGGACAACGCCCATTGCGAGAAAAAGAAACGTTTTTTGGTGACTTTTTGCCGTTGAGCAAAAAGTTACCCGCCGCTTGCGGCGGAAGCACTTGCTCTGAAGAGCAAACAGAGCAAAGGCGCTGGATTCCCGCCTTCGCGGGAACGACGAGCTAGAAGAAAACCCGCGCTGAATTCCGCTGAGGCGGAACAACGACCCTCGCGAGCGTCAAAAAAACTCACGGCACACGCCTTGCCTCGATCCCCCGTAAGTCTTTCGCCGGAGAGTCGGCGCGTGGATACATCCAACAATCTATTTGGCATTCATGCCGCAGCACTGGGGCTTCGCGAAGCGCGGCTCGACGTGCTTGCGTCGAATCTCGCCAATGCGGATACGCCGAACTACCAGGCGCGCGACATCGATTTCGCGCAGGCGCTCACCGATGCGACGAACGCTGCGAACGTGACTAAACAATCGACCGACGACGGAAAAACTTCAGTCACGATTTCGACGCAGCCCGATCCAACCGCCGCGGCGCTCAAATACCGCATTCCGCTGCAGCCTAGCCTCGACGGCAACACCGTCGACAGCGACTACGAGCACGCCGCGTTCGCGCGCGCTGCGCTCGAGTACAAGGCGAGCCTTCAATTCATCACGTCGCGGGCGCACACGCTCATGACCGCTATCACGGGATCCTGACATGGGCGATCTCGGCATATTCGACATCGCCGGTTCCGCGCTCGCCGCGCAATCGACACGCCTCAACACCGTGGCGAGCAATCTGGCCAACGTCAACGACGTCAGCGGCGATCCCGCCACCGTCTACAAACCGCGCGAAGTGATGTTCTCGGCGCAGACGACCGGCGAACCCGGACGCGGTTTAGCCGGCGTACGCACCGATGGCGTGGTCGAACAGAACACGCCGCCGGTGAAGCGCTACGAACCCGGCAATCCGCTCGCGGACGGTCAGGGTTATGTGTACGCACCCGACATCGATCCGGTCGCGCAGATGGTCAACATGATTTCTTCGGCGCGCGCTTATCAAGACAACGTCGAGGTGCTCAACACCGCGAAAGAACTCGCGCTCTCGACGCTGAATCTCGGCAACTAACTCCCCTTCGGAAACTTTCAATGACAACCCCCACGTCAGCAACGAACAGCTCCAGCGCCACGAGCATCTTCCAGCAGCTCGGCCTCGGTCAGCAGAACACGACCACGCCCTCGAGCGGCAATCAGCTCGACATGAACGCGTTCCTCACGCTCATGACCGAGCAGATGAAGGATCAGGATCCGACCAAGCCGATGGACAGCTCGCAATACCTCGGGCAGCTCGCGCAGTTCGCGAACCTGCAAGGTGTGCAGCAGCTCAACACCGGCTTGTCGGGCATTCAGTCCTTGATGGGTCAGCAGGAATCGGTGCAGGTCGCCGGACTCGTCGGACACGACGCGTACATCCAAAGCAACACCGCACAGCTCGATGCGGGCGGCAAGGTCAACGGATCGGTCACCGCGACCGGACCCGGCGACATCAACTTCGTCGTGAAGGATTCCGCCGGCAACGTCGTACGTTCGTTCACCGACAAAGCCGACGCCGCAGGCGATGTTGACTTCACCTGGGATGGCACCACCGACGCTGGCGGCGTGGCACCGGCAGGCACGTACACCATTTCCGCGACGAGTGGATCGACCACGCTGCAAACGCAAGTCGCCGCGAAAATCGAAAGCGTTTCATTCACCTCGCAAGGCATCGTCCTGAATCTTGAAGGTCACGATGCCGTCACCTTTGACCAAATCCTAAGCATCAGCTAACGCAGGAGTATTTCTCATGGCTTTCGAAATCGCTTTGACCGGCCTAGCCGCGGCGATGGCCGATCTCAACACGACGGCCAACAACATCGCCAACGCCAGCACCGTGGGCTTCAAATTCTCGCGTGCGGAATTCGCCGACATGTTCCCGGTCTCGCCATACGGCCTGGCCAGCAACGCGATCGGCACGGGCGTGAAGGTCGCCTCCGTCGCGCAACAGTTCGCGCAGGGCGACATCAACTCGACCGGCAACAATCTCGACCTCGCGATCTCCGGTTCGGGATTTTTCACGCTATCGTCGAATGGATCGACCGTGTATTCGCGCGCCGGCAATTTCGGCGTGGACAAGAGTGGCTACGTCGTCGATCCGTCCGGCAATCGCCTGCAGGTTTTCCCGGCGACGACGACGGTCACGGGCGGCGTTTCGAACACGACGTTCAACACTGGCAAGCTGAGCGATCTTCAACTCGCGACCTCCGAAAGCTCGCCGAACCCGACCTCGACGGTCAGCCTCGGCGCGAATCTTCCGGCGTCCGACGAACCGCCGACGGTCACGACGTTCGATCCGACGAATGCGCAAAGCTACAACGAAACCAATTCGCTGACGACGTACGATTCGCTCGGCGTCGCGCACACGACGAACTTCTACTACGTGAAGTCGTCCACGCCGAATCAGTGGAGTGTATACACGTATACCGACGGCACGTCAGTGAGCGGTCCGGATTCGCTCGCGTTCGATGCGACCGGCAAATTGACGACACCGACATCGGGCCTGTTGCCGCTGCCTCCGTACACGCCGACCGACGGCGCTTCGCCGATGAACATTTCGGTCGATCTGAGCGGCACGACGCAGTACTCGAGTTCGTACGCACTCAATTCGCTCACGCAGGATGGTTACGCGACCGGCAACTTGTCCGGCGTCAGCGTCGATTCGAACGGCGTGGTCACGGCCAACTACACCAACGGTCAGTCGACCGCGCTGGGCCAGGTTGCGCTGACCAACTTCTCCAACGCGCAAGGCTTGCAGCAGACGGGCGGCAACGACTGGGTCGAAACCGCGCAGTCCGGCCAGCCGTTGCGCGGCTCGGCGGGCACCTCGGCATTCGGCGATATCCAGTCGGGTGCGTTGGAAGAATCGAACGTCGATCTGACCGCGCAGCTCGTCAACATGATCAGCGCGCAGCGCAACTATCAGGCGAACGCGCAGGTCATCCAGACGTCCGACGCGATCACGCAAACCATTATCCAGATGCGCTGATAGCGAACTAGGTATCCACGCTCATGGATAACGGCATCTACACTGCAATGACGGGCGCCAGCGCGACGCTGCGCGCCCAGTCGGTGGTCGCGGAAAATCTCGCCAATTCCGATTCGACCGGCTTCAAGCAGATGCTGGCGATGACCACACCGTACGCCGTATCCGGACCCGGACTGCGCACGCGTGTCGATACGCAATTGCAATCGCCCGGCTTCGATGCGCGGCCGGGCACGGTCAACGACACCAACAATCCGCTCGATGTCGCGCTGAAACCGGATGCGTGGATTGCCGTGCAGGACAGCACCGGCGCGGAAGCCTACACACGCGCTGGCGATTTGCGCGTGACCGAGAACGGACAACTCACCACGTCGCGCGGCAACGCCGTGCTCAGCGATGGTGGTCCGATCACCGTGCCGCCGTATCAAAGCGTGAACATCGCGCCGGACGGAACGGTGTCGATCGTGCCGCAAGGACAAACACCCGACGTGCAAGCGAACGTCGGACGCATCCGCACCGTGCAGCTCGATGGCAAACAACTCGCGCGCGGCGAAGACGGACTCATGCATCGAAGCACGACCGGCGATCCGCCGGCGTCGCTGTCCGGCAATGTTTTGACGCCGGGCGCGCTCGAAGGCAGCAATGTCAATGCGTCCGAAGCATTGATCGACATGATTTCGCTGTCGCGCCAATTCGATCTTCAAGTACAGGTCTTGCATAACAACGATGACAACGCAAAAGCGGCGTCGTCGCTGCTGAAACTCTCGACATAACGGGGCGGGACCATGAATCAGGCACTGTGGGTTGCGAAGACGGGACTCGATGCGCAGCAAACGCGCATGACGGTCATCTCCAACAACCTGGCCAACGCGAACACGACCGGCTTCAAGAGCGATCGCGCGAGCTTTCAGGATTTGATGTATCAGAATCTGCGCCAGCCCGGCGGCGCGAGTTCGCAGCAGACGCAATTGCCGTCTGGACTCACCGTCGGCACCGGCGTGCACGTCGTCTCGACGCAGAAACAATTTACCGAAGGCAATCTGCAGCAGACCGGCAACGCGCTCGACCTCGCGATCAACGGCCGCGGTTTCTTTCAGGTATTGATGCCCGATGGGACGACGTCGTACTCACGCGACGGCAGCTTCCAGCTCAATGCGACCGGACAGCTCGTCACGTCCGCCGGCTACACCGTGCAGCCCGGCATCCAGATTCCCGCGTCCGCGCAAAGCATCACGATCGGCTCCGACGGAACCGTGTCGGTGCAAGTCGCCGGAACGACGAATCCGGTTCAAGTCGGCACGCTCACGCTGACCGACTTCATCAACCCCACTGGACTGCAATCCAACGGACAGAATTTGTATACCGAAACCGCGTCGAGCGGCCCCGCGCAGCAGGCCGCGCCCGGATTGTCGGGCATGGGCACGCTGACGCAAGGCTCCACCGAAAGCTCGAACGTCAACGTGGTGGAACAACTCGTCGACATGATCGAAACGCAGCGCGCCTACGAGATGAACTCGAAAGCGATCTCGACCGTCGACGACATGCTCAGCCATCTCACCAACAACATGGGATGAGGAATTCCGTGAAACGACTTCTCGCCTCCCTCATTTTCGTTTCGCTCGGCGGTTGCGCCGCGGTGCAGTCGGTCAATCCGCCGCCGCCGCATTTTCCGGCGACAGCGCCGCAGGTCTATCAGACGCAAGCGACCGCCGGTGCGATCTATCGACCGGAAGCCGACCTCGCACTGTTTCAAGATCAACGTGCGCATGGTCCCGGCGATCTGATCACGATTGTCCTTTCCGAAAAAACCAATGCGACGACGAGCGCATCGACCGACACGTCGAAGAAATCCGATATGGACATGTCCGTCGGTTCGCTGTTCGGCGGCAAGAAAAGCATCGCCAACAAACTGCTCGGCGGACAAGGTTCCAGTTCGCGCGATTTCAGTGGCAGCGGCGATTCGAAACAAAGCAACGAACTCGACGGCAATTTGACCGTCACCGTCGCCGGACGTTTGCCGAACGGCAATCTCCAGGTGCGCGGCGAAAAATGGATTCGCCTCAATCAAGGCAACGAATACATCCAGATCGAAGGCATCATCCGCCCGGCCGACATCGCGCCCGACAACAGCATTCCGTCGAGCCGCGTTGCCGATGCGCACATCGCCTACGGCGGACGCGGCGCACTCGCCGACAGCAACGTGATGGGCTGGCTGTCGAAGTTCTTCAACTCCGCTTATTACCCGATGTGAGCACGCCGATGCGACGTCTCCTCACCCTGCTCGCCTGCCTGATCTGTGCGCCGTTCGCACACGCCGAACGCATCAAGGATCTCGCGCAAGTCGCCGGTGTCCGCAGCAATCCGCTGATCGGCTATGGCCTGGTCGTCGGACTCGATGGCTCCGGCGATCAAACGAGTCAGGCGCCGTTCGCGGTGCAGAGTTTGCGCACGATGCTGTCGCAGCTCGGCGTGACGGTGCCGGCGAACGTCAATCCACAATTGAAAAATGTCGCGGCCGTCGCCGTGCAAGCGGAACTGCCGGCGTACGCGAAACCGGGACAACCGATCGACGTCACCGTATCTTCCATCGGCAACGCGGGTAGTCTTCGCGGCGGTTCGCTGCTGATGACGCCATTGCGCGGATCGGATGGACAAACCTACGCCATCGCGCAAGGAAACCTGATCGTCGGCGGTCTCGACGCGAGCGGCAAAGACGGATCGCGCATCGTGGTCAACGTGCCGAGCGCCGGACGCATTCCGGGCGGCGCGACGGTCGAACGCTCCGTCGCGAGCGGTCCCGCGCCGAGTGGCGACGAAGTCATGCTGAATCTGCACACCGCCGATTTCACGACGACGCAGCACATGGTCGAAGCGTTGAACCGCACGCTCGGTCCGGAAGCGGCACGTCCGATCGATGCAGTCACGGTCGCTGTCAAAGCACCGTTCGATCCGGGTGCGCGCGTGAGCTTCATCGCGAAATTGGAAAACATCGAACTCGAACCGGGCGACGCGCCAGCGAAGGTCGTCATCAACGCACGCACCGGCACGATCGTGATCGGCGCGCACGTACGCGTGATGCCGGCCGCCGTCGCGCACGGATCGCTCGTGGTCACGATCGCCGAACACACCGGCGTCAGCCAACCCAACGCATTCAGTCAGGGCGGAACGACGCAGGTCGTGCCGAACTCCGACGTCAAAGTTCAACAGGATTCCTCGCGCATGTTCCTCTTCAACGGCGGCGTTTCGCTGGAGGAAATCGTGCGTGCCGTGAATCAGGTCGGCGCTGCGCCGGGCGATCTCGTCGCGATTCTCGAAGCGCTCAAGCAAGCCGGTTCATTGCGCGCCGAGCTCGAAGTGATCTGATGAGTCCGGCCATCGCCAAGCTCAACGCGAACGCATCGGATTTGCCGAATTCGGCGAATTTGAATTCGTTGCGCGCGGCGGCGGCGCAGAAAGATCCCGCCGCGATCGATGCGACTGCGCGCAAATTCGAAAGCCTGTTCGCACAGCAACTCGTCAAGACCATGCGCGATGCGAGCGGCAGCGATGCGATGTTTCCGGGTGACTCGAAAACCTACCGCGATCTGTACGACCGCGAAGTCTCGAACCGTTTGTCGCAAGGCCGGGGTCTCGGCATGCAGGCGATGATCCGCAAATCGCTCGGCGGAAAACCCGACGCGACGACATCGACATCCGTATCTACAGCGATTCCGCGTACGAAAACCGCCGCGATGTCGCTGGCGCAATACACGCGCAATCTTCCGCCGCGTCATGTCGCGTCGCCGATGTCGACAAATATCGGAAACACGAGCGCGGTCCCGGCCGCTCCAGTCACGACCACGAACACGACAAGCACACCAACGAACCGCACCAACGCGACAACTGCCGTGGCGGCACGCGGTGTGCCTGTCACTTCAGTAAGCAATCCGACCACCCTCTCGCAAGGTTCGGGGCGTCCCTCGCTCGCAACGAGCGACGTCGCCCCCACGTCGTCGCACGGCGCCCCGAACCGATCTATTTCGCAGGAAGATTTCGTCACGCAAGTGTGGCCGCATGCGCAACGCGCAGCCGCCGCGCTCGGCGTTTCGCCGCAGGCGCTCGTCGCGCAGGCCGCGCTCGAAAGCGGCTGGGGCAAACACGTCAGCGGCGACAACAACCTGTTCGGCATTAAGGCCGGTTCGTCATGGACCGGTGCGACCAAGTCGCTTTCGACGAGCGAAGTCAGTAACGGACAGACGCACCGTGAAACGGCAAGTTTCCGCAGCTACGCGTCGATCGGCGACAGCTTCGACGACTACGTGAAGATGCTCAAGACGAGTCCGCGCTATGCCGCAGCACTCGGCTCGGGCTACGACACACAACGTTTCGCCGGCGCATTGCAAAAGGCTGGCTACGCAACCGACCCCAACTACGCGTCAAAGATTTCCTCGATAGCACACGGCTCGATGATTGCCGCCGTGCTTCAGAAATCCGGCGACGGGTCGCTATTGGCAAGCAGGTGACCTATGACTGACATCCTAGCGACCGGAACATCCGCCCTGCTCGCCTTCCAGCGCGCCATGGCGACGATCAGCAACAACGTGGCGAACGCCAACACGCCCGGTTATAGCCGGCAGCAGGTTGTGCTCGCCGCGAAACCGGGACAATTTCAGGGTTACGGTTTTGTCGGCACGGGTGTGGACGTCACGACCGTGCAGCGCATGGTCAACACGATGCTGACCGGCCAGTTGCAGCAGAGCAGCAGCGAGATGGGCCGATTGACTTCGCTCGATGGTCTCGCCGATTCGCTCGCGCAGTATTTTTCGGGCAGCAGTACCGGCATCGCTCAACCGATGTCGAATTTCTTCGATGCGTTGCAAGCCGTGTCGAGCAATCCGACCTCAGTCGCCGCGCGCCAGTCGTTGCTCGGCAGCGCGCAGAATCTGGCGACCACATTCAATTCGCTGCAGGGTCAGTTGCAGCAGGTCGACAGCCAGGTCGATCAAGGCGTGACGGCCGGCGTCGCGACGGTCAATCAGTTGACCAAACAGATCGCGACACTCAACCAACAGATTTCCTCGCAATCGTCATCGACCGGCCAACCGCCGAACGATTTGCTCGATCAGCGCGATCAACTCGTGTTGCAGCTCTCGAACGAAATCGGCGTGACGACGACGGCCGGCGACAACGGTTCGCTCAGCGTTTTCACCACAGGCGGCCAAGCGCTCGTACTCGGCAATCAAGCACAACAGCTCACGACCGTTTCCGATCCGTATCAACCCGCGCGTCACAGCCTCGCGCTGACGTCGGCGGGCGGTTCGATTTTGCTTCCCGACAATTCAATCAGCGGATCGATCGGCGGACTTCTGCAAGTCCGTCACACCGTCGTCGATCCGATGGAAGCGCAACTCGGACAGGCCGCGGCGGGACTCGCAAGCGCGGTCAATTCGCAAAATAAAAACGGCGTCGATCTCTACGGCAACATGGGCGGCGATGTTTTCAGCACGCCGACACCCGCGGTTTTCGCCAGCTCGAAGAACACCGGCAGTGCAACGCTCACGACGAGCGTCGGCAGCGCCAGTTCACTCGGCACCAGCAATTTCATTTTGCAGTACGACGGCACTAACTGGAGCGCATCCGACGCGACCACCGGCGCTGCCGTTTCGCTGAGTGGCAGCGGCACGTCCGCTTCACCGTTCGTCGTGAACGGCGTGAGTGTCGTCGTCGGTGGCAGCGCATCGGCGGGCGATAGTTTTCTCGTGCAACCGAGCGCGCAAGCTGCTGGGCAAATCGCCGTCACGATGACCGATCCGAACCGCCTAGCCGCCGCGAGCCCTGTGCGGATCGCCGCCGCAACCGCGAACACCGGCAACGCCAGCGCGGGTCAGTTGTCGATCACGGACTCGACGAATTCGAATCTGCAATCGCCGGTGAACATTCAGTTCACGTCGGCGACGACGTACTCGATCAACGGTTCGGGTTCGTACACCTACACGAGCGGTTCGCCGATCACAGTCAACGGATGGTCGGTCGCGATTTCCGGTACGCCAGCCGTTGGCGATCAGTTCGCCGTGAGTGCGAACGGCGCGAATTCCAGTGACAACAGCAACGCGAATCTTCTCGCGGGGCTGGACAGCACGAACCTGCTCAACGGCGGCACGACATCGCTGACACAAGCCGTGAGCCAAATCACGTCCAGCGTCGGAAGCATCGCGAGCCAGGCCGATTACGCGCTCAACGCGCGCACCGCCATCGACACGCAGCTCACCACGCAAGCCAGCACGACATCCGGCGTCAACCTCGATGAAGAGGCGGCCAACATGGTGAAGTACCAGCAGGCGTATCAGGCCGCTTCGCAGATCATCAACATCGCCAACGAAACCTTCCAGACACTCATCGCCGCGGTGCACACATGACCGACCGAATTTCCACTGCGACGATGTATACGCAAAGCCTTTCATCGATCATGCAAGGCGAAGCGGCGGTCACGCGCACGCAGCAGCAGATTTCGTCCGGCAAAAAATGGACGAGCGCGGCGGACGATCCGGTCGGCGCAGGTTTGGCCGTGCTGCTCGATCGCGCCAATTCACAATTGACCGCATTCGGCAACAACGCATCGACGGTAAGCAATCGTCTCAATCTCGAAACGAACGCGCTGTCGACGGTCAACACGCATATCACCCGCATTCAAGAACTCGCGATCGAAGCGTCGAACGATTCGCAATCGGCGACATCGCGCTCCGCGATCGTGGCCGAACTGAAACAGGAATACTCGAGCCTCGTCGCGCTTGCGAACAGCAGCGACGGAACCGGCCGTTATCTGTTCGGCGGCACCACCGATGCAACGGCGCCCTTCTCCACCACGAGCAGCGGCGTTACGTACACCGGCGATCAGACGCAGCGTCAGATCGAAGTCGGTCCGAACGTTTCGGTCGGCGACAGCGATAGCGGCAGCGATGTGTTTCAATGCATCCCGACCGGCAACGGCAGTTTCGCGGCGCGCGCGTCTAGCGCGAACACCGGAACAGCCGTGGTCAGCTCATCGAGCCTGGACGCAAACACCGCGTACACGGGCGGCACGTATTCGGTGACGTTCGATGGCGCCGGAAACTATCAGGTGCTGGACGCGAGCAACAACGTCGTCACGGGCGGCACGTACACGGCCGGATCCACGATCAGTTTCGCCGGCGTGAATCTCACCATCGGTGGACAGCCCGCCGCGGGCGACAGCTTCAGCGTGAAGCCGGCGCCGTCGCAGGATCTGTTCACGACAGTGCAGAACCTCATCAATACGGTCGGCGCGAATCCGCAGACGCCCGCGCAAACGGCGGCGCAACGCAACGGCTTTTTCGCATCGATCGAAGACTTGCAACAGATCTCCTCGCACATCGACAACGTCAACGCCGGCGTCGGTGCGCGACTGAACACGCTCGATGAAACGGCGAGTTCACGCAGCGATCAAAGCACATCGCTGCAGAACACGCTGAGCAATCTGCAGGACGTCGACTTCGCGCAAGCCGCGAGTCAGCTCAGCCTGCAGAGCACGGCACTTCAGGCAGCTCAGCTGAGCTTCCAGAAAGTGCAAAGCCTGTCACTTTTCCAGCTTCTGAAATAACGCGGTGATGCCTTAAAAACGGCGTTCCCATGCGATTTTGGAAGATTTGTTCCACTTTTATACTTCTGAACTAAAGTTTCGAAAAGATGGACCGATAACTAACTCAGCAGCGACAACGGCCTCGGATGAAAAGGCCCGCACACTGCGACTAACCCGACAACCGAGGAGAATTTCCAATGCTTACCATCAACACCAACATCATTTCCCTGATGGCCGAAAACAATCTGTCGTCGACGCAGTCCTCGTTGGGCACGTCGATGCAGCGCCTGTCGTCCGGCCTGCGTATCAACAGCGCCAAAGACGACGCCGCCGGCCTCGCGATCACCGATCAGATGACCGCGCAGATCAACGGCCTCGACCAAGCCGGCCGCAACGCCAACGACGGTATCTCGCTCGCGCAGACCGCCGACGGTGCACTGCAGTCCATCACCAACAACCTGCAGACGATCCGTCAGCTTGCCGTGCAGTCGGCCAACGCGACGAACTCGTCGAACGACCGCGCCGATCTCCAGACCGAAGCGGCCAGCCTGCTGCAGGAAATCGACCGCGTCGCCAACACGACGCAGTTCAACAACGTCAAACTTCTGGACGGTAGCTTCACCGGCGCCACGTTCCAGGTCGGCGCGAACGCGAACGACACGATCACTGTCGCCTCGCTCACCGATGCGAACACCGCCGCGCTGTCCAGCGTGACGGCTGCCAACGGCCAGTCGTCCTCAGTGACTGGCATCAGCAGCCTCGGCGCCGTCGGCGCGGGTGCACTCGTTATCAACGGCGTCGATGTCGGCGCGTCGATCAGTGCGGCCGGCACCAGCCAGCAGCGCGTTTCGCAAGTCGTTGACGCGATCAACAACTACTCGACCACGACCGGCGTGAACGCGGCGTACGATTCGTCCACCGGCCATATCGTTCTGAGCTCGGCTTCGACCATCGCGGTCACCGGCACGGATGACGGCACGGCGACGGGCTTCAACGTCAGCGGCGGCGACGGCTCGGCCACAGCCTCCACCACGACTGGCTTGACGGGTCTCGACCTGAGCTCGTTCTCCGGTTCGACGCTCGCCATCCAGCAGATCGACAGCGCGCTGCAGCAGATCGACACGGCCCGCGCCAACTTGGGCGCCGTCGAAAACCGCTTCAGCTCCGTCGTGTCGAACAACAGCTCGATGGAAAACAACCTCAGCTCCTCGCGCAGTCAGATCCAGGACACCGACTTCGCAAAGGAAACGGCCAACATGACGCGCGCGCAAATCCTGCAACAAGCGGGCGTGGCGATGCTGGCCCAGGCCAACCAGGTTCCGCAAACCGTGCTGAAGCTGTTGAGCTAATCGCTACAAACCGGCGGCGCGGGAGTTATCCCGCGCCGCTTCGGCGTAGGAGCGCGCCGAAAACGATCCGCTCCGATCGACAGTTCGAGGAAGGGTAATGACGACGTCCGTTTCGACCACAGGCTCCATCAGCAGCGCCGGCATCGGCTCGGGACTCGATGTGAACAGCATCGTGAGTCAGCTGGTGGCGGCCGAGCGTTCGGCCACGGACACGCAAATCAGCAACCAGACCTCAGCGGTCAACAGCAAAGTCGGCGCATACAGTTCGATCAAGCAGGCGCTGACCAATCTACAAAACGCGACGCAGGCATTGCAGGGCGTCAACAGCGCATTCAACAGTTTTTCCGCGACGTCGTCGGACAACAGTGTGTTCACGGCGACCGCCAGCACGTCGGCCACGGCCGGCACGTACGACATCGAAGTGGACTCGCTCGCGACCGCGCAGAAACTCGCTTCGAGCGGATTCAGTTCGACTGCTTCGGCCATCGGCACCGGCGCACTGACGCTGTCGGTCGGCGGCAAGGCGTTCACTGTCAACGTCGACAGCACGAACAACACGCCATCGCAGTTGGTCAGTGCGATCAACAATGCGTCGGACAACACCGGACTCACCGCGTCGCTGATCACGGCAGACGACGGCACGCATATCGTTTTTCAATCGAACACCACCGGCGCGGACAACGCCATCACCATTACCGCCAGCGGCGGCGACGGCGGCTTGAACGCACTGGCTTACGATCCGGCGAACTCGAACACGCAACTCACGCAGCTCACCAAAGCAACGAGCGCGAGCGTTTCCATCGACGGATACACCTACACCAGCGATTCGAACCAGTTCAGCGATGCGATTCCGGGCGTGACGATCAACCTCGCTTCCGCCGAATCCGGCACGACGTTGCAGTTGAACGTTGCATCGAACACCAGCGGCATCGACAGCGCTATGCAGGCGTTCGTCAACGCGTACAACGCAGTGGCGAGCGTGATCGGCAATGCTACGGCTTACGATTCGTCGACCAGCACCGCGTCCGCGCTGACCGGCGACTCGCTCGCCACGCAAGCGCTGTCGCAGCTTCGCAGCGCGATGATGTCGACGACGCCCGGCAAAACGGGCGGCGTGCGTTCGCTGTTCGATCTCGGCATTACCACGAACCAGGACGGCACGCTCACGCTGGATAACGACAAACTCAACACCGCGCTCGCCAGCAATTCGCAGTCCGCGTCGAATTTGTTTTCGACATCCGGCGCGCTCGGCACGTCGCTTGGCAACATGTTCACCGGCTATCTTTCGGCCGGCGGATTATTCGATTCGCGCAACACCGCGCTGCAATCGCAACTCACCGATCTGTCGAAGCAGGAAGATACGTTGAATACGCGCATGACCGATCTGACGGCGCTGTACACCAAACAGTACAACGCGCTCGACACGCTCATGTCGCAGATGAGTTCGACCAGCGCCTTCCTGACCAACGAGTTCGACAGCACCAGCAACAAATCCAGCTCGTAACCGGCGAACAGACAATGGCACGCGCACAAGCACTTCTCTCGCAATACCGCAGCGTCGGCACCGCATCGCGCGTCAACGATGCCAGTCCGCATCGTCTGGTCGCACTCTTACTCGAAGGCGCGCGCGACAAAATCCGCACCGCCACCGCCGCGATCGGTTGCAACCAGCGCGCGCGCAAGGCAACCGCCATCCAGAGCGCCTACTCGATTCTCGAAACGCTGCGCATCACCCTCGATCATCGCGCCGGCGGCGAGATCGCCGTCGGACTCGATGCGATCTACGAATACTGCAATCGCCGTCTCGTCGAAGCGAACGCGATGGACGATGTCGAACGTCTCAACGAAGCCAGCAGCCTGCTCGGTGAAGTGCAGGAAGCCTGGTCACGCATCGGAGCGACCGTGCAATGACGCATCCGCTGATCCAGGAACTTGACGCGATCGACGCCTTGGTCGACAGCGCCGCGTGGGAACGTGCCCTGAATTCGCTCGTCGTGTTCGACGCGCGATTGCGCCGCGATCCGGAGTCAATGCGACACGTCGGCGAATCCATTCGCGCGGAATTGATCGATCGTCATCGCGCACTCGCGCTCAAGCTCGCCTCGATGCGTGCCGAGACAGCGTCACGTCTGCAACAACTCGGACGCGGTCACACCGCCGCGCGCCGTTACTTATCGACGTCGGCCGCATGAACGCCGTCGTCAATCAGGCCGAGCACGCGCTGTTCGACGAAACGCTCGTCAGCGACGACGAATTTCCGGCATCGATCCGCCTCGCGCGCAGTCCGCGCGAGTGCAGCGATGCTGCACGCCGCGCCGAGATCACGTTGCGCGCGATGTCGGCGATCGAGGAATCGCGCGACGAAGTCGAGCACCACTCGCCCGGCGAAGTGCTCAATGCGCGTATCGAAGCCAAGCTCGACCTGACACTCGGCCTGCTCGGCATGCTCGCCGCGCAGCAGGAAATGATTCCGCCGGTTCACGCCGTGCGTTGGTCGCGTCGCGGCTTGCGCATGAAACGCCACAATGCCCTGCCCGTCGGCTCGATGGCGATCTGCAGCGCGTATTTGCTACCGACGTTGCCGCTGCCGGTCGATCTGCCGGTCGAAGTGGTTGCGTCCGAAGTAACCGACGATGGTTTTCTGTTGTGGTTCAAGCTCCCCGACACGACACCCGCCGTACAGGACGGTATCGATCGCGAGCTTTTCCGACGGCATCGCAGAACGATCGCTGAGCGTCGGTCAGCGCGATAGCCTTCAGGCAACTGCGTCGGCAGCGTTGACGCCTGCGGATCCACCTTCGCTCTTCCCTATCGCCTGCAGCATCTGCGGGGCGCTTTCGCTTTCCAAGCGACTGCGCGGAAGCGCAACGAATAGCGCAATACGATTGCGCAGAAGGCGCGCGGCGGTCGCGAATGCGGTGAGCTTGTCGTGTCGCGACCCTTCCACGGACGAGGGATCCTCGATTCCCCAGTGTGCACGTATCGGATGTCCGGGCCAGATCGGGCAGACTTCACCGGCGGCGTTGTCGCAAACAGTGATCACGAAATCCATCGGCGGTGCATCGGGTGCGTCGAAATCGTCCCAACTTTTTGCGCGGAGATCGTCGATCGGATACCCGAGTTTCTGCAGTGTCTCGATCGCCAGCGGATTGACCGTATGCTTGGGATGACTGCCGGCCGAGAACGCACGGAATTTCCCGGTGCCGTCTTTTGCCAGGATACTTTCGGCCATGATCGAACGCGCCGAATTGCCCGTGCACAGAAACAGCACGTTGAAAGGAAGATCGCTCACCGTAATTCCTCAGTCCGCAGAGCGGAAACGATCGGTGATCCTTTCGGCGATGCGGCGCGCAGAAGCAAGCACATGATCGCCGCAGCAATGCATTGCGCGGCGATAAAGCCCAGCGTATCCACAGGACGAATGCCGGCGAACGTATTCGTCATCGAGCGTGCGATCGTCACCGCCGGATTGGCAAACGAGGTCGACGCCGTGAACCAGTACGCGCCGCCGATGTACGCCGCCACGAGACCCGGCACGGCGCGCAGACCGAGCGCGATCGTCACCAGCAGTCCGCCCGTCGCGACAACTTCGCTCAACCACTGACCGAATCCGCTGCGTATTTTTTCGCTTGTCTGCACGATCGGCAGATCGAACATCGCGTGCGCGATCCAGACGCCGGCGATCGCACCGAGCACTTGCGCCGGCACGTAGGCACTGAATCGAGAGAACGAAAGCGCACCGCGTCGCCACATCATGAGCGACACGACGGGATTGAAGTGCGCGCCGGAGATCGGCCCGAGCGTTCCTATCAGCACGTACAGTCCGGCCGCTGTAGCCAGCGCATTGGCCAGCAAAGCGATGGCGGGATTCCCCTGCGACAACGCTTCACCCATGATCCCCGAACCGACGACGACGACAAGCAGCGCCGCGCTACCGGCAAATTCGCCGGCAACGGCAAAGGCATCGTCGCGCGTTCGCCAAAACGCCATCAGCATGCGCCCGAACAACAGGCGACCTCTGATTTCGCGGACGCCTCGGGCACGCAGCAGGTATCGGCGGTCTGCCGCTCCTCGCCGTAGACAGGAATCGACGACAGCGATCTGAACGTTTCCCAGGCGACGCCCTGCGGATCGGTGATCCAGTATTTATCCGAGGTCGCATAACAGCATCGCGCTGCTCTCTCTTCGAGAAGCGCCGCGTCGGCGCGCTGCAATTGATCGCGCATGGCCACCAGTTCTTCGCCGGACTCGACCTGCAGTCCGAGGTGGTTGACACCGGGTTCGCCTGCTCGCTGGGAAATCGCGAAGTTCACGCGCGGATTATCGAGCATCCACTTCGCATAATCGGGCTGTTGCACGGTCGGCTCGCCACCGAACAGCGTGGAATAGAAATCGATGCTGCGGTGAAGGTCGTTCACCGCCACATGCACGTGGAATCGTTTCATGACGTTGTTCTCTTGTGGGTCGTCCGCGATGTCTTTGGCGCGCAGGCCGGCGCGCATCGTTCGGGATTTCCGCCGCAACAGTTGTCGGTGAGATAAGCGATGAGGCCATTCATCGTCTCGAAATTCGCCGCGTAGCGGATGAAACGGCCCTCCTGCGTCTGGACCAGCAAGCGGGCGCGCGTGAGTTCTTTCAAGTGAAAAGAAAGCGTGGCCGGCGCGAGTTCCAGCGCATCGGCAATCGGGCCGACGATAGAACCGACGGTTCCGATCTCGACCAGATGGCGGAAAATCGCCAACCGACTTTCCTGCGCCAACGCCGTCAATGCAGCCAATGCGGAGTCTGTTTCCATATTTCCAGTATTATCGAATTGATCGAGCGTGTCAACGCCCGACACCTTCCGTGCTGCGCGTGACTGCGCTAACGTCTGCGGATGTAGCCAAGAGGGAGTCCGTGTGCGCGTATTGCTCGCCGACGATCACACACTGGTGCGCGCAGGGATTCGCCGGCTGATCGAGTCGCAGCCGGACATCGAGGTTGTCGCCGAAGCGCGCAACGGCGACGAAGCGCTGGAACTCGCGGCGCTGAAACGTCCTGAAGTCGCACTGGTCGATCTGGAAATGCCGGGCAAAGGCGGCCTCGACGTCGCCGAGGAACTGCGCGAGCGGTTTCCGGAAATCGCCGTCGTAATCATGTCGATGCACGACGATCCGATGTACGTGCGCGCGGCGCTCGATCGCGGCGCGCTCGGTTTCATCGTCAAGGAAGCCGCGCCCGCCGAACTGGAAATCGCACTGCGCGCGGCGGCGGCCGGACAAACCTTCCTGAGTCCGAAAGTTTCGGCTCGCATGCTTGCACCGTCGATTCAAAAAAAAGGCGACACCGGCATCGATGCGCTGTCGCCGCGTCAGCGCGAAATCCTGACGCTGCTCGGCCAAGGTAAAGCGACCAAGGAAATAGCGGCCGCGCTCGACATCAGCGTGAAAACGGTCGAAACGCACCGCGCGCGCATGATGGAAGTACTCGGCGTGCGGCGTGCCGGGGAATTGCTGCGTCTGGCGATGAAACACAGCCTTGATCGCTGAAGCTCCGGTGTAAGGTTTTCCCCGACACCGCCTTCCGATCGCCCCGACTCAAGTTACGTCTTCCCTGATTCCACGGCACACGGCTTGCCCGGAAGATGCACTCCACGTTCCGCAACGTTGGAGACAGCATGAAAACCGCACTTCACGCGACGATGAGTCAGCAGATCGGCATGACGCCGCAACTGTTGCAGTCGATTCGGCTGCTGCACTTGACCGCGATGGAAGTCGAGCAGGAAGTGAGCCGCGCGCTGGACGAGAATCCGCTGCTCGAACGCGTCGACGAAGAGTCCGATGTCGCCGACGACACGATCGTCGCCGAAGCGCAACCGGCGGGCGAGCCGGTCGAAGCGGACGACCTGCAGACGATTGAAGATTTCGACGACTACATTCCGGGTGAGGTGTCGTCGGTTTCGTCCTCGAATCATTCCGCCAGCGACGATTACGATCCGTTCGAGAACTTGGGCGGTGCCGACAACGGCGGTATTCGCGGCGCGATCCGCGAACAGCTCAAGCTCGAACTGAGCGACGCCACCGACTTCGATATCGCCTGCTGGATTCTCGATCACACCGACGACGCCGGTTATCTCGAAGTGTCGCTGACCGAACTCACCGACAGCGCCGCAAACAAATTCGATACGTCGGCCGACACCGTCGAAGCCGTGCGCCAGCGCATCCTGCACTGCGAGCCGGCCGGTTTCGCCAGCGCCGATCTGCGCGAATGCCTGCTCGTGCAACTTTCCGAATCGCAGGACGACGCGGCCATCGTAGAACGCGCCATCCTGATCGTCGCCAACCATCTCGATGTGCTCGCGCTGCGCAACGTCGAAGCGCTGGCCGAATTGATTCGCGCGACGTCCGCCGACATCAACGCCGCGATCGCGTTGATCCAAACGCTGGACCCGAAACCGGGCGCGAAGATCAGCAATGCCGAAGGCAAAGTGATCGTGCCGGACGTGGTCGTGATGCGTCGCGGCGACGGCTGGCACGTTGCGTTGAACGCGAATGCATCGCCGCGCGTTCGCGTCGATGCAGAAACAGAACGCCTGTTGTCGCAAAGCGGCGACGGCGAAAGCACGCGCCGCCTGCGCGATCTACTCGGCGAAGCGCGCTGGATGAGCCGCGGTTTGTCGATGCGCTACGACACGCTGCTGCGCACGACGCGCGCAATCATCGAGCGTCAGGCCGAATTCCTCAAACATGGCGAAGAAGCGATGAAGCCGCTGATCCTGCGTGAAATCGCCGCGCAGATCGGCATGCACGAATCGAGCATTTCGCGCATCACCACCGGCAAATACATGCAGACGCCGCGTGGCACGTTCGAACTCAAGTATTTCTTCTCGGCGAAACTCGAAGGTTCGCAAGTCGCCGGTGTCGCGGTGCGCGCGATGGTCAAGCGTCTCATCGACACCGAA
>DATBAU010000331.1:0-5869 GCA_036271355.1 Rudaea sp. | reverse complement strand
ATTCGATGCCGCGCCGGAGAACGCCGTGAGAATCGTATTCGCCTTGTTCATCATGTCCTGCGCGTGGCTGACCGCCGCGCACGCCAGCTGCGCCATCGGCGTGCCGCCGCCCACGTTCTATGTCGGCAGCGACAACCAGTGCACTTACAGCAAAATCCAGGACGCCATCAACGCCGTTTCCACCACGGCGACGTGCGCGCCGATCATCTACGTCACCAACGAACACAAACCCTGGAACGAAGCGCTGACGATCACAAACCGAACGTTCACCTTGATCGGCACCGCTTCGGCCTGCAGCACAGGCGGCGCAACAGGTTTACACGCCGAGGCGGAACTCGCCACGCCCACATCTCCGCAGGCGACCATCAGCGGCTCCGGACGCAACGCGCCGGTGATCACGATCAACGGCACGAGCCATGTGACGTTGCAGGGGTTGGAGATAACCGGCGGCAGCATCGATCAGAACTCCGAAGGCGGCGGCATTTTCTTTAACGGTACCGGCTCACTCACGCTCACCGGCACCACGGTGGACAACAACCAGGCCGGCTACGGCGGCGGGATCGACGTAAGCCCGACGGGGAATGCCACTTTGACGCTGCAGGCGAACACGCTCGTGATCAACAACACCGCCGGACTCTCAGGCGGCGGAATTCGAATCGAAGGCTCGACGCGTCTATACATGTTGGCTGAAAACAGCACCGTGAGTTTCAACGACGCGCAATTTAGTTATGGCGGCGGCATTGAAGTTCTCGGCGGCGCGCGCGCCGATATCGGATCGTCCGGTTCCTTCGGCGTCGGCGCGGTGTCGAACAATTCAGCGCCATACGGCGCGGGTATCGCGATCGTCGGCACGGCGACCGGCGACGCCAACGTCCGCGTGTTCTCGACCAGCGCAACGTTGCCCGTCCTGATATCGAACAACACATCGACCGGACAGGGCGGCGCATTCTATCTCTTGCCGTACTTCGACGTCTCTTCCAAAGCCACCGGGAACGCCACGCTGTGTGGCTACAACTCGCGAATTACCGGCAACCGTGCGCTCGATGGTGCGGCCATCTTCGCCGCGGAAGACGAAGGAAAAGATATTTTTGGCAACACCGTCTCATTGAATCCAGCCGTCAATTGCGGACCCGAATCGCCGGCTTCGCTCGGTGCCGTTGAATGTGCAGTCGGCACGTCGTGCAATGAAATCTCTGACAACCAGGCTGTCGACAGCGGCGGCGACGCCAGTGGCAGTATCGTCTCAGCGAGTAGGTATTCCGTGTTTGCCGTGGAGCGAACGAAAATCATCGGCAACGTCGGTACCGATATCGTTCACACGACGAACGGCCAAGGCGGATATCTGCATGGATGTCTGATAAGCGGCAATCATGCTGCGAACCAAGTGATTTATTCGTACGAGTTTTTCGCGTCGACCATCGCCAACTGCACGCTGGCTGGCAATACGATCGACAACGGCTACACGATTTTTTCCCACGGCGCCCTGACGCTCACCGATACGATCATCGATCAGCCGAACGTATCGGCGATGGACCACGAAGTCGGCACCTGCGGTGCCGATCCGTGCCCGTTCACCGTGAGCTACGTGATGTCGAACGAGATTTCCACGCTGCCGGTTAGCGCCAACGTCATCGCTATCGATCCGGCCGATCCGCTGTTCGCCGACGCCGCAAACGGCGACTATCACCTCGTTGCTTACTACTTGGATGGATCGCTCGTTGCGACGCGCGCCATCGATTTCGCACCGACGGAGTTTGGCGACGCCGCGCACGATCTGAACTTCAACGCCTACGGGCAAAACGTGCCGGCTGTTCCCGACGCCTACGGCTCGCGCGATCTCGGCGCGTACGAAATGACGCCCATTCTGGACCGCATCCACGGCGATGCATTCGGCGACGCGCTGTCGCTGGTGGTCAAGGCGCCATGATTAACCGACACCAAAAACTCATATCCGCAATCGTATTGGCGACGTCGGCGTGCGTGTGCTCCGCCGACGTTCCAATCACAGGCAGTATCGTCCAAGGCAATTGCACCTACTTCACCGAAGGCATCAACGCCAACGCAAGCATTCAGCGAATCATCACCGGCCCCGACGGCAACCTGTGGTTCACCGAATATTTTTCTGGCGGCATCGGACGCATCACCCCAGAGGGTGCCGTCACGGAATTCACGACCGGCATCACGCCGGGTTCGGGACCGTTCGCAATCACCGCGGGACCCGATGGCAACGTGTGGTTCTCCGAAGTCAACGCGAACTACGTCGGACGCGTCACGCCGGATGGAACGATCACCGAATTCGGCGCCGGCGGCGATTCGCTTTTCTACATCGCCGGCATCGTGACGGGGCCCGACGGCAATCTCTGGTTTACCAACTACTACGGCGGAGCCATCGGTCGCATCTCCCCGCAAGGCGATCAGGTGATGAGCTTCGGCGCCGGCGTGACCTTCCAGTCAGGTCCGTACGACATCGCACTCGGCAGCGACGGCAATCTCTGGTTCACCGAGTACGAGGTCGGCGGCGTTGGACGCATCACCCCCGACGGCACGATTACCGAATTTCGCGGCGACATTCCGAAAAACGCCGAGGTTCGCAACATCGCCGCAGCAAGCGACGGAACACTGTGGTTCGTCTACGAAAACAACGTCGGCGGCCTCGGCGAGATCACGACCACCGGCGACATCACGCTCTACAACACCGGTTCTATCGGATTCGCGCCGCTCGGCCTTGCGATCGACGGCGACAACAACATCTGGTTCTCCGGAAACGCTCCGGACGACAATGCTTTCTATCCGCAGATCTCGTTGATGGACCGGTCCGGTGTAACGGCAATCGACGGTTGCCCGACCAACCTGGCCACGAATTCGGACGATGTCACGGTCGGTCCCGACGGCAATCTATGGTTCACGGCCCGTAATGTGATTGGACGTCTAAACATCCGCATCTTCAAGAACGGATTCGACGGGTTGTAGTTCGACGTTTCGTACAAAGATTTTCAAATCAAGATCGCTCAACGACGCGCTGACGACCCGACGCCGGTAATCCGCGCCGCCAACCGCGTTTCCATCGGATGGCCGACGCCGTAAACACGGCGAAAGATGGCGAGCGCCTGTTCGCGCAGCGCGTTCGCTTCGGCGGCATCGCCTTTCGACTCGACGACATCGGCGAGCAGAATGTCGACTTCGGCGAGCCTGATACGTCCGGCAAATTGCTGCGTCAATCGATCGCGCGCGTCGCGAATCATGCGTTCGCCTTCGGCAACGTTGCCGCTCGCGGCGAGGGCCGCGCCATAGCCGGCGTCCGCGAGTTCGCCGAGATCCGGGCTGTCGGCGTGGGTGGTGGCAAAATCCTTGCGACCTTGGTTCAACGTGTCGAGTGCGCCAGCGTCGTGCGATCGAAGTTGCGCCAATCCCATCAGGATTTCGTTGCTGGCGAGGTTCGACGATTTGGACGCGCGCAAGACATCGCACACGTCGCGACGGGCGGGAACTGCCAGCTCGTCGTGCCCCAGGAAGGATTGCGAGAGGGCTTCGGCGCCGATGATCGAGGAGACCAATTCGGTGCCGGGCGGCAGCGTTTTTTTCGCGAGCGCGAGGGTGTGATCCAGCGTCGCGATGCCCGCTTCGACATGCCCGGCGATGGAAATCTGTGCCGCGCCGAGGATGTAGTCGACGTAGATACTTCGCGCGTGATTGGGACCGACCGTGCGTTCCAGCATCGCGTGCGCCTGTTGCGCGCGCGATTCGGTGAGCGTGAAATTTTCCTCGTACATCGCGTCGGCTGCGAGGTTCATGAGATCCATCGCGATGTCGGGGCTTTGCGGGCCTTCGCGCCGCATGCGTTCCTCGTACACCGCATCGTGCATGCGTTGCGCGTCGGCGTGATCGCCGCGGCGGTTGGCGAGCTTGGCCAATCCGGTCATCGCGGAGATACGTTGTTTGTAATAACCGTCGCCCGTGTCGCGCAGGATGTTCCAGGATTCCGTGAAGTGCGCGCGCGCCGCATCGATGTCGCCGCCGCCTTCATCCGCGAGCGCGAGCAGTTGAAGTTCGGCGCCGACTTCCGGCGAATCGCCGCGATGGATTTGCCGAAGCTGATCCAGATTGTGGCGGAACAATTCGCGCGCGCTCGCCGGATCGCCGATTCGCGTGAGGGAACTGGCAATCGTGTCGCGCAATTCGATCTGCGTTTCGGGCGCATCGGCGAACTCGGTGTCGATGCGTTGTGCGGCGTCGTTGAGCAGATCGCGCGCATCCTTGTAGGTGCGCTGCGTTTCGAACGGATTGGCTTTCGCGAAAAGTCCGCGCAGAAAATTGTTCGAGTGCGCGGCGCGCGTCGCGAAACGTTCCGCGCGTTGCGCTTGCCACAGTGCGTAACCGCTCGATGCGAGCAATGCCGCGATGGCGACGATGGAAACCGTCACGCCGATGCGATGGCGCTGCACGAAGCGTGCGGTGAGGTAACCGATGCTCGGCCGCGTGATCGTCAGCGGACGGCGATCGAGCCAGCGTTGCAGGTCTTCGCGGAAGGCGGCGACCGACGGATAACGCTGCGCCGGTTCGGCGGCGAGCGCGTGCATGATCACGCGGTCGAGGTCGCGCGCAAGCGTGCGCGCGCGCGTGCGGTCGCCGGCGCGCAGGGCGACGGTGCTCGGTCGTGTCGTTTCGGCGGCGGTGTTTGCCGACGAGCGCGGACGTTCGCCGCACAGGAGTTGATACAGAACGACGCCCAGCGAATAGACGTCCGTCGCCGTCGTCACCGACGCGCCGTGCCATTGTTCGGGCGCGGCGTAGTCCGGTGTCAGGAGTACGGCGGCGGTGCGTTCGTCGTCGCTCGAATCGAGCACTTTGGCGATGCCGAAATCGAGCAGCTTCGGCGTGCCGTCCGCGCCGACGAGAATGTTCGACGGTTTCAGATCGCGATGCACGACCAGATTCTGGTGCGCGTATTCGACGCCGCTGCAAACCTGCACGAACAAGCGCACGGCGGCGTGCACGTCGAGCGAAAGGCGGCGAACGTAATCGGTGACGGGTTCGCCTTCGACATATTCCATCGCCAGCCACGGCGCGCCGTGGGCATCGACACCGCCGTCGATCAGGCGGGCGATGTTCGGATGTTCGAGTCCAGCGAGAATCTGTCGCTCGCGGCGAAAACGCTGCAGCAATCCCGGTGTCGGATACGCGACCTGTTTTATCGCGACGCGTTGTTCGAATTCGCCGTCCTGACGCGTTGCCAGCCACACTTCGCCCATGCCGCCTTTGCCGATGCCGCGCTCGACACGGAACGGACCGAATGCCGTCGGTTGCGGACGTTCCGGATGTTCCGTATCCGTCGCACCGATGTCGGGCGGAACCTGGAGAAACATGCCCGCGCGGGCGTCGGCGCGCAGCAGGCGTTCGACGTCGCTGCGCAGTGATTCTTCGCCGCCGCACGCGGTGGCGAGCCACGTGCTGCGCGTGGCTTCGTCGATTTCGAGCGCTTCGCCGAACAGCTCGGCCACGCGGGGATTCACGGCGCCTCGGGCATCAGCGATCGGGATACAGGCTGGCGAAAAGATGCGCGCGTGCGCGGCGCCAGTCGCGATTGAGCGTGCGTTCGCTGACCGATTGCATCGACGCAATTTCTTCCAGCGACAATCCGCTGAAGAATCGAAGTTCGATCAATCCAGCCAAACGCGGTTCTTCCGATTGCATCGCGATGAGCGCTTCGTCGACACGCAGCAATTCTTCCGGCGTCATCGCGCCGCTGGCGACGTCGGCCGCTTCGTCGATTTCCACGAAGCGCGCGTCGTTGCCGCCGCGTTTCTGCGCCAAACGTTCGCGTGCGTAGTCGATCACGATGTAGCGCATCGCACGCGCGGCCGTCGCGAAG
>DATBAU010000330.1:0-6942 GCA_036271355.1 Rudaea sp. | reverse complement strand
CGCGGATCTTTCGCCGCGTCGACGCCGTCGACGAGAATCTGTCCACTGTTCGGTTTCATCAGCGTGTATAGACAACGCAGCGTGGTCGTTTTTCCGGCGCCGTTCGGGCCGAGCAGTCCGGTGATTTCGCCGTCGCGCGCGAGGAACGAAACGTCATCGACCGCGACGACTTTGCCGAACGTCTTGTGCAGTTGTTTGATCTCGATCATGTCGATTCCTTATGGCGCGGCGCCGTTGAAGTCGATGAAGGCCGGTGTCGGGCCGAGCATGTCGACGCAGGCGACGTCGAGTTCTTTGGGTTTGAGATCGTCGACGAAATCCTCGACGACCTTCGGAATGCAGCCGCGGCCGATCACGTTGTGGCCCTGGCCTTTGGCGACGATGAGTTTGGCATTGGTGAGATTCTTCAACACCTGCTCACCGTAAGCGGGCGGCGTGACGGGATCGAGTTCGCCTTCGAGCACGAGTACCGGTTTGTCGGATTTGAACGGCGCGTGGAAATCGGCCGGACGCGTGCCGTGCGGCCACACCGAACACATCGCCTGCAGACTTTGAATCATCAAGTTGCCGAGCAGGGTTTTGTCGTCTTCGGGACGCGGCGCGATCAGGTCTGCGTCCTCGCTGCAGATGACGGACATCTGCATGCCGTTGTCGGTGAGATCGGACAAATCGCCGGCGAGAAGTTCGGTCTGACCGAGCAGCGGCGTGAAGTCGCCGTGCAAACCTTGCGAGATCGACAGCGGCAGCAGCGCTGCGGTTTCGGGCGTGTACGCGAACATGCGCACGAGCCCGGTCAACGCGTATTGGTTGAGGCGTTTCTTGTCGGTCGTGAACGTCGTCGGATTGTGATAATCGAAATCGCGCGGATTCGCGCGAAGCTGATCGCGCAGCGTGAAAAGATTCGCGTATGTATCGCCGAACGCTTTCTGACACGCGGGCGTGTTCGTGCAAGCGGCGAACTGTGCTTTCAACGCGTGTTCGAGGTTCGCGGCGAAATCCTGACCGAGCGCGAGTTCGTTCGGCGCAACACTGTCGAGCACGATGCTGCGCACGCCGTCGGGATGGCGCATCGCGTATTGCTGTGCCATGCGCGTGCCGTACGAAACGCCGACGAGATCGAACATCGGATTGCCGATCGCAACGCGCACGGCTTCGAGATCATCCGCCGCGATCGTCGTCGTGTAGAAACGCGGATCGGCTTTCTTCGACACTTCGTCGAGACACGTCTGAATGCGCTTCGATGCTTTCGCGGCGTCGAATTCTTCGCCCTTGTCGGTCTCGTCGTCGGTGTGTTTGCACGTCAACGCGTTCGATTGGCCGGTACCGCGCTGATCGAGCAGCAGGATGTGATGATGCTTGCGCAACGGCGCGAGCGAACCGGCGACTTGCGGCCACGTGTCCACCGCCGACTGACCCGGACCGCCGGCGAGGTATACGACGATGTCCGCATCCGCCGTTATCGCGTCGCTTTTGATCAGCGCGAGACGCAGATCGATCTTGCGTCCGTTCTTGTCGTCGCGATTTTCCGGTACAGAGAACGGTGCGCAGAACGCGCTCGTCGTCGCGCCGGAATGTTTTTGCGCGATTTCACATGCTTTGAAATCGAGCGCGCCGAGCCTGAACTCTTTCGCGTTCGCGGCGATCGGCGCGGCAAGCGTCGGCTTCGTTTCATCGGCGGTTTTGCCTTTGAAATGCGCGTAGGCGAAATACCCCGCCGCGCCGACGAGAATGACGAGTCGCAAAATATTTCGGGTCGTCACGATGGTTTTCCTCACGGTTCGAAGATCTGTTCGATTTGTTGACGGAACAACTTGGCGATGCGGAACGCGAGCGGAAGGCTCGGATCGTATTTGCTGGTTTCGATGGCGTTGACGGTCTGCCGCGAAACGTCGAGACGTTCGGCGAGATCGCCTTGCGACCAGCCGCGCTGCTCGCGCAGTTCGCGCAAGTGATTGTTCATTGCGCCTTGCGCCGACGCAGCCAGCGGCGCACGCCGAAAAACACCGCGCCGGTCACGAGCGACGACGCCATGCCAAGCGCGAAGCTCGTGATGCGCTCATCGCCCGAGTAAAAATAGGCGATCGCGGCGACGACGCAGAAAATTCCCGACGCGTACATAAAACGGATGTAGGACGGCATACCGTCGCTGTCGTCGTCGCACGCGCCGAGACCGTAACGTCGCGCGGCAAGCGCACGGCCGATGCCATAGCTCAGCATCAGCAGTGGAAAAATCCAGATCAGGAAAATCGACGTCGTTTCGAGATCGAATACTTTGGCTGCGGCGAGAAACCCGGTGACGATACTGAACACCGACGTTACCGCCGCGCCGACGCCGATCCCGATGAGGTGCGTGCGTTGCTCGAGTTCGTCGCTGCCCAAAATACGGCGCGCCATCAGCCACACGGTGTACAGCAACGGCACGACCGGCGTAAGCGCGTAGACGAGTTTCAGCGGGATGTTCGCTGCGTTGCGCGCGAGTGGCCACACGCAAATCATCAGCACGACGTAGATCGACATGGCGATCAATACGCGGCGGTCGTAGGTGCGAGGCGAAAGGCGGGTCACGGCGAAAGCCTGTCAAGGGTGCTTGACAGGCACTCTACGGCGACGAAATCCGCGTGTCAAGCGTCCTTTACATTCGTCTATCGTGACGAAACGTATTTTTCGCGACGAATGTGATGAATCGCGAGACCGGCTTCCTTTAATTGCGCGAAGGCTTGATCGACCATTTCCGGATTGCCACACAGATACGCGATGTCGCGCGCGGCATCGGGCTTGAGTTCGCTCAGCGCGACATGCACGCGGCCATTGCGATCGTGCGGACGCGGCGCCGCACGCGGCGTTCGGCTGAAACAAGGATAAAAGTGGAAATGTGGATGTTGCGCGGCGAATGCTTCGAACTCGTCGCCGTACAGCAATTCTGTTTCGTTGCGCGCGCCGTAGACGAGCGCGACTTCCGCGCCGCGCGCATCGAGTTTCGCCAGCAGCGGCAGCATCGCGCGATACGGCGTGACGCCGGTCCCCGTCGCGACGAGCAGGTAGCGATGGTTCTGATCGGTTTCCATCAGACAGAAACGTCCATACGGACCACTTGCTTCCACCTCGCCGCCTTCGGGCAGATTCGCCAACAGATTCGTCGCCGCGCCGCCATCGACGTACGAAACGGCGATCTCGATGCGCCGCACCGCGCCCCTGCCTTCGCCGACGGTAGCCACCGAGTAGCTACGCTTGGTCGGTTTGCCGTCGTCGTAGTGAAAATGGATTTGCAGGAACTGGCCCGGGATGAAATCCAGCATCGCACCGTCGGCGCGCTCGAACGCCATGTGGCGCACGCTCGGCGCGAGCATGCGACTGGTAGCGAGACGCAGTTGAAAATGTTCGGCCACGGTCCAACGCTTGGCGGTTCGGAAGGGCCGTTATACTAACCATCTTGTCCGGATTGCGCAGCTTATGAGCACTGTTCCCGCGCTGGAAGTCGTCGACCTCAGAAAAACCTACGCCAACGGCGTGGAAGCGCTCAAAGGTATTTCGCTGTCGGTGCAAGCCGGCGATTTCTACGCATTCCTCGGGCCGAACGGCGCGGGCAAATCGACGCTCATCGGCATCATCAGTTCGTTGGTCAACGCCACGTCGGGCGAGGCGCGTGTGTTCGGCATACCGATCCACACGCGGCGCAGCGATGCGATGCAGATGCTCGGCCTCGTGCCGCAGGAAATGAACTTCAACCTGTTCGAGCAGCCGTTTCAGATTTGCATCAATCAGGCGGGTTTCTACGGCGTGCCGCGAAAGATCGCTGCCGAGCGCGCCGAAAAATATTTGAAGGAACTCGCGCTGTGGGACAAAGCGTTCCACGTTTCGCGCACATTATCCGGAGGCATGAAACGGCGTTTGATGATCGCGCGGGCGATGATGAACGAGCCGAGATTGCTCATTCTCGACGAACCGACTGCGGGCGTGGATATCGAAATCCGTCGGTCGATGTGGAAATTCATCCAGGGCATCAACGCGGCGGGAACGACGGTCATTTTGACGACGCACTATCTGGAAGAAGCCGAGCAACTTTGCCGCAACATCGCGATCATCGATCATGGCCGCATCATCGAAAACACCGCGATGCGCAACCTGCTCGGCAAACTCGACGTGGAAACCTTCGTGCTCGATCTGGCCAATCCGGTCAGCGAATTGCCGAATGTCGACGGCGTGAAAATAAATAAAATCGACGAGCGCACGCTCGAAGCGGAAATGTCGCGCGCGCATGATCTCAATTCGCTGTTCGCTGCGTTGTCGGCGCGCGGCATTACGGTCGTGTCGATGCGCAACAAAGCGAATCGTCTGGAAGAATTGTTCGTGCGTTTGATCGAAGCCAACGACAAGGCGGTCGCATGAACAGTACGGGCACGTTGATCGCGCTCGGCACGATCGCTCGCCGTGAAGTCACGCGGATTCTGCGCATCTGGAGCCAGACGCTGTTGCCGCCGGCGATCACGATGACGCTGTACTTTCTAATATTCGGCAAACTCATCGGTAGCCGCGTCGGCGAGATCGCGCCGGGTATTTCGTACATCGAATACATCGCGCCGGGTCTGGTGATGATGAGCATGATCCAGAACTCGTACGGCAACATTTCGAGTTCGTTCTTCGGCGCGAAATTCCAGCGTTTCGTCGAAGAGATGCTCGTGTCGCCGATGCCGGGCTGGACGATCCTCGGCGGCTACGTCGCCGGCGCGGTGATGCGCGGATTCATGGTCGGCGTGATCGTGCTTGGTCTGTCGCTGTTCTTCACCAAGATTCATCTGTATCACCCGCTCGTGACGCTGAGCACATTCCTGCTCGCCGCAGTGATCTTTGCGCTGCTCGGCTTTTTGAACGCGATCTTCGCGCGCAAGTTCGACGACGTCGCCATCATTCCGACGTTCGTGCTCACCCCGCTCACCTATCTCGGCGGCGTTTTCTACAACGTGGCGCAGTTGCCGTCGCCGTGGAAGGAAATCTCGTACGTGAATCCGATTCTCTACATGGTCAACGCATTCCGTTACGGCCTGCTCGGCACGTCGGAAATCGGACTCGGCTGGTCGTATGCGGTGATGGTCGCCTTCGTGATCGTGTTCGGCGCGTTCTGCCTGTTTCTGCTCAAGCGCGGCGTCGGCTTGCGTTCGTAATTCGCGTTTGGCAACCTGCGCGCGTTGTTGCCGGGGAAATTCCGATGATCGCTTCCATTCGCCGTCTCGCCGCGTGCGCGATGCTGCCGTTCGCCGTGTCGGCATTTGCCGATGAACATTCCAAAGAATTGCAGCAATTCCTCGACAGCCTGCACTACCGCACCGGCACGGTCGAAGTGAAAGGCGGCCACGCCACGCTCAAGCTCACGAACGATTTCCGCTATCTCGACGCGGGCGACGCGCAGCGCGTGCTCGAACTGTGGGGCAACCCGCCGGACAAATCGGTGCTCGGTTTGATCGAGCCCGCGAACGTTTCGCCGGTCGAACGCAACGGCTGGGCCGTAGTGATCACCTATTCCGACGACGGTCACGTCGCCGACACCGATGCCGCGAAAATCGACTACAGCAAGATGCTCAAGGATATGCAGGACCAGACGCGCGACAGCAACGAGGAGCGCAAGAAAAGCGGTTACGAAAGCGTCGATCTGGTCGGCTGGGCGACGCCACCGCACTACGACGCGGCGAGCAACAAACTGTATTGGGCCAAGGATCTCGCGTTCGCCGGACAATCCGAACACACGCTCAATTACGACATCCGCGTGCTTGGACGCGGCGGTTATTTGAGTCTCAACGCGGTCGCCAACATGAGTCAGTTGCCGCTGATCGAATCGAAGATGCAGAACGTGCTCGCGATGACCGACTTCGACGCAGGCCAGCGTTATGGCGATTTCAATGCATCGACCGACAAGCTCGCCGCGTACGGCATCGGCGCGTTGGTCGCGGGCACGATCGCGGCGAAAGCGGGATTGTTTACCAAACTTTTCATCATGATCCTCGCCGCGAAGAAGTTCATCATCGCGGGTCTGCTCGCCGTCGGCGCGGCGTTCAAGAAATTCTTCGGCCGTTCGAAGAGTTAACCGATTCCGAAAAACGTGCGTGTCGCCGCTGTCGCGTTCGCGGCGGTGACCGCGAAATCCTCGCCGCGACAGCGCGCGACTTCCTCGGCGATGTGCGGCAAATACATCGGCTCGTTGCGGCGATGTGACGGCAACGGTTTCAGATCGCGCGGCAATAGGTACGGCGCGTCGGTTTCCAGCATCAGGCGATCCGCCGGGATGTTTTTGACGAGTTCACGCAGATGCGTACCGCGGCGCTCGTCGCAAATCCAGCCCGTGACGCCGATGTAGAAATCGCGGTCGAGATAATCGGACAGTTCGTCCTTCTCGCCGGTGAAACAATGCACGACCGCGCGTCCGACACGACCGCGAACGTTGTCCATGCACGCGATGAAATCCGCATGCGCATCGCGCTGATGCAGGAACAGCGGCTTGCCGCACGCGATGGCGAGTGCCAATTGACGCTCGAATGCGAACAACTGTGCCTCGCGCGGCGAGAAGTTGCGGTTGTAATCGAGCCCGGTTTCGCCGACGGCGACGACTTCGCGAAACGTATGCAATTCCGCCAGCAACGCTTCGGTTTCGCCGTCGAAATCCTTCGCATGATGCGGGTGCACGCCCGCCGTCGCATACAACCTCGACGGATGTTTTTGCGCGAGCGCCAGCGCGTCGCGTGAGCCTTGCGCATCCGCGCCGGTGATCACGAGTTGCGTCACGCCCACGTCGGCCGCGCGAGCGAGCACATTGTCGAGATCCGGTTGGAACGAGTTGTGCGTCAGATTGGCGCCGATGTCGATAAGCATGTGTTCGATGTCGATGGCAAGCGTGACATTATGCCAAGCGGCGTGCATATTCACCTTCGATTAACTCGCGCGGCGACACGCTCG
>DATBAU010000329.1:0-4563 GCA_036271355.1 Rudaea sp. | reverse complement strand
TGCTGCGAAAAGTGAAGCGGAAATTTCCGCCGCCGCCGATGCGGCGAACGCGACGGAGTTCATCCGCAAGCTGCCCGATGGAATGCAAAGCCGGATCGGCGATGCAGGCGCATTGTTGTCCGGCGGCCAGCGTCAACGCATCGCGATCGCGCGCGCAATTTTGAAAGACGCGCCGATCCTCATTCTCGACGAAGCCACCAGCGCGCTCGACAGCGAATCCGAGCGTCTGATTCAGGACGCGCTGAAGAAACTCCTCGCCAATCGAACCGTGCTCGTCATCGCGCATCGTCTGTCGACCATCGAACATGCCGATCAGATCGTCGTGCTCGATGCGGGACGCATCATCGAAATCGGAAAACACGCCGAACTGATCGCGCGCAACGGTCATTACGCGATGCTTCATCGCATGCAGTTCCGCGACACCGGCGGCTGAGCGTGCCCGACGCACGAGCGTTGCAGGAAATCTGGTATGGCGGACGCGCGCCGGGCGTGATGCTCGTGCTGCTGTCGAACGTATTCGGTGCGGCGAGTTCGTTGCGCCGTGGGCTATATCGCGCTGGCGTGCTGCGGCGAACGGAAGTGGGTGTGCCCGTGATCGTCGTCGGCAACATTACGGTGGGTGGAACGGGCAAGACGCCGCTCGTCATCGCACTCGTCGAGGCGTTGCGCGAGCGCGGATGGAAACCCGGTGTCGTGTCGCGAGGATTCGGCGGTTCGGCGACCGACGTCACGCGCGTCGATGCACAATCGGATCCCGCCGTCGTCGGCGACGAAGCGCGACTCATCTTCGACGCGACGCAAGCGCCGACGATGATCGGCCGCGATCGCGTGCGCGCCGCGCAGGGCCTGGTCGCGCTGGGTGTCGATGTCATCGTCAGCGACGATGGATTGCAGCACTATCGATTGCAACGCGACGTGGAAATCTGCGTGATCGACGGCGCACGACGTTTCGGCAACGGCAGATTGCTTCCAGCCGGTCCACTGCGCGAACCATTGACGCGACTTGGATCATTCGATTTCCGCGTTTGCAACGGCGACGGCGCGGAGCAAGCCGAAACGACCATGCGATTGTCCGGAGACAGCGCGATCGCACTGACCGATCCGGCGCGGAACCTTCGTCTCACGGAAATTCCGCGCGCACATGCGGTCGCCGGCATCGGCAATCCGGCGCGATTCTTCGACGCGTTGCGCGCGGCTGGCGTCGATGTGATCGAACACCCGTTTCCCGACCATCACGCGTTCGCGCCGTCCGATTTCGATTTCGGCGACGACCTTCCCGTTCTCATGACGGACAAGGACGCGGTGAAGTGCCGAGCGTTCGCGAGCCCGTCGTGGTGGCGCGTGCCGGTGCGGGCCATTCTCGCCGATGGATTTTTCGATACGGTCGATGCGCGGCTGAAGATGAGCCGCAGGTGACGGTTTCTCGGCAGCGTTCTTTCGCATTGACATCCGATCACGGCGCGATTACCGTGCGCGCACCTTATTCATACGAGGCCGTCCTCCGTGGACCCTTGCAGTAAAAACTGCAGCGTCGTCAGGTCGAATCCGCGGAAGACCCGTTAACCACGGTGGCTTCCGCTCAGCCGGAAGCAACGGTTAGCCCGTAGCCAATCTGTCACATTCGCCCGGCACGCTGCCCGATTCGTTTCGGAGTAGTCGATGCTGGATTTCCTAAACCTGTCCATGCTCATCACGGCCGGCAGCCGCGATCGTGTCAAGAACGAGGCGGCCGCACGCGCGGCGTCCGAGTTGCTGGCCGTCGCGCGCATGGAAGCGGCCGATGCGCTGCGCCATCTCGACGCTAGCCACGAAGGACTCAAGCCTGAGCAGGTCGAGGAACGCCTCGAACGTTTTGGGCCGAACGTCGTCGCGCAGGAAACGAAGCGGCATTTCCTGCTGCAGATCTCCGAGCGTTTCTACACGAATCCGATCAACATCCTGTTGACGGTGCTTGCCGTCATCACGTGGGCGACCGGCGAGGAAACCAGCGACAAGCTCAGCGCCATTATCATGTTCGCGATGGTGGTGATGGCGGTGTTCGTCGCGCATTTCCAGGAAGCGCGCTCGGACAACGCGGTGGAAAAGTTGCGCAACATGGTCAGCAATACGGCCACGATCAAGCGCGAAGTGGAAGAACCCGCGCCCGGCGACGACGAAGATGCGCCACCGGTTCGCGTCGTAAAAAAGACCGAAGTGTCGATCGAGAACCTCGTACCGGGCGATCTGGTTTTCCTCGCCGCCGGCGACATGGTTCCGGCCGATCTGCGTTTGCTCACCGCGAAGGACTTGTTCATCAACCAGTCCGCGCTGACCGGCGAATCGATGCCGGTCGAAAAATTCTTCGGACACGATGCGAACGCGAAAACCGCGCTCGAAGCAGGATGCTTGTGTTTCATGGGATCGAACGTCGTTTCCGGGAGCGCGACGGCCGTGATCGCGGCGACGGGCGCCAGCACGTATTTCGGCGCGCTAGCCGGATCGCTGGTCGGTCAGCGCGTGCAGACCAGTTTCGACAAAGGCATCGGCAAGTTCGCGTGGTTGATGATCCGTTTCATGGCGGTGATGGCGCCTCTCGTTTTCCTGATCAACGGCGTCACGAAGCACGCGTGGTATGACGCCTTGATGCTCGCGGTTTCCGTGGCGGTCGGTCTCACGCCGGAAATGCTGCCGATGATCGTCGCCATCAATCTCGCCAAAGGCGCGCTCAAGATGGCGAAGAAAGACGTCATCGTGAAACGGCTCAACGCGATCCAGAATTTCGGCGCGATCGACGTCCTGTGCACCGACAAGACCGGCACACTCACGCAGGATCGCGTCATCCTCGAACGCCACACCGATATTTATGGCGACGAGAACGAAAAGGTTCTCGAATTCGCGTGGCTCAACAGCTATCACCAGACGGGTTTGCGCAACCTGCTCGACGTCGCCGTGCTCGAATCCGTGAACGCGGAAACGGTGCAGCATCTCCACGCCGAATACACGCTCGTCGACGAAGTGCCGTTCGATTTCACGCGCCGCCGCATGTCGGTGATCGTGAAGAATCGCGAAGGCAAACATTTCCTGATCGCGAAAGGCGCTGTCGCCGAAACGCTGTCCGTCTGCACGAGCCTCGCGCACGAAGATCATTATCAAGCGCTCACGCCGACCAAGCTCGACGAGGTGAAGGCCGTCGCGCGCGACATGAATGACGATGGTTTCCGCGCGCTCGGCCTAGGTGTGCGCGAGATCGAAGTGAAACCCGCGTATTCGCGCGACGACGAAAAAGACCTGACGATGATGGGTTTCATCGCCTTCCTCGATCCGCCGAAGGATTCCGCCGCCGACGCCATCCTCGCGCTGAACGCGAACGGCGTGGACGTGAAAATCCTCACCGGCGACAACGACATCGTCACGCGCAACGTGTGCCGTCAGGTCGGTATAAAAGTGGACAAATACCTGACCGGCCCGAAGATCGAGTCGATGTCCGACGAGGAACTGATGATCGCCACGCGCGACACGCCGGTGTTCGCGCGCCTGAATCCGCAGCAGAAGGTGCGCGTGATCCAGGCGTTGCATCGCGACAATCGCGTCGTCGGTTTCCTTGGCGACGGCATCAACGACGGCCCTGCGTTGCGCGCGGCGGATGTCGGCATTTCGGTCGATACCGCCGTCGACATCGCCAAGGAATCGGCCGACATCATCCTGCTGGAAAAAAGTTTGCTCGTGCTCGAAGAGGGCGTGCTCGAAGGCCGCAAGGTGTTCGGCAATATCCTCAAGTACATCAAGATGACGGCGAGTTCCAACTTCGGGAACATGTTCTCGATGATCGGCGCGAGCATCTTCCTGCCGTTCTTCCCGATCCTGTCGGTGCAGTTGCTGCTCAACAATCTGCTGTACGATTTTTCGCAGACGGCGGTGGCCTCCGACGAAGTCGATCAGGAATATCTCGCCAAACCGCGACAGTGGGATTTGAAAAGCATCATGCGTTTCATGTTTTACATCGGGCCGATCAGTTCGATCTTCGATTACGCGACGTTCGCGGTGTTGTGGTTCGTGATCGGCGCCAATTCGCCGGAGCATGCGCGGTTGTTCCAGACGGGGTGGTTCGTCGAGTCGCTGCTGTCGCAGACGTTGATCGTGCATGTGATTCGCACGGGGCGCGTTCCGTTCGTGCAGAGCAATGCCAGTTTGCCGTTGACGATCACCGGGTTGGTGATTTGTGCGATCGGAGTTGTGTTGCCGTTTTTGCCGATTGGCGGGTGGTTTGGGTTTGTTCCGCTGCCTGGGATTTATTGGGCTTTTTTGGTTGTGATCTTGATTGCGTATATGGCGTTGACGCAGTTTGTGAAGACGCGGTTGATTCGGAGGTTTGGATTGCTCTGAGGGAGTTTTGGATTTTTGGTTTTGGTTTTGGTTTTGGAGCAAAAGCTTCCGCTGCAAGCAGCGGGTAACTTTTTGCTCAACGGCAAAAAGTCACCAAAAAACGTTTCTTTTTCTCGCAATGGGCGTTGTCCGCAGACAGCACGTCCGTGCTGCTGGCTGCGGACGCGCGCATCCCTGCGCGCGACCACCGTCGTCGCAGAC
>DATBAU010000328.1:0-3148 GCA_036271355.1 Rudaea sp. | reverse complement strand
ACGGCGATGCCCATCGGCACGCCGAGGCGCAGCAAGTCATAGATCTCGCGAACGCGCGGCGGATCGAAACGCGTGAGCGGTGCGTACGGCACATACGAACGGCGTAACGCGATGTACGTGAGAAACGCGAAGAATTGCAGCCACAACACGAGCGCGGTCGCGATGCCGGAACCTTCCGCGCCGTGTCCGGCGAAACCAAACGCGCCGTACATGAAAAAGTATCCGACCGGACCGAGCAGCAGCAGACCGAAGAATCCGAAGTACATCGTCGGACGCGTCATCGCCAACCCTTCGGACAATCCACGCAACGCGAAGTAGCCCGTGAGTGCCGGCGCGCCCCACGAAATCGCGCGCAGGAATTTTTGCGTTTCGCTGATGAGCGAATCTTCGATGCCGATGGCGTGTAACAACGGCGTCGCGTGACGCACGCCGATCGTCAGCACCACGCCGAGTGCGAGCGCGAGCCATAACGCTTGACGAAACAACGTGCCGATTTCCGCGTGACGTCCGGCGCCGGCGAGTTGCGCCACCGACGGCGGCAACGCGAGCATCACGCCGATCGCGCTGACGATAACGAGCGACCACACGCTCGTGCCGACGGCGACGGCGGACAACGTATCCGCGTTGTAATGGCCGGCGAGCATCGTATCGATCACGTTCATGCCGATCGTCGAAAGCTGGCCGAGCACGAGCGGCGCGGCGAGCACGAGCGTGTCGCGCACTTCGCGGCGCAGGCGGTTCGGTGTTTGAGCAGTGTGGTCGAGCATGCGATCGATACGGCCGGATCAGCCGCGCAGTGTAGCGGCAACGTCGCTCGCGCCGTAGGCACTGTTTTCGCGATCGGCTAAAGTGACGCGATGACCGACATCCTCAAAGCGCCGATTCCTCCGGAGCCAGCGCCCGCGCCGCCGATCGTGAAAGTGGTGTGCGCGAACTGCGGCGCGGAACTTCTCGGCGAATATTGTTTTGCTTGCGGCCAGCCGGTGAAAGGCATGATCCGGCCGCTAACGAGCATGCTGCACGACGTCGCCGATACGATTTTCAACATCGACTCGCGCATCTTCCGCACGTTGTGGCCGCTGTACGTGAAGCCGGGTTATCTCAGCAACGAATATTTCGCCGGGCGCCGCATGCGCTTCGTCACGCCGTTCCGGCTGTATTTTTTCCTGAGCATCGCGGCGTTTTTCGCGATCCAGTTGTGGCTCGGCGATCTCAACTTCGGCGAGATCAACGTCGAAGGTCCGTCCAGCGCGACGTTGTCGAGCGCACTCACGCGCGAAGAAGTGATCGCCCGCCGCGACGCGAAAATCAAGGCGCTGCAAACCGCACGCGAGGAAACCAGCGCGATTCCGCAAGCGGTGAAAAAACTCGACGACAAGGAAGCCGAAATCCGGAAGGAGGCGGACCGGCGCATCGACTTCCTCGACAAAACCGCGAAGGCGAAGGCGGACAACACGCCGCCGCCGCCCGATTCGGAAGGCGACGTGGACGGGCCGCACATCACGATCATGAACAAGCCGTGGGACCAGAAGACGCATCCGGTGCAGATCGGATGGTTGCCCGAATTCGCCAATGCGCGGCTCAACGCGATGATCGCGCGCGCGCGGGAAAATATGGATCGATTGAACAGCGATCCCAAGCCGTTCGTGCTCGGCCTTTTCAGTTTGTTGCCGCAGGTGCTGTTCGTCGTGATGCCGCTGTTCGCGCTGATCCTGAAGATTTTTTTCATCTTCCGGCGACGGCTTTACATGGAGCATTTGATCATCGCGCTGCACAGCCACGCGTTTATTTTTCTGTCGCTGCTGCTCATCACGCTGATGATCGCGTTGAAGATGTGGACGACGACTTCTGCACCGTGGCTCGCGACGCCGATCGACTGGCTGATCTTTTTCGCCGGCTGGTGGATCCCGATCTATCTTTTCGTGATGCAGAAGCGCGTCTACAAACAGGGCTGGATCATGACGACGGTGAAATTCGGCGTGATCGGAATCTGCTACACGATCATCATTTCGATGGGCGCGGTGTTCGCCGCGCTGATCAGTATCGCGACGGCATAACGCTACGGATTCGCCGCCGCCTTGTTCAATTCGGCGGCGCGTTGCTCGGGACTCATCTGCACGATGTGCTTGCGATACGTTTCACGCTGATCGGCCGGCAGCGCGCGCCACGTGTGCATAAATGCGCGACGCTGATCCGGCGTCAACGGCGCGAGCGCCTGGCGCGTTTCGCGGCGTTCTTCCTGCGGCATCGATTGCATGAACTCGCGGATCAGTCCCGCGCGATTCTGCGATTCGGCACCGAGCAGAAACGCTTGGCGCTCCGCCGGATTCATCTGATTGAAACGCTCGCGCAATTTCTGGCGCTGCTCGATCGGCAACGCGCCGAAACGTTTGAACGCCTGACGGATGCGCTGCTGCTGTTCGGGCGGCAGGTGTTTGAATTTCTCGAAACTGTCGCGCAACTTGTCGCGTTGGTCCGGCGATAGGCTGTTCCATTTCTCGAAACGTTTGCGCACGTTGTCGCGCTGCTCGGGCGTGAGCGTCGCCCAGCGTTGCGCGCCGCGGATCAACCGCTGCTGCGCCGGCGGCGGAAGCTGATCCCAATTCTTGTGCACCGACTCGAGCACCTGCTGCTCGTCCGATGTCAGCGATGACCACGCCACCGCCGCGCCCGGTGCGGCGACGGGTTGGGCGAAAACCGGCGCGGCGAGCGCGAAGGCGGCGATCAGCAATGCCCGCATCGCGATGGAATGGCATCGAAGGATGTTCATGGTTCGTGTCCGTCCTTCTTCGTGTCGCCTTTCGCCGCCGTCGGATCGACGGCTATCTGTTCGGAAAGCCCGATCGGATCGAGTCCATCGGCTGCGTCTTCATAATCCCCGAGAAAGCCGATCAGGTCGGCGTCGGGCGATGCGTCTTTTTTCGCCGCTTTGCCGTGCGCTTTCGGCGCGCTCTGCGCGGCAGCTTTCGGCGGCGGCGGTGGCGTGTCGTTTTGCTGTGCGGCCAGAGCTGCCGTGAAGAAGACCGTCATGATCATGCTCATCAGGATCCGGCTTAGCCGTTGTTGTCCTTTTCCTGCGCGTCGAGCCACGCGTAGAAATCCAGATCCTGATAGAACTCGATGCCGTCGTCGCTCGTCATCATGTCCA
>DATBAU010000327.1:0-4971 GCA_036271355.1 Rudaea sp. | reverse complement strand
TCGCACGGCAGCACGATGTTCGATCCGAACGCGTTGGCCGCTTCGTCGACGCGATTCTTCAGCGAGTCGTTGACGTAGGTGAACGCCAGTTGCGCACCTTCGCGATGCATCGCAGCGGCGATGCCCCAGGCGATCGACCGCTGGCTGATGATGCCGGTGATCAGCGCGCGCTTTCCGTGCAGAAATCCCATGATGCCTCCGCGAATGAACGTAGCCGTCGGATTTTAGCGGACTGCGCGCGATCTTTCAGTGCGAACCGCTCGCCACCGTCGAAACGCCGATCGCCGACTCGGCATTCTGCAAGCGCAGGCGCTGTCCGGAGTGCAGCGTCGTCTTGCGAGTCAGCCCGTTCCAGTGCATGAGGTCGTCGAGGCGAACATGCGAGTTGCGCGCGATCGTCCACGGTGTTTCGCCGTGCTGCACGACGTGGACCGCATTCGTCGTGAGCGCACTTTTCTTTTCGATCGGCGACGATGCGATCGTTTCGATGCCCATACCTGGCAACAGAATGTGTTTTCCCGCAGCGATCATGCCGTCCGCGCCGACGTGGTTGATCGATGCGACGGCTCTGGCGTCGATGTCGTGCGCCGTCGCGAGTACATCGATGCTCTCGTCGTGTTGCAGCGAAATCTCATGCCAGTTGCGCCACATCGGCTGCGGCAGCAGCGCGAGCGCATCCTGTATTTTTTGTCGTTTCGTAGAAGGAATCAGCAAACCGAATGGACCGTTCGCCGGCATGCGCCCGTTCGTGTAGCCCGGGTTGTAACGGCGCAGTTGCGTCTCATCGATGCCGGAAATCCAGGCGACGAGATTCAGATCGACTGCCGCGTCGAGTTCGATGTGCGTGAGCAGATCGTCCGACGTCGGCTCGGGCAGTTCGATGTGGAAGCGTTCCGGATCCGACGCCACGCACGCGACTGCGAGCAATTTCGCCAGATGATCGTGCGCGCCCTGATTCACGCGCAGCCGCGCGATTTCATCGACGCTGCGGCTGACGGTCGGATTGCCGACGATCATCTTCATCCCGTATTCGCCGGCGTTGTAGGCGAGATCGACTACGCGCCAATCGTCGAACTCGCGCTGATAGCGTTCGATCAGATCGAGCGCGGCATTCGTGGACGCATAGATGTCCAGACGTCCATCGTATTCCGGCGTAATTCGCAGACCGGTTTCGCGTGCGGTGTCCGGCATGAGCTGCCAGATCCCGGCGGCGCGCGGACCGTCCGGCGCAACCGCGGTATACGTGCTTTCGATATATGGCAGGAACGCGAATTCGCCGGGCAGATCGCGCTTCTCGATTTCGTTGACGACGACCAGCAGATACGGCATCGCCTCGCTCATCGACGCGGAAAATTGCGCCGGACTTTGCGTGAACGCGCGCGCCCAGCGCCGAACTTCGGGACTGTAATCGCAACCCGGCATCGCCATGCGTCGACGCAGACGGATCCACGGCGATTGCACGATCACGGCATCCGACGGAATCGCTGTCGTCGATGGCACCGTCGGCAACGGAGACGGCGCCGGCGGTTGTTCGATCATGATCGGCGGCGCAGGAGAAATCGCGGAGACCGACCGCTGCGGCGCCGCGCTGCACGCGACCAGCGTCAGACATGCGACACCGAGCGTGCAGCAACTCGTCCCGAGCGCCGCGAGACGCCAATCGCGCGCGCCGATTTTCGCCGGCACGCAGGCACTGATATCGCGAGAAGAATGCTTCGCACGCATGCTCAGTCGTCAGAGACGCCCCTGTGCCGCCCCCAAAACGGACGCGCACTATATCAGCGTCGTCCGCGAATTCACTGTGCCGTCCTGCGGCGGCGCAGCAAAGTGGTTTACCCCGCGCTGCGCTTTCGCGCACAATCGCTGCACAACCGCAGTGGCCACCGGCATGCAGGAGAGTTATCGTCGTTTCTACGCCAGTGCGACCCTGCAGGCGTTGTTTTCCCGCGAACTGAGCGCGCTCGCGCCGATTCTCGCCGGCGTTTACGGCAACAATGGGTTGTTCCTGCGTCCGCACGAATCGGTCGCGCCGATATTGCCGGTGCATCTGGTCAGTCACGTGGTCGACGTTTCGCCGCGTGACGATGGACAGTTCTCCGGCGCCGCACGTTTCGATGCGGCAGAGTTGCCGTTCGTCAACGATAGTTTCCAGCTAGTGATCGCCCAACACGCATTCGAACTCGTGAACGACGTGGACGATCTGGCGAGCGAAGTGTCGCGCGTCCTTGCACCCGAAGGCGTGCTGCTCGTGTTCGGATTCAATCCGCTCGGTTCATGGCGGCCGTGGCTGATGAGTCAATCGATGCGCGGCGCGCGCTTGTCGCTGCAATCGGCGACGGCGACCACGTTGCGTTTCGCGCGGCAGCAGATCGACACCTTGCAAGTTCGCTATCCGGGATTGATGTTGCCCAACGATCCGGCGCAACCGCCGAGTAGTTATACGCGATGGTTAGCCCAGACGTTCGGCCGATTCGGCAGTTCGTGGTTGCTGCTCGCGCGCAAACGGCGCAGCACGCTGACGCCGCTGCGATTGCGCTCGTCGCAACGCGAGCGGGCGTTGAATCCGCGTCTCGCCCCGGGCGCGCACCGGGCTTGCGCATGAGCGAGGCGGACGTGGCGGTCTTCACCGATGGCGCGTGCCTTGGCAATCCCGGTCCGGGCGGGTGGGCGGCGTTGCTGCGTTATAAAAATGTGGAAAAGTATATTTCCGGCGGCGAGCCGATGACGACGAACAACCGCATGGAATTGATGGCGGCAATCCAGGCGTTGGAAGTCTTGCGTCGGCGATCACGCGTGCACCTCGTCACCGATTCGCAGTACGTGAAACAGGGTATCGAATCCTGGCTCGCGCGATGGCAAGCGACGGGCTGGCGCACGTCGGACAAAAAACCGGTGAAGAATCAGGATTTGTGGGAACGCCTTTCCGCCGCCGCGGCGAAACATGCGGTGTCGTGGGAATGGACGCGCGGCCACTCGGGTCACGCGGAGAACGAAAAAGTCGATAAACTGGCGCGCGAAGCGGCGCTCGCCGCAGCGGAGACGTGATCGGATGCGGCAAGTCGTTCTGGATACGGAAACCACCGGCTTGGAAGTCGGCAAAGGTCATCGCATCATCGAAATCGGTTGCGTGGAATTGACGGAACGCCGCGTCACCGGTCGCACGCTGCATCGCTATTTCAATCCCGAGCGTTTCATCGACGACGGCGCGCTCGCGGTGCACGGCATCACCAACGAATTCCTGCACGACAAACCGCGATTCGCCGAGATCGCGCTCGAAATCATCGAGTTCATCCGCGGCGCGGAGCTGATCATCCACAACGCCGCATTCGACGTCGCCTTCCTCGACACGGAACTGGCGTTGGCCGATGCCGCGCACGGCCGCGTGAATCACCACGCGCAGGTGCTCGACACGCTGCTGCTCGCCCGCGAGAAATATCCCGGCCAGAAGAACAGTCTCGACGCACTGTGCAAACGGCTGAGCATCGACAACAGCCATCGCGAGTTGCACGGCGCGCTGCTCGACGCGCAACTGCTCGCCGACGTGTATCTGGCGATGACGGGCGGGCAGGGCGATCTGGGCTTCGGCGGCGCCGATGTCGTGATCCGCACCCGCACGACCGCTGTACCGACGACGCGCCCGGCGTTGCTCGTGCGTTACGCCGATGCCGCCGAGCAGACAGCGCATGCGCTTCGTATCGCCGGCGTGGACAAGGCGAGCAAGGGTCACGTTCTTTGGCCGCAATCCACAGGTTTTGGAGATAACGAAATTCCCGCGACTGCGGTATGATCCGGCCTTAGGGTTGCGCGCGGCACCGATTCGGACAATTCGGAATTGGATCAGCCAGACTTGGGGAGAAGTTGGCGATGAGAGCGTTTTTCGCGATTCTGGTTCTTTTCGCAACGGCCGCCCGCGCCGAAACGGCGGTGGAAGCGATCGAAGCGCACAAACACATGGGCGTGGCGACGTGCAGCAACAGCGTTTGCCACGGCGCCTCGCAACCCTTCCGCGATTCCGATGTGATGCAGAACGAATTCGCCATCTGGCAGGAATTCGATCCACACGCGAAGTCGTATCAGGTACTCGAAAAGCCGTTGTCGAAATCCATCGCGGCGAAGCTTGGCCTCGGCGATCCGACGCAGGCGAAAATCTGCCTCGACTGCCACACCGACAACCAGCCCGCCGACAAACGCGGCGATCGTTTCCAGTTGAGCGACGGCGTCGGTTGCGAAGCGTGCCACGGCGGCGCGGAGATGTGGCTCAACGCGCATGCGGACAAAAAGGTTACGCACGCGGAAAATATTCATAACGGCATGTACGCGACGGAAGATCCTATCAAGCGCGCGCAGTTGTGCCTGTCGTGTCACATGGGCGAGAAGGAACGCATGATCACGCATCGAATCATGGGCGCCGGTCATCCGCGCCTGTCGTTCGAGCTCGACACGTTCACGTGGCTGCATCCGCATTACAAGATTGGCGAGAAATGGATCGCGCGCAAAGGCGATTTCAACGGCGTGCGCGACTGGGCCGTTGGCCAAGGTGTGGCCGCGGAAAACCTGCTCGATCTGTTGCTCGATCCGAAAACAGGCTGGCAGGGAATCTTCCCCGAATTGGTGCTCTTCAATTGCCAGGCTTGCCACAAACTGATGAAGGACAATTCGTGGGGCCCGCGTCAGGGCACCGGATTGGGCCCGGGCGTTGTGCGTTTGAATGATGCAAACCTCGTCATGTTCCGCCACGTGCTCGCGCCGGTCGACAAAGGTCTCGCGCAGCGTGTGTTCGAGCAGACGCGCGCGTTGCATCGCGCGACGACCGAAAGCCGCGAGGCGACGTTCGCCGCCGCACGCGCGTTGCGCGATACGATCGCCGGCGCGCTGCCCAAAGTGGCCGCGTTCAATTACGACCCGGCCAGCTTCGACGTGATTCTCGCGAGCATCGAATCCGACGGCGCGCGCGGCGAGTTCCGCGATTTC
>DATBAU010000326.1:0-11669 GCA_036271355.1 Rudaea sp. | reverse complement strand
CCGTCGGCATATTCCGGGAGACGTCATGGGTCTTATTCAAGCAGCGGTAGGCGCGATCGGCGGAACGCTGGCCGATCAGTGGAAAGATTTCTACACGGTTCCGGCGAGTCTTCCGCCGACGGCCGCGTTGTTCGCCGCGGTGCCGAACGGCACGAACGCCGGTCGCGGATCGAACACGAAGGGTTCGACGAACATCATCACGAACGGTTCGAAGATCGTCGTGCCGGAAGGCTACGGTCTGCTGCTGTTTCAGGATGGTGCGATCACCGGCCTCGTCGCGCAGGCGGGCGGGTACGAGTGGAAGTCCGACGACATCAACTCGAAGTCGGTTTTCTCCGGCAGCGGTTTGAGCGAAGCGCTCATCAAGCAGTCGTGGGAACGGTTCAAGTTCGGCGGTCTGCCCGGTTCGCAGCAAGCGGCGTTTTTCGTTTCACTGAAAGAACTGCCGGACAACCGTTTCGGCACGCAGTCCGAAATTTATTGGGACGACCGTTTCCTCAACACGCAGGTCGGCGCGGTAACGCGCGGTACCTATACGCTGAAGATTATCGATCCGATTCTGTTCGTGAAGAATTTCGTTCCCGCCGCTTATCTGCAACCGGGCCGCGTGTTCGATTTCACCGACATCGACAATCCCGCGGCGGATCAGCTTTTCAACGAAGTGGTCGGTTCGCTCGCGCCGGCTTTCAGTATTTATTCGAACGATCCCGCGAAGGGCAACCGCATCTCGAAGCTGCAGCAGGATTCGCTCGGCTTCGCCAGCAGCCTGTCCGAAGCGGTGGAGAAAGGTTATCAGTGGAAATCCGATCGCGGCCTGGCCATCGTCAAGACCGCTATCGTCTCGATCGAATACGACGCGAACACGAAGGAACTGCTCAAGACCGTTCAGCGCGCCGATGCGCTGATGGGCGCGCGCGGCAATTCGAATTTGCAGGCGTCGGTCGCGGCGGGCATGCAGTCGGCAGGTGAAAACGCCGGACCCGGCGGTATTTTCGGCATGGGCATGGCCGGTGGCGTTGCCGGCATCGGCTCGTTGCAACAACCGGTGGGCGCACCGCCAGCGGCAGCGGCGCCGGCTGCCGACGACACGGTCGCGAAGCTGACGAAGGCCAAACAGATGCTCGATGCCGGCCTTATCACGCAGGCCGATTACGACGCCGTAAAAACCAAAGCACTCGGACTGTAATAACTCATGGCCGCCAACGAACCGCCTGCACCCTACACCGGGCCGGGGTCGCCTCAGGACGTTCCGCCGCAGCCGGGGAGTTTTCCGATTGATCCGGCGACGCTGCCGAAACCCATTCGCGACGAATTGACGGCGCCCGATCCGACTGCGATCGACACGTCGTCACCCGAACTCAAGGATGGCCTCAATCGCTGTCCGAAATGCGGCTCGACCGAAATCCGGCAGAAGCCCGGCACCGACGAGCTGATCTGTCTTTACTGTCGCAACGAATGGTCGGGAGAACGCGTCGAGGAGCAATACGGTCTCGGCGAAGGCATCGATCGTCTCGAAGGCACGGTGCTCGCGTCCGGTGCGAAGGATATCCAGGCCGACGTGGCGAGTCTGCTCACCTTCAAATGCTCCGCGTGCGGCGCGGAGGTGACCGTCAATACCGCGAACGCGATGACCGCGCGCTGTCATTGGTGCCGTCACGTGTTCGGTGTCAACGAACAGATTCCCAACGGCGCGGTGCCCGACGCGGTGCTGTCGTTCCATATCAAGAAGGACGACGCGGTCGCGCGCATCCAGCAGTTCGTCGACAAGCGGCGATTGTTCGCGCTGAAGGAATTCAAGGAACAGTTCACGCCGGAAAATGTGGCTGGCGTGTATCTGCCGTACATGATCGTCGACGGTAACGTCGGTGCGGATGTCGCCGGTCACGGCGAAATCGAGACGCGCCGGTACGAACGTGGCAACGACAACAACAAGCAGACGTATTACGACGCGGACGTTTACCAGATCAAGCGGCATGTCGATTTCACAGTCGACGATTTACCGCTCGAATCCTCGGCGGATCGCGGCAATCTCGACGCGCGCGTCAACACGAACAACATCATCAACGCGATCCTTCCGTTCGACACCAAGAATGCGGTGAAGTGGAACGCGTCGTTTCTCTTCGGCTTCAGTTCGGAAAAGCGCGACTTGAACGTCGAACGCATGCGTCCGCGACTCGAAGACGAACTACTCTCGATCGCGCGCGCGCAAGTCGAACCGTCGGTGAATCGCTACGGACGCGGCGTGCGCTGGGAACAGGAACACATCGAAGTGCACGGCACGCGATGGGTGGCGATGTATCTGCCGGTGTGGCTGTATTCGTATCATCAACCGGGAAGCAACGGCGGGATGCTGCACTACATCGCGGTGAACGGGCGCACCGGCGAAACGATGGGCAGCGTGCCCGTACAGCAATGGAAACTCCTTCTCACCGCGCTCACCGTCGGTACGTTCCTCGAAGGTGTCGCGTTCTGGATCTTGGGGCATTCATCATGAGCCACGGCGGTAACCTAGCGCTTTTGCTGCTCGGACCCGGCGGAGCGACCGGTTTGTACTGGATGCTCTATCGCTACTATCGCAACACCGACAAATCGTTCGACTTCGAACACAAGGCGAAGGTCGACGCCAAACCGATCGCCGGTGAGGATGTGAAAGTCGGCACGAACAATGGCACGACCGATGCGAATATCGCCGGCAACAATGTGCGTTTGTATCGAAATCGCGTGAAAAGGGTTTAGTCGCTGCCTTTACGGTGATTGAAAAAGCATCGGCGACGGTACGTTGCCGGTTTCGATGCCGTTTCTGTATCCATGACACGACCCGCCACTCGATGCAGCGTCGGCGCGCGTGCAAGACTCCGCACTGCACACGATCGTTTTCGGACGTGAAGAGCAGGTCAACGAATTTCCATCGAAGCGATAGCGCGCGTGATCGCGCGCGCGAGCAATTCCGGCGTAATGGGTTTGAATAACAACGCCGCGCCGATCGCGTCGACGTCCGCAACCACCGCCGCCGAAATTTCTCCGGTGATTACCAAAACGGGAAAGCTGTCGTAAATCGTGCGCAATTCGGCGGCAAGTCTCGCGCCGCTCTCGCCGCCGCGCAGACGCATGTCGGTGATGAACAAATCCGGCACGCCGTTGACCACGAACAACTGCTTGGCCGATTCGACGCTGTCCGCCGTTTTCGTATGCATGCCCCACGCGCCGAGCAGTTGCTGCGTGCTGCGCAAGATGTCGACTTCGTCGTCGACGAGAAACACGGTGCGTCCTTTCAATTCACTTGCGTCGACGATGTCGCTCGCGTCGGCTCCCGCGTTCGCGCCTTCGCGCCCGCTGCGGATCCGAAGCGTGAACGTCGTGCCTTGCTGCGGCATGGATTCGACGGAAATATCCGCGCCGATCAGTTCGCATAAACGCTTGACGATCGCGAGACCGAGTCCGACGCCGCGTGATCGATCGCGCGACGGATTGTCGAGCTGGTAAAACTCCTCGAACACCCGCGCTTGTTCTTCCGCCGGAATTCCGCAGCCCGTGTCGGTGACGCTGACGCGGCCGAACGTCGCACCGCTCTCCGCGAGCGGCGACACCTCAACGGTGATGCTTCCCGCGGCCGTGTACTTGATCGCGTTGTCGAGCAGATTGCGCACGATGCGCGAGATGGCGATGGCGTCACCGTGAAGTCGCACCGGCGCCAATCGCGTGTCGAGCGACAAGCCGCGCGCCGCGGCGGTGCGGTGGTATTCATTGCAGACGGCGGCGACGACGTGATCCAGTTCGATCGGCACCGATTCGGGTTCGTAATGGCCCGCCGTCAATCGCGAAAGATCGAGCAGACCGTGCAGCAAACTGCCGAGCGAACGCACGATCTGATCGATGTTCGTACTGACTTCGCGCAATTGTTCCGGCGCCGGCCCGGCGGCGAGTACAGCGCTATAAAGCGACAACGCGTGCAGCGGCTGACGCAGATCGTGACTGGCCGTCGCGAGCACGCGTGCGCGCGCGAGTGCCGACTGTTCGGCTTGCTGCATCGCGATGCGCACGTCGGCGTTGCGTTGTTCGAGGTCGCGCACGAGGCGGTCGCGCTGATGCCGGATAACGACGGAACGTAGCAACAGTTGCTCGCCTTCCACCGCGACGAGAATGATGAAGGCGCAATACACCAACGTCATGACGCCGGCGGAAAACGCCTGATGCGGATAAATCACCATCCAGCACGCGGTCGCGGGAACGAGAATGGCAAGGCAATACGCCGCCGCGATATAGCGCGACGATTGAGACACCGCCACGCCCGCCGCCGGCATCGCGAAGAGAACGATACCGAGCACGGCTTGATCGGCCACCGGCAAATAAAAGAAACACCAACCTGCACCGCAGCCGACAGCCGCGCCCGCTGCGAATGCCCACAACACGAACGCGCGATGCACCGCATACGGTTTGAATTCATCGTGACGCGCGAGCAGGCGACGCGAATAGTTCGCGCGCAGCACTTCGATGCCGACGCTGACGACGCACCACATCAAAAATGCCGCGAGCGATACGTACGGCAGAACGATGACACCCACGCAGATCGCCAGCGCCGACTGCACCCACGGCATGCGCATGATGATGCGCGCGTGCAGTCGCACCAGTTCAACGAGCAGCTCGTCCTGATTCGCCGCCGCTTCGATGTCGCGACGCGCGAACGCGGCGCGCAGCCGCGTTATGTACCGACCAGCGCCAGACGGCTCGCGCATATCACGGCTTCGGTGCGATTACGGACGTTGAGCGCATGGAAAATCGATCCGATGTGTTCCTTCACCGTGTGCTCGGAAAGCTCGAGCCGGCGCGCGATGAGTTTGGTCGGCAATCCTTGGCTGAGATAGCGCAACACGTCGCGTTGGCGCGGCGTGAGATGCGGACGCGGCGCCGTGGCGCTCGCCGAACTCAGTTCATCGGGCAAATACACTTCACCGCCGAGCACCTGCCGCAACGCGTGCGTCAGCGCTTCCGGCGAGGCGCTTTTCGGAATGAAACTCATCGCGCCGGCGTCGATGCACGCGCGGATGGTTTGCGCATCGTCGCTCGCCGACACGATGACCACGATCAGGTTCGGCGCCGTCTGTTTGAGCCGCGCCAGCAGATCGATGCCGTCGCTGGTCTTCAGCGCGAGATCGAGCAGGCACAGTTGAACGTTGTCGCCTGCGACGGCGATGGCCTCGTCGGCATTCGACGCTTCGATGACGACCACATCTTTCCCGAGCGCGGCGAGCAGCATGCGCAAACCGGCGCGAAATAACGTGTGATCATCGACGAGCAGGATTTTCATGACATGCGCATGACACGGCGTCGCGCCGATTCTATCCCAGGCCGATCGCGTGAACGCATCGCGGCCCACCCCTCCGTTTGTGGGGTTGTTGGTGTAACGTGCGCTCTCTACGATTGCCGCCTGACTGCTCTCGAGCGCGCTCGCGCCGAGTTTTTCTATCCTCTCGTGGAGGCTCGAACATGGGGAAGATTCGCCGTTCTGCGATTCTGCTTTCCACTGCGCTGAGTTCGTGCGCGCTGTTCGCCGCGACATTGCTCCATGCGGAAACAACGTCACCGCTACCCGGCCATGTGCTGCCGAAACTGGGCGCGGCTACCCGGATTGCCACGCCATCGACGACGGCGCCGCTGACGCTCACGATCGTGATGCGCCGCGACGATGAAGCTGGCTACGCGGAATATCTGCGCGAGGTCTACGATCCGCAAAGTACACAATTCCACAAATTCCTGACGGCCGCGCAACAGAGCGAACGCTTCGGACCGTCGCAGCAAAGTGTTGACGCCGTGCTGGGCTTTTTGGCGGGCAATCGGTTGCAGGTGACGTCCACGTCGCCGGATCGCCTGATCGTCGGCGCCACGGCGACACGCGAGGACACCGAGCGCGCGTTCAATATCCGCGTGAACGATTACACATTGGGCGGCCACGCGTTCTTCGCCAACGACGCCGAGCCGAATCTGCCCGCCGACATCGCGCCGCGCGTGTCGGCAGTGCTCGGCCTCAGCGATCTGGCGCACAGTCAGCGCAGCGGCGCGTTGGCGCAGTATCGCGATAATCCACCGTTCGGCAACGGCGTCAACGAAGACGAACTCAACAAAGTACTGCCGTACAGTTGCCGCCTCGCCGATACGCTGGATCAGGCCGACTCGATCAGCACGCTCATCGACCTGGTCGGCTCGCACACGATCGGTTTGAGCGGAATCAGTCCTATCGTGACGCTGTATCGATACAAGTGCGCCGCGGATGTGCTCGACATGGTCGCCGAATTCGCCGGCAACGCGGGCGGCACGGCGGGCGAAACGTCCGTCATCGAAACGCCGAGCATCGCCGTCGAATCCGGCAGCGGCCAGAAGGTGGGACTCGTCGAGTTCGACGTTTACGAAAGTCAGGACGTCCTCAACTTCCTGACATTGATCGGTCATCCCGAACGCATCTCGCAATTGTCGGATGTGACGCTCGGCGCGGGCGCGAATTTCAATGCATCCGCCGAAGCGGAAGTGTTGCTCGACATCGATACCGTGATGAGCCTCGCGCCGGGCGCGGACGTCACCGAATACGACATGGGTTTTGCGGGACAAGGCAGTTTCCAGACCGTCTTCAATCGAATGATCGCCGACGGCATGGACGTCATCTCGAACAGTTTCGCGTATTGCGAAGATCAGACGACGCTATCCGACGTGCAAAGTCTCGAATCGGTTTTGCAGACGGCGAAGATGGCGGGCATCACCGTCGTGACCGGTTCCGGCGACAGCGGCAGCACATGTCTCGATGGCGCCGCGAACACCGTCGCGGTGCCGGCGAGTTCGCCAAGCATCACCGCCGTTGGTGGAACCACGGCGATTCCGAGTTTCGACGGAACGTACGGCAGCGAAACCTGGTGGGACGGCACGTCGGAAGATCCGTCGTCGGGCCAAGGCGGATTCGGCGTAAGTCGCTTCTTCACGCGGCCGGCGTATCAGAACGGATTCACTGCGCAAACGATGCGCTCGGTTCCCGACGTCACGGCACCCGCGAATCCCACGCAAGGCGTCATCATTTGCCAAGCCGACGCGGGCGGTTGTCCGACGCCTTATTACTACGGCGGCACCAGCGTCGCCGCGCCGACGTGGGCGTCGCTCGTCGCGGTCATGAACCAGCGCGCCGGCAGCAATGTCGGTTTCCTCAATCAGCAAATTTATCCGCTGTCGACGACGACTGCGTTTCATTCTGCGACATCGATGCAGAGCGATTTCGCGCACGTCGGACTCGGCTCGCCGAATGCGGCGGAGTTGCGTCGTCATCTCGCCGGCGCGAGCGTGGGCGCGGTGAACACAACGAACTCGGCTATCGATGCCTATCCACCGAATGCGTATGCGGACGGCACGCAAATCATCGGCGTCACCGTCGTCTTGTTCGACGCGCATTTCGCCATCGTGGCCGGACAATCGGTAACGGTTACGGCGAACAGTGGTTCGCACGCGACGATCACCGCGGTCAATTCGGCCAGCGACACGAGCAACGGCGCCGCGCGTTTTTCGGTGACCGATCTCACGCCCGAAACGGTGACGCTCACCGCGCACGTCGGCGGAAGCGCGATCTCAAGAACCGTCTCGCTGAATTTCGCGGGCGCGCTGGCGGCATCCGGCAACGTCGCCACGTCGCCGGCGACGCAAACGGCGGACGGACAATCGACGAGCACGGTTACGGTCACGCTCGACGATGCGAGCAGTCGTCCGGCTGCCGGCAAACAAGTCCTCCTTGCACAAAACAGCAACTCGATCATCCTCGGCGCGAATCCCGCCACGACGGACGCGAGCGGACAAGCGACATTCGAGGTGACCGATCAAGTGCAGGAAACGGTGACGTACAACGCGGTCGATCAAACGGATTTCAACCTCGCCGTGCCGGTCACCGCCAACGTCACGTTCGTCGACGGACCCGGCGGCGGTTGCGGCAGCGGTGCCGTTCCGCAGGCCGGTCCGGGCTATGCGCTCAGCGTTTATGCGTCCGGATTTCCCGTCCAGAACGAACTTACGTACGGCGGCGTGACAATTCACGGCTGCGACGGCGTATCCGGCATCGCGTTCGACGACGCGGGAAATCTGTTCGCGTCAGATTACGTCACGGGCGATGTATACAAATTCGCACCGGGCGGCGGTATCGCCGATGCGACGACACGTTTGACACCGGCATCGCTGGGTCCGTCGCTGAGTGGCCTCACGTTCGGTATCGATCACAAACTCTATGCGACGCGCGTGGCGACATCACCGACGGCGACGACCGGCGCGATCCTCAAGATCGATCCGGCAACCGGCACCGCCTCGACGTTCGCGAGCGGGTTGGCGTGTCCGTCGGCGATGGCGACCGATCCGCTCCACGGCGACTTCTTCGTGGCGGATTTCTGTTACGGCACCGCGCAGCAAAGCGCGTCGATCATCCGCGTTCCCGCGAACGCGGCGCCATTCTCGACGTATGCGGATTCGAGCGGCTCGCCGAACGGCAGCGTGAATTTCTCGCCGGACGGAACGCTGTATGTGGTTTATAGCTACGTCAATTTCCCCGGCATCGACGCGATCAGCGGAACGAACGGTCCGGCAGTGCCCACCGTTGCGCAGACGGGCGTGAGCAGCAGCTTCGCCACACTGCCGATCGGCACGAATCCCAACGCGGGCGGCGGCGCGAAAACGCTGATCGTCGGCGCGCAATCGACCGGTGGTTATGCGCATTCCGTCGCGGCGATCGACATGACCGTTTCGCCACCGACTTACAACGGCGCAACGTTGGTGCAATCCGATATCGGCAGCGTGAAATTGCTCGGTCCGGATCAGTGCGTTTATTTCGCCAACAACAATGTGGTGTACAAACTCACCAACGCGGACTCGACGTGTCCGTTGAACAACGTTGCAGCCGACGATTACGCATTGCTCACACCGGAGTCGACGATACCGACTGCACCGCAAGGCACGCTGCAGCGATTCGACATTCGTTTCCCGCATCACCTCGGTCTTGCGCGCGGAAGTTTGCCGATCATCGTTCAAGTCAGCGGCGCGAATGCGACGATCCAGTCGATCCTCAACGGCTTCAACGACGAGACGACGTTCAGCTACAGCGGCATTCTCACGGGCACCGACACGATTACGGCGACCGCCACGATCGGCGGCACGACGCTGACATCGAATACCGTTACGGCGACGTGGACGACGGGCAAGCACACGACGTTCATCGACCTCAACAATACGGCGACGTCGGCGACATTGGGCGTGTCGACGCTGATCAGTGCGAGCTTGATCGACGAGTCGGTTTCGCCCCAAGCGCCGATTGCCGGCGAGACGTTGGAATTCACCGTCGCGGGACAAACGTGCAGCGCGACGACAGGCGCGAACGGTGTCGCGAGCTGTTATGTCGCGATCGCAGCGACGACGGATTGCACGTTGACGGCGACGTTCGCCGGCGACTCGAATTTCGCCGCCACGACGAATTCGTCGACGTTCTTCGTCAGCAAGTTCGATGTCTTATTCGCGAATGGCTTCGAGTCCGTCAATCCCGCGGGTTGCGTCGCCTATTGATCGGCAGGCGTTTCCTCTGGCGCGTCGAGGGAACGTCTGAATTCTTTTTTGACGAGGCGCGGCGGGAAATTCCGCAGGAATATGTACGCGCCGATCGCGCGTTGAGACATCGCGTTTGCTTGACGATGAAGTCGCGCGACTCTAGCCTCCGGACGCAGAGTTCCGTAGCGATAATGGAGCGCTGCCAGGCATCATTGGCGCGGTCAATTGTAAATTTCCAGAGCGACGTTGTCGTTTTCGTTCCTGTTTTACGTTTGTTGATCAGTGAGAGCGGATGACGCCGATGTTTATCGGTGACTTTCCCGTTCGACATTTTTTTGGGGCAGGTGTCCGGCCGGCAAATCCCGGAGACGCCATAAGGAGGGAATGCCGTGGAAATGATCGTCTGCTCGTGGTGTCGCATGAACAATGCGACCAACGCTTTGCAATGCGTGTCCTGCGCCGCGCCGCTGGATGCGAAAGACAAAGTCTCCGACTCGGGCTGGCGCGAAGCGCCGCGCTTGAAGGATATGGAGGAATTCAAGTTCGGCAATTCGACGCTGCAGGTCGAAGGCAAGTACGTGCCGGTCGCGGAGATCTCGCTGCAACAGGGAGACTCGGTGTACTTCGAACAACACACGATGCTGTGGAAGGAGCCGCTCGTTCCGCTGGCGCAGTACACCTTGCCCGGCAATCGGCGTGCGCATGGCATGCCGTATTCGGTGCTCTATGCGAACGGGCCGGGACGAATCGCCTTCTCGCGCGACGCGCCCGGCGAACTCGTCGTCATGCCCATCCATCCCGGCATGGAACTCGACGTGCGCGAGCATGCTTTCCTGCTCGCGTCGCACAGCGTGACGTACTCGTTCGTTCGCATCAAAGGACTGGCCAATCTCCTGCACGGCGGCAACGGAATGTACCTGGATCGCTTCATCACGCAGGCGCAGCCGGGCATGCTCATTTTGCACGGCAACGGCGATGTGCTGCAGCGTACGCTCGGTGCCGGCGAGACGATTCTCGTCGAGGCGGGCAAATTTCTTTACAAGGATTCTTCGGTCAAGCTCGATACCGTTCCTGTGCCGGGCGTGAAAACAGGCTGGTTCTCGAAGCTGTTCATGGCGCAGCTCACGGGTCCCGGCCGCGTCGGCATCCAGTCGATGTATCACCACCACCTTTCCGAATGAGACAGCCGCGATGAGCACACACACCACACCCGGTTCGGTGGACGCCTATCCCTGTCCTTATTGCCGCATGACCGCGCCGCTCACCGACCGCGCGACCTGCCGCACGTGCGGCGCGCCGGCGAAAGTGCATCAACTCGTTTCCGAGTCGGGATGGGAAGAACTGCCCGGCGCCAAGGACATGGCGCACATCCAGTTCGGCCGCTCGCACGTGCAGATCGCAGGCTCCTTCGTGCCCGTCGCCGACTTCAACTTGCATCAGGACGATCGCATCTGGTTTTCCCACCACAAGCTCACGTTTGCGGAATCGACCATCAAGCTCGCCAACTTCAAGGACGGCAAGACGTTCTTCACGCGCGCCCGCGCCAAGATGCAGAGTTTCATGATGCAAGCGACGGGGCCGGGGCATGTAGCGCTGTCGGACAACCACTTGGGCGAACTCGTGTCGTTGCCGCTCGAAAAGGGCAAAGGCATGTGGGTGCGCAGCCACGCCTTCCTCGCCGCGACGGACTCGGTGACCTACACGCCATCCCCGAACAACTTGTACTTCGATGTGCGCAACGGCGACGAAAACGAAACCGAATATCCGATCGGGCAGTACGACGACATCTTCCATGCGCCGAACGATCAGGGGCTGCTTTTGCTGCACTCGCCCGGCAACACGATGTTCCGCGACTTGAAACAATCCGAGACGGTGTACGTCAAACCGGACGCGCTGCTTTACCGCGATCTCAGCGTCTCCACGTATCTGACCGCCGAATACCCGCAAGCAAAGATGTCGATCTTCGGCAACCGATTCCACAACCGCAACATCTGGCTGAAGCTCACCGGGCCCGGTCGCGTCGCGATCTCTTCGAAATACGAGAAGGAGTTCAATCCGCCGCATCCGATTGTCGATGGCACTGTCGAGTTCATCCGGTGGTAGCTGGCGGCTACGCATTC
>DATBAU010000325.1:0-7576 GCA_036271355.1 Rudaea sp. | reverse complement strand
CGCGAGCGAGATGGGTTTTTCGATGAAATCGTACGCACCCAGACGCGTGGCTTCGACAGCGGTTTCCACCGTGCCGTGACCCGACATCATGATCACGGGACACGCCGCGAGCACGCCGCCCTCTGCCCATTCGCGCAGCAGACTGATGCCGTCCGTGCCGGGCATCCAGATATCGAGCAGAGCCACATCGGGATGTTCGCGCATGCGCAATTCGCGCGCCTCGACGGCATCGGCGGCAAGCAGGACCGAATAACCCTCGTCCTGCAAGATTTCCTTCACCGTGTGGCGGATATCCGGTTCGTCGTCCACCACCAGGATCGTCGTGTTGGCCATGCCGGCACCGTTGCAAAAAAACAACGGCTAAGCATACCCCAACCAGGCCGCGTGCAAATCCCGCTTTTGGGATGAATCAGCCGCTTTTGAGCATCGCCTCGGCCCGTTTCACCACGGCCTTCGCGAATTCCTCGCCTTTGGCCTTGCCGACGGCGCGCACGTAATCGGGAAAGATGCCGCGCAATTCTTCGCCGGTGTAGCAATGTTCGAGTTTCAACGTAAAACGAAATCCCGCGATCATGCCGAGCGAGGCGACCGCCGTTTCATTGAGCAACTGCTTGACCTGCCGCGTCGCCGGCACGACTGAATCGTTGTTCGCCGCTGGCTGCGTGAGGACCGGGCCGCTGCCGCCCGAAACGGAGATCAAACCCAAGCCGATCAGTTCGTCCAGAATGGCACGCACATCGCCGAGCGAATGCATGCTCTGCGCGAGCTGGCCGACGGTTTCCGCGCCGCGCACCATGATCAGCAGCGAGCGCGCCTTCGGCTGCAGCTTGCGTTGCTTCAAGCCGATTTCCTGCTGCCCAGCGGCGGTTTTGACGGGAACGTCGGTGTCGCGCATCGCCATTCCTCCGATTCGTACGAATGTTTCGGCGAGTGAGTTCATATATCGCAAATCGGCTATACAGTCCGGAACTTGAACGGTTCGGCTAACCTTAGGCGATGACCACGCCGCGCCCACCCATTTCCGCCTGCATCATCACGCTCGACGAAGCCGACCGCATCGAAGACTGTATCCGCTCGCTCGCGTTCTGCGACGAAATCCTGGTCGTGGACTCCGGATCGAAAGACGGCACGGCGGAGCGCGCCGTCGCACTCGGCGCGACGGTCGTCACGCATCCGTTCGAGGGGTATCGAACGCAGAAAGATTTCGCGGTGCGCAACGCGAAGCATGATTGGGTGTTGTGTCTCGATGCGGACGAACGCGTGACGCCCGCGTTGCGTGGCGCGATCGAAAATGCTGGTTTCGACGCCGCCGGTTATCGATTCGCGCGGGCGACGGAATATTTCGGCGCGTTTTTACGGCACGGCAATGCGTATCCGGATCGCGTGTTGCGGCTGTTCGATCGACGTCGCGGCGGATGGCGCGGCGATCGGGAGATTCACGAACACGTGAGTGTGGATGGAGATGTCGCTTCGTTGTCGGGCGACTTGGAACATTTCGCGTATCGATCGTTGACGGATCAGGCCAATCGTCTGCAGAAATATGCGCGGTTGATGGCGTTGGATATGCACCGGCGCGGACGGCGGGCGAGTGTTTTGAATCTGGTGATCAATCCGTTTTGGCGGTTCTTTCGTGGGTATGTGTTGCGCGCTGGGTTTTTGGACGGGTGGCGTGGGTTGGTTTATGCGTGGGTCGAGGCGAATTACACGCGGCAGAAGTTTGTGATGTTGTGGTTGGTTAATAGGGGGTATTTGGCGTAGATCACGAGCTTCCGCTCGGGACGAGCGGGTAACTTTTTGCTAAACGGCAAAAAGTCACCAAAAAACGTTTTCTTTTCTCACGTAGAGTGCTGTTCGCGATCGGACATCCCTGATCCGTGCGCGAACCGCGCGCATCCTGCGCGCGATCACCGTCGCAGCAGACTGCGCGCGACCGGTATCAAGCTTCTTGAAACTCTTATCTGCACAAAGCCAAGGGCGGTGAGGTTAAGAGCAATATCTGTGTCTTGCTTTTGCAGCCCCTCCGCGAGAGCACGGCGTGCAGTGATGGTTTACAAGAAGCTTGATACCGGTCACTTCCTAGCTTGGAGCGCGGTCCGCAGCCAGCAGCACGGACGTGCTGTCTGCGGACAACAGACTCAGCGACCAATCAAAAACGTTTTTTGGTGACTTTTTGCCGTTGAGCAAAAAGTTACCCGCCGCTTGCGGCGGAAGCTTCTGCTCTAAACAAAAAAAACTCACCCCTCGCGAGGCAACCTCAACGTAAACACCGCCCCACCGCCGACCCGACTCTCCGCCCGAATCCCCCCGCCATGCTCCTCGGCAATCTTCTTAGCAACCGCTAACCCAAGCCCAGTCCCTTTCGCCTTACTAGTCGTATACGGCTCATACCACCGCTCATCGAACCCATCCGGCAATCCCGGCCCGTTATCGGCGACGCTCAACTCAATCCACTTCTGCGCATTCTCCACAATGTCACACGTGGAAATATCGATATGCGGCTTGCGCGTATCGCCGATCGCCTCGACCGCGTTCTTGATCAGGTTGTGCAGCAGCTGGCGCACGCGCCCAGCATCGACGCGCACGACCGGATCGGCGGCGACAAAGCGTCGCGTAAGCTGGATGCGCTGATCGTTCTCGTACAGATCCAGCACCTCGCCGACGAGCGCGTGAAGCGACGTCGGCCGCGCATCGATCTGCGGCGGACGGGCGTAGTCGCCGAACGAATTGACCATCGCCTTGAGCGCTTCGACCTGGCTGATAATCGTGTGCGTCGCGCGATCGAGAACTTCCGCTTCCTCCGGCGCGAGCCGACCGATGAAACGTCGACGCAGACGTTCGGCGGCGAGCTGGATCGGCGTAAGCGGATTCTTCACCTCGTGCGCCAGACGTCGCGCGACTTCCGCCCATGCCGCATCGCGTTGCGCGCGGTTGAGCAGAGTCAGATCGTCGATCACCACGACCACGCCGGTTTCGCTGCCGGGCATCTGCCCGAGTTCGGCGCCGCGCAGCGTTAGCGCGATGCGTTCGGCGCGCTCGATCACCACTTCCTCGCGCCATTCGAGCACGCCTTCGCGCACGTGTTTCAGGACCGGATCGATCAGCGGCGCGAGCGAAGGATATTGTTGTTTCACGATGCTCAAATGCTGGCCCAAGAATCGCGACAGTGGCGCGTCGAGGATTTGTTCGGCGGCGTGATTAGCGGTGCGCAGCACGCCGGTTCGATCAAGGCCGAGTACGCCGGCCGACAGGCGTTCGAGCAACGCTTTCAAATACGTGCGCTGATTTTCGGTTTCGGCGCTGCTGATGCGCACGCGCGAACTCGCGAGTTCGAGTTCGCGTTGCATCTGATCGAACGAGGCGAGCAGGAAGCCGAGTTCGTCGTCGCGACGGATCGGCAGCGGCGTGTCATAGCGCCCTGCGCCGACGGCTTTTGTCGCGGCGGCCAGACGTCCGATCGGTGCCGTCACGCGACGCGCCGTGCCGAACGCGGCGACGACTGCGAACAAGGCCGACAACAACAACACAAACGTAAGCACGATGTTGAAGGTGAGCTTCAACGATCCGCGCAAATATTTCAGGCGCTGAAAATCGAAGGTGGCTTGCTCGATGCCACTGGTCAACGGCTGGATCGCGCTCGGCACTGGATAAAGTGCTTGCAGCAGGCGCTGACTGCCGGGCGAATCGACGTTGAGCGGCAACACGATGTGCAGCATCAGGCGCGATCCGATCGGCTCGGCCGCCGCGTAACGTCCGCCGTTGCGAACTTGCAGGAGCGTCGCCGAATCCGGAAACGCGGGCGTTAGAAGTTGCGGGTCCGAACTCGTCGTGGCGACGACACTTTGGTTCGCATCGAACACCGTTACCTGCAACGCTTCGTGCGAATCGATGAAATGATCGAGATGCTTCTGTACATCGCTGTCGGCGATTCCCGCGAGTTCTTTGACTAATTCGCCGCACGCTTCCTGCGCGACATTGAGCCGCTCGCCGAGATAGATGCGGCCGATGTCGAGCGCATCGCCCATCGCCGCTTCCATGCGCACGTTGAACCACGTGTCGACGGTCGCGTCGAGAAAGTTCAAGGCGAAACCGTAAACGACGAGAACAGGCGGCAACGCGAGGAAGATCAGCATCACCAGCAATCGCCGCGTGAGCCGCGCGCCGGGTACGCCCGCGCGCAAATCGGTGCGCAGTTTCAGCAGACGCTGCGCGATGGCGACGGCGAGCGCAACGAGCGCCAGCACCGATGCCGCGAGCACCCACGGATACCACGCGCTCAGATGGTCGTAGCCGCTGGCCGCATCGTTGGACAGCAGCAGCACGGCGCCCAAGAGCACCAGCGCGCCAAGCGCGGGCACGATACGGCGCGCGAAGCGCATCAGTCGATCGTTGCGGGCCATGTGTACGCATCGCTGTGCAACCACCACGCCGGACGAACGAGCGACGACACGCGCAGTACGCCGGGCAATGTCGTGCGATCGATGGCGACATCGAGACGGTAGCGGTCCGCGTCGATCGTGTTCCAGGTCAATAAAGGAATGCGGATGTCTTCGAACGCCGCCAGCGCCGCCGCGCGCGCCGGAAATCCGCGCGACTGATGCTGATCGAGATCGAGCAATTGGTAATAGCGGCTGAGCGGGAAATAACGCAACTGAATGTGGCGTCGCTGTTCGGCGGCGTCGACGTGCAATCCGAACGCGAGCGGCTTTTGTGCTTTCACGGTGAACACGAAATCGAGCGGGATGCCGTGATCGAGCGCTTCGAGCAATGTTTCGTCCGGCCGCCAATCGAGTCGCGCGACGAGTTCATTGCCCGTGACAGACGCCGACGCGATCGACATCGCCGGCGCATCGTCGGCATCGGTATGACTTGCGCACGCCGTCAGCGCGAATGCGCCGATGCCGCTAAGTATACTTTTCCACCATCGCATAAAAGAATCCGTCCATGCCCGATTCGCCGGGCAGGTTTTGCATGCCGCGCCCGGCGGTGTGCCAGCGCAGCGTTACGGGTAGTGCGCGAGCATCGTCGTGTCGATTCAAGAATGCATCGATCTGCCGCGCGTTCTCGGCCGCCAGGATCGAACAAGTCGCATAGACTAAGCGCCCGCCGGGTTTCAGCAAAGGCCATAGCGCGTCGAGGATGCGCGCTTGTAGGGCGACAAGTGCGGGAATGTCGGCAGGACGGCGATGAAGTTTGATGTCGGGCTGACGGCGGATGATTCCCGTGGCCGAGCACGGCGCGTCGAGCAGGATGCGGTCGAACGCTGTGCCATCCCACCACGCGGACGGCTTCGCGGCATCGCCCGCGACGAGATTGGCGCGCAGGCCGAGGCGGTCGAGATTGTCGCGCACGCGCGCTAGGCGTGAGGCATCGACGTCCAGCGCGGTGACCCGCGCGTTCGAACACTCGAGCAGATGCGCTGTCTTGCCGCCCGGCGCGGCACAGGCGTCGAGAACGTGTTCACCGTAGTGCGGATCGGTGAGCACGGCGGCGAATTGCGCGGCGCCGTCTTGCACGGAGAACGATCCGTCGGCGTAGCCTGGCAATTGCGTGACGTCGACGCTGTCGCGCAGAACAATCGCATCGGGCGCGGCGTCGAAGGACTCGCATTCGATGTCGCGGTCGCGCAAGCGTTGCATCAACGCATCGCGCGACGTGCGCCGGCGATTGACGCGAAGCCACAGCGGCGCTTCGGTGTTGTTCGCGTCGGCGATTTCTTCCACGTCGTTGGGATGATCGATGCGGATTTCATCGAGCAGCCATGCCGGATGTGCGGAGCGTGTGACGGCGTCCGCGTCGAGCGCGCGCAAACGCGTTTCGCGTTCGCGCAGCCAGCGTCGGAGCAATGCGTTCACGAATCCGGCGAACGTCGGTTTGCGCATCTCACGCGTGGCGTCGACGGTGGCGGCGACGGCCGCGTATTCCGGAAGCTGCAGGATTTCGAGTTGCACGAGGCCGATCACGAGCAACGCTTTGATGTCCGCGTCGCGAAGCGGTCGTTCGGCCATCGCATCCACGGCCGCCGAGAAACGCAGCCACCAGCGCGCGCCATCGTTGAGCAATGCGGACAGCAACGCGCGATCGCGCGCGTCGGCGATCGTCGAGACCACTTCGGAAAATGCCGCGCGCCGCGACTGTCCGGCCACGATTCGCGAGAGCGCCCGCGCGGCATGCGCCCGCAAAGCGGCGCCGGGATTCACGATGCGGGAATCAGCGCGGGCCGCGCATTGAGAAAATCGGCGACCGACATGCGGCGTCCGCCGGCGCGTTGCAGTTCGCTAACACGCAACACGCCGTTGCCCGTCGCGATATCGATGCCTGTTTTATTCGCCGCGACGATCGTACCGGGGTTTGCATTCGTCATCGGCAGCGCGGTCGCTGACCAAATGCGCAAACGCTCGCCGCCGATATCAGCTTCAGCGACCGGCCACGGATCGAACGCGCGAACTTTGCGTTCGATCGCCGCGGCATCGTCGGTCCAGTCGATGGGTGCTTCGGCTTTGTCGAGTTTGTGCGCGTAGGTAACGCCAACGTTCGCTTGCGCGTGCGGCGCGAGCGATTCGCCGCGCAACAAACGTTGCAACGCGTCGCGCAGCGATGCTGCACCGAGCGTCGCGAGTTTGTCGTGCAGCGAACCACCGGTGTCGTCGGATGCGATATCGACGCGACGTTCGAGCAACACCGGGCCTGTGTCGAGGCCGGCTTCCATCTGCATCACGCACACGCCGGATTCGCGATCGCCGGCAAGGATCGCACGCTGGATCGGAGCGGCGCCGCGCCAGCGCGGCAGCAGCGACGCATGCACATTCCAGCAGCCGTGCCGCGGTATCGCCAACACCTTGCGCGGAAGAATCAGTCCGTAGGCGACGACGATGAAAAGATCGACGTCGAGTTCGCGCAGCGCGCGTTGCGCGTCAGCATCCTTCAGCGATTCGGGTTGTTCGATGCGATAGCCGGCGTCGAGCGCAACACGTTTGATGGGACTCGGCGCGAGTTGCCGTCCGCGTCCGGCCGGACGATCCGGTTGCGTGTAGACGGCGACGATCTCCACGCCGTCCATCGCGCACGCGCGCAGATGCGGCACGGCGAAGTCGGGCGTCCCTGCGAACGCCACGCGGAGTGGTTTCGTCGGATTCAAGCGGCCGACGCGGCGCGGCGCTGCTTGTCGAGTTTCTTGCGCACCATGTCGCGTTTCAGCGGCGAGAGGTAATCGACGAAGAGTTTACCGATGAGGTGATCCATCTCGTGCTGAATGCACACGGCGAGAAGTCCGTCCGCTTCGAATTTGAGCGGCTTGCCGTGGCGATCGAGCGCTTCAACGGAGATGCGGTCGGCGCGTTCCACGTCCGCGAAGATGCCCGGAACCGAAAGACAGCCTTCCTGATACACCTGCGCGCCTTCGTGTGCGGTGATTACTGGATTGATCAGCGTCAGCGGTTCGTTCTTTTCGTCCGACACGTCGAGCACGAGCAGTTGCTTGTGCACGTTGACCTGCGTCGCGGCGAGTCCGATGCCGGGCGCGGCATACATCGTCTCGAACATTCCGTCGATGAGATCGAGCAGGGCCTGATCGAACACG
>DATBAU010000324.1:0-9173 GCA_036271355.1 Rudaea sp. | reverse complement strand
ATCCATCCATGACGGCAGCACGCGAAGGCCGCTCATCATTTCGGGGCTTTGCACGGCGAACTGGCCGAACACGCGCGTGTAGAACCAGTCGATCTTGTACGGCTTGAAATACCAGACGTGGACGAAGAACGCGCCGGCCAGGACGACGACGAGCAGGATCAGGCCGGACAGCCATTTCAGCAACCGTTTCATAGCATTCCCCAGAAACGAAAGCGCGACTTTAGCAAGGCGCACGCATCCGGCCAATGGCGGAAGTCACGTGGCGGCATTGAATTGGCCGCGCGCGCATCCATGTTCGGCGCCATGATTCGCCTGCCCGCCCTGTTCGTCGGCCACGGTTCGCCGATGAACGCTATCGAAGACAACGGATTCACGCACGCGTGGCGCGGGGTGGCCGATTCGTTCGAGAAGCCGCAGGCGATCGTTTGCGTTTCCGCGCATTGGACGACACGCGGGACGCTCGTCAGCGGTGCCGCGCATCCGCAGACCATCCACGATTTCTACGGATTTCCGCAGCCACTGTTCGATGTGCGCTACGAACCTTCCGGCGATCCCGCATTGGCGCAGCGAATCACTCAACTCGTAAACAGCGCCGATGTGGCGATCGATCCGTCGCACGGACTTGATCATGGCGCGTGGAGCGTTTTGCGCATCATGTATCCGAACGCGGATGTGCCGACACTGCAACTGAGTCTCGACATGACCAAAGCCGGCGAATTTCATCTGAAGCTCGGCCAGGAATTGTCGGCGTTGCGCGACGACGGCGTGCTGATTCTCGGCAGCGGAAACATCGTGCACAACTTGCGGCTGTTCGATTTCCGCAACCCTGCGCCGGCGGATTTCGCGTCGCGCGCGGATGCGCTCGTGCGCGAACGTATCGTCGCGGGCGATCACGCTTCGTTGGCCGCGTACCCGACGCTCGGTCTGGATGTCGCGCGTGCGGTGCCGACGGCGGAGCATTTTCTGCCGCTGCTGTATGTGCTCGGCGCAAAATGCGACGGCGACGATGTGCGGATTTTCAACGACACCGTACAAAGCACGATCTCGATGACTTCGATCAAGATCGGCTGATCAGAACCAAAAGCGCACGCCGATGACAAGCTGCGTGTCGTGCGGATCGTGTCCATCATCGCGAGCGAAACGCGCGGCGTCGCCAAAACGACGCGTCCACACGACGCCAGCATACGGCGCGAATTCCCGACGGATTTCGTATCGCAGACGCAATCCGATTTGCGCGTCGGACAATCCCGATCCGACGTCGCGTAACGGATCACTCTTTCCATAGAAATTCGTTTCAAGCTCCGGCTGCACAACAAGCCGCTGCGTGATCAACAAGTCCGTTTCGGCGCGGAATCGAAATGCGGTGCGCTCTTGATCGGACGCATACGCCGTCGCTTCTATTTCAAATCCGTATGGTGCGGTTCCGTGCAAGCCGAATGCCGCCCAATCACGCTTCGCGCCGAGTCCAGCATCGTGGCGCTCGCCGAGTTGCCAATCCCAGAACGCGGCGAAGGCGTGATCCCAGAACAATTCGGTGCGCGCATCGAGTTGGCCGAGCGAATGTTCGCCTTCGCTGCGCAGCCAGATCTTGTCGAAATCGCCGCCGTACCACGCGTCCGCTTCCCACGCGACGCCGTTTCCAGGCGCGAGCGCGTGTTCGAGCTGATCGAACTTGAGCATGCCGAAATTTGCGTCGTCATCCATTTGCATGACGTCGTTCATCGCCTGCTTCGACATGTCCGATTCGTCGGCGAACGCGCTGCCCGCGGACAACATCGCCGCGACGCAAACCGCGACCCTCATGCGACGACGACTTCGCGAAACATACCCGCTTCCATGTGATACAGCAGATGGCAGTGATACGCCCATCGTCCGTTCGGCCCGGCGGTGATGCGATAACTCACCGTCTGCGCCGGCTGCACGACGACGGTGTGCTTGCGCGCCTGGAATTCGCCGTCGGTGTTTTCGATGTCGCTCCACATGCCGTGGAGATGGATCGGGTGCGTCATCATCGTGTCGTTGACGAGCGTGATGCGAACGCGCTCGCCGTTTTCGAAACGCAGCGGCATAGCGTCGGAAAATTTCATCGCGTCGAACGACCAGATGTAGCGCTCCATGTTGCCGGTGAGATGCAGCGTGATGGAGCGCGTCGGTTTTGCGTCGCCGACGGGCGACGTCGAACGCAGATCGGCGTATGTGAGCACGCGGCGTCCGTTATCGCGCAGGCCGACGCCGGGATCGTCAAGATTGGTGCGCGGCATCGGCACCGTCATGTCGACGCCGGGCCCGCTCGGTGCTCCGGAACGGCTGTCCATTCCTTTCATCGACATGTCGCCCATCGTGTCCTTCATGCGCAGGCGTTGCGGCGCGTCGATCGCGGGCACGTCGGCGGTCAGGCCCACGCGCGGCGTCAATGTGCCTCGCGCAAAACCGGAGCGATCCATCGATTGCGCGAAAATCGTGTATGCGCGATCGACATCGGGTTCCACGATCACGTCGTACGTTTCCGCCGTGCCGATACGGAATTCGTCGACCGCGACCGATTCGACTGGCTGCCCGTCCGCCGCGATCACCTTCATCGACAACCCGGGAATGCGAATGTCGAAAAACGTCATCGAGGAACCGTTGATGAAACGCAGACGAACTTTGTCGCCGCGCGCGAAACCGGCGGTCCAGTTCGACGCGGGCGTCGCGCCGTTCATCAGGTAGGTGTAGGCGTAACCACCAACATCGGCGAGATCGCTCGGATCCATGCGCATGCGATTCCACATGCCGTTTCCACTTTTCCACTTTTCAGCAACGGTCGGCCGCGCATGGTTGTAGTAGTTGCTTTGTTTTTTCAGCGTCGCGTAGATGCGTTCGGGATTGAGGTCGGTCCAGTCGGACAGCAGCACAACGTAATCGCGATCGACATAATGCGATTCGCCGTCGCGCGGTTCGATCACGATGGCGCCATACAGTCCGGTCTGTTCCTGAAATCGCGAGTGACTGTGATACCAATACGTGCCCGCCTGCCTGACGGGGAAGCGATACGTGAACGTCTCGCCCGGCGCGATGCCGGGAAAACTGAAACCCGGCACGCCGTCCATCGACGCGGGCAGAAGGATTCCGTGCCAGTGAATCGAACTCGTCGTCGGCAGCGTGTTGCGGACGCGCAGCGTGACGACATCCCCTTCGCGCCAGCGCAGCAGCGGTGCGGGAAGTCGTCCGTTGACAACCGTCGCGGGGCGCGAGCCGCCGCCGAAATCGACATTGATGCTGCCGATGGAAAGATCGAACTCGCTGCCCGACAAAACGGGCGCCGGTTCCGACGCGGCCAATCGGCCGAATTTCGCGGCCAGACCGCCGAGCGCCACGCTTTGTACGAAGCGCCGCCGCGATTGCAGATGTGGATCACGCGCCATCGGACGTTCGACCCGCCGGCATAACGTAGGACATTGCTACACTCCTCCCCTGAAATAGCAAGCGGCGTGCGAGATAGACGTGAATTACCGGCATTCGTTCCACGCAGGCAATTTCGCAGACGTGTTCAAGCACGCGATTCTGATCGGCTTGATCGAATCGCTCAAGACGAAACAGACGCCGTTCTGCTATTTCGACACGCACGCCGGTTCCGGCCGTTACGACCTGCGCAGCGACGAGGCAAAAAAAACGCGCGAACACGAAAGCGGTGTGTTGCGCTTGCTCGGCGCGACGCGCCTTCCCTCGACGCTACACATTTACCTCAATCTCGTGCGCGCGTTGAATCCGTCGAGCGCGAAAGATTTAGCCGTCTATCCGGGTTCGCCGCTGATCGCGAGTTTGCTCATGCGCGAACAGGATCGCGCGATCCTGTGCGAGATGCAGCCCGACGAAGCAAAAGCGCTCAAGACGTTGTTCGCGTCCGACGCGCGATTCGGCGTTCATCACCGCGACGGTTACGCCGCATTGCCCGCTTTCGTTCCGCCGAAGGAACGACGCGGACTCGCGCTGATCGATCCGCCGTTCGAAGCGCAGGACGACGAATTCCGATCCATCGAGTCCGCGCTCGATGAATCGCTGCAACGCTGGCCAGCCGGCGTTTATGCGGTGTGGTATCCGATCAAGGTTCGCCAGCAGGTGCAGCCGTTCAAGCGCTGGTTCGAGCGCAAGAAAATTCCGAACGTGCTGAACGCCCAGCTATTGCTGCATCCGGACAATTCCGCGTTGCGGCTCAACGGATGCGGTATGACGATCGTCAATCCGCCTTGGAAATTCGATCAGCAACTCGATCAACTGCTCACGTCCTTGCGCGAACATCTCGTGCAAGGACGGTTCGGTCAGCACGAAGTCGAGTGGCTCACGGCGCGGACGTAGGCGGCTCGCCAAGCGTGGGTGTCGTCGCGGGCGCCGTTTTGCGCATCTCGCGGATCACCGCGCCGTAATACGCGATGTAATAGCCGATGACGATGCCGAAGATCGCCATCGTCAGCGGACTTTTCTGGAACGACGCGTACGGATTCGGATCGACTTGCGCGGCAGCGTTCATCATCGGGAACACGACGATGAAGCGGTACGCGAGACGTCCGAGAAACAGCAGCGTGACGAACAGTCCGATGTACGTGTGCGGCGTGTAGAACTGGCCTTTCGGCGTCGTCTCGAATTTGGTGTGGCGCACACCGAACAAACCCAGCGCCGCGCCGCCGACGAGGCCCCCGACCATCGCGCCGCCGACATCGATGTTGCGCATCGAAAACGCCAGCGCGATCGCGCCGACGACGCCGAGAATTATCATGCGCACCTGCATGCGCGTCGGCTGGAACGGTTGCCGGCCGATGGTTCGGCGCACGCGCCGGTAGATGGCGAAGATGACGACGGCCGCCATCAGCATCGGCGTGATGAGTTTCGGATCCATGCGTTTTCGGCTCGCGACAGGTGAAGGAATGATGCCAGTTCAATGCGCCACGGCGTATGTCGGCCGACGGCGTTTGCGTAGTTTTACTAATCCTCGATATCGGGCTCGAAGAAGGACCAGCGCACTTCCGGGAAATTCTGTTTCACGCCGGCTTCGACGCGATTGATCGCTTCGATCAACTCCGTCGACGTGGTCTCGCCACGCATCTTCGCCTTGATCGACAGCATAACGTCCGGGCCAAGTTGCAGCGTGATGATCCGGAACACGTGCTCGACTTCCTCGCGCGCACGAACGTAGTCGCAGATCGCATCGCGCAAACGCGGTTCGGCGCTTTGACCGATCAGGAGCGAGGCGACTTCGCGCGCGACGAACACCGCGACCAGACACAACAACACACCGATGCCGATCGAACCGTACGCGTCGAACACCGGATTGCCGGTGAGCATCGTCGTCACGACGGCCAGCAGCGCGACGGCGAGGCCGAGTAGCGCGGCGAGGTCTTCGCCGAACACGACGATCAGTTCGCTCTGGCGGCTTTCGCGAAACCAGCGCCATAGATTGTTGCCGCCACGCGCCTTGCGCACTTCGCGCAGACAACCCCACATCGAAAACGATTCGGCGACGAGCGCGAACACCAGCACGCCGATCGCGAGCCACGGCATCCGCAGCGCCTCGGGGTTGTGGATCTTGTGGATGCCTTCGTAAAACGAAAACAGGCCGCCGACCGTGAACAGCAGCAACGACACGATGAACGACCAGAAATACACCACCATGCCGAAGCCGAGCGGGTGATCGTCGGACGGCGCGCGCTTGGATTGCCGCACGCCAACCAGCAACAACAGCTGATTCGCGCAATCGGCTAGCGAATGAATCGATTCGGCGAGCATCGCGCCCGACCCGGTCAGGAGTGCGGCCGCGAGCTTGGCGACGAAAATCGCGAAGTTGGCGCCGAGCGCGAAAAAAATCGTCTTGAGTGAATCAGCCTTGCCGGACATTGCGTGCAGAACGAATGAGGATCAGAACGACGAGTCTAGCATTCGGACGTGGATCGTCTGCGTGCCGTCCGTCATTGCGCTTTCGAGAAAAATCCAGCGTGAACGCCGCTACGACTTCTTCGCCGCGGAAAACGCTTTCTCTTTCTCCAGCAGCGACGCCTGCATGCGCTTGGTCAGTTTCGCGCGCACCAAGTCGTACGAATGCCGCACGAAATTTTCGACGTCGACGTGCGCGAGCATTTCCGGATCGATCAGCGTGACCCAGAACGCGCGCGACATGTAGTGCGCCGGCGTGATGCCGGGCTGATCGGTCAGTTCGAGGAAACGGTCCGCATCGACTTTGAACGACAATCGGCCTTTATCCGGCCCGCGCATGCAGTAAACGGCGAACATCTTGCCGCTGACGGAGAAGACCAGATCGTCTTCCCACTTGATGTCCTGCGTCACGCCAGGCCAGGGCGAACTGAGCGCGCTGAGATCGTTCTCGTTCACGGGATTTCCGATGGATGGGTGGCACGCTCGATGGCATTCGGGCATCGTGTCCACGTGGGCACTGTAGCAAAAACACCCGGACCAACCCACTCCGAACCGCCGGAGAAAGATCGCGTAACGATGCGCGACGGACGCGTGCTCGTGCTGCGCGAGATTTATTCCGGCGACGTGCTCGCGTTGCAACGCGGATTCGCGCGCCTGAGTCCGGAAGAAGTGCGCATGCGCTTCCTGCATCCGCTCACCGAATTGCCGCACGACTTCGCGGCGCGATTGTGCGATCTCGATCCGACGACAAGCGTCGCGTTCGTGTTCATCGATCTGCCGGATTCGCCCGACCGCGAAATTCGCGGCGTCGCGCGCGCGTATGTCGATCCGACGACGCTGTCGGCGGAATTCGCGATCGTCGTACAACGTCAGTACACAGGACAGGGACTCGGCATGCGCCTCATGCGCTGTCTGATCGAACGTTGCCGCGAACTCGGCGCGGAGGAAGTCTGGGGCGATGTCTTCTTCGAAAACAGCCCGATGCTGCATCTGCTGTCGAAGCTCGGCTTCACGCGCGGACACATGCCGCACGATCCGGGCGTGCAGCGAATGGTTCTGAAACTCTGAGGCGACGGAGTTCGCCAGGATTGGGTGGCTTTCTGCGTAAACCGTCATGCGCGCGACGTTGCGCGCATCGTGGAGACACGCATGCTTCCCGCCGCATCCAAACGCCGCCCGCTCGCCCTCGCTGTCGTCGCCGTGTTCGCACTCGCCGCCACGGACGCGTGGTGCGCGCCGCCACCGGTCAACAGCTGCGCCGACGACAGCTCGCCCGGCACGCTGCGCTATGCCGTTCTCGCCGCCGACGACAACGACACCATCGACATGTCGCAACTGAAATGCACGACGATCACGCTGCAGACCGGCGCGATCAACGTCGATCAGGACGATCTCAAGATCTTAGGTCCCGGCGCAGCCAATCTCACCATCGACGCCGGCGGCACCAGCCGCGTGTTCGCGCACGGCGGCACGGGACGGTTCGATCTGTACGGTATGACGATCGCGAACGGCCATACCGCTGGCACGACGCGCGCGCTCGGCGGATGCATCTATTCGTTGTCCGGGTCGGTCGGCATCATCGATACGGTCGTGACCGGATGTTCGGTCACCGCGACGGTGACGGCGGGTGGCGGCGGCATCTTCGCTTTCAACGACGTCTTCCTGAGCGGGAGCGTCGTCACCGGCAACACGGCGACGTCCACGGCGGCAACGCACGCCGCCGCGGGCTATGCCGTCGGCGGCGGTGTGTTCAGCGGTGGCAGCGCGCGCATGATCTCGAGCCGCGTCGAGAACAATCATGCACACATCGAATACGGCGGTGCCTACGGCGCCGGGGTGTATTGCTTCACGTCGTTCTTCGCCAAGTACAGCACGATCGACGGCAACGTCGCCGACGTGGGCGTGCTGAACACCATGCACAGCGCCAGCAGCGGCGGCGGCATCGCGTTCAGCGGCAAAGGCACCGGCAAAGACTTTTTCATGGAGTACTCCACCGTATCGCACAACCGCGCTACCGTGAGCGCGGGCCTGTTCGCCGGAGGTAGCAGCGCCGAGATCTACAACAGCACGTTGTCCGGCAATGTCGCCGACTACGCCGTGGGCGCCGCGTTCGTCACCAGCCCGTTAAAACTGTACAACAGCACCATTGCCTTCAACACCGCCGGTTCGTACGGCGGCGGCGGACTGATGGCTGGAGGCGCGACGCTAAAAATGTCGAGCACGATCATCGCCGACAATAGCCCTGGCGGACCGAAGTTCGCGGCGGATCTGCAAACCGACGCAGCCATTACCGGCGATCACAACCTGGTTCGCTTCGCTGGTGGCATGGGCGTGCTGCCGATGGACACGTTGCGCGAAGATCCGATGCTCGACGCACTGCGCGACAACGGCGGTCCGACGCACACGCACGCGCTGCTTCCCGGCAGTCCCGCCATCGATCATGGCAGCAATCCCGCCGCTTTCATCAACGACCAGCGTCACTTCGGCTTCGCGCGCGCCGTCGGCGTGACCGACATCGGCGCTTACGAATTCGATCCGGATATCGTTTTCGTGAGCGGATTCGAGTGACGGATCACGGCATCGCGGTCGGCGCACCGTCGGCGCGATAGACAACGCCGCCTTTCATCACGAATCGCACGTGACGCAACGCATCCGGATTCGTCAGCGGATCGCCGTCGACGGCGACGACGTCGGCGAAACGTCCGGCTTGCACCGACCCGATGCGGTCGGACGCGCCAATCAGCTCCGCGCCGTTGCGCGTGCCGGCTTCAATCGCCTGCATCGGCGACATGCCGTTGGCGACGAGCAGCGCGAATTCCTGCGTGTGATCGCCTTCGCCGATGTCGGTGCCGAGCGCGATCTTCACGCCAGACTTTACCGCGAGCGGCAAATTTTTCTTCGGCAGCAGATCGTTCGCCATTTCCTTAGGCGCGGTTCCGGGCTGCAGCAATTCCGGATGGTCGCGCGCGACGGCGTAGAACACGTCGTAGACGGTCAGGGTCGGCACGAGATACGTTCCGTGTTCTTTCATCAGCGCGAAGGTTTGCGCGGTCGCGAACGAACCGTGTTCGACCGAATCGACGCCGGCGCGAACGGCGTTTTCGATCGCGCCCGCCGGATAAATGTGTGCGGCGACTTTCATGCCGAGCGAATGCGCGGTTTCGACGACGACGCGCATTTCGTCGTTCGTCATGGTCTGCGTGCGCGGATCGTCACCGGTCGAGGCGATGCCGCCCGACGGCATCATCTTGATCAGGTCCGCGCCGCGC
>DATBAU010000323.1:0-6876 GCA_036271355.1 Rudaea sp. | reverse complement strand
TGGCGCAGCAGGATCAGTTCGCGTTTCATGTGCTTGGCTTCCTTTGCGTGTTTCTTGGTGGCGATCAGCCGTGCTTCTTCAGCCAGCGCACGATTTTTTCCCAGTCTTCCTGGTGCGAACGAATGGTTTCCGAATGGTAGTCGAAGATGCTTTTACCGAGGCCGGCGACGACGATGTAGCCCTGCGTGTCGCGCAGTTGGGCGATGAGCGGAAACGGGAATTTCTTGATCTCGTCGACGGCTTCCTGGGATGCCGTCGTCCACGGTTTCAGCCGATTGGCGACGAGACCGACGGGCACCTTGCCGCGCTTGATGCGTGGAATGTCGGCGACTTCGCCGAGAAAAGCTTCGGTCGCTTCGAGATCGATGCGCGACGGCAACACCGGAATGATCAACGCATCCGCGTGTTCGATGAGTTCGGTCAGTTCATGCGCGCGGATGCCGGCCGGTCCGTCGATGATGACGCGTTGCGCATCGGCGGGAATTTTTTCCGGCCAGTCGCGACGGTTGCCGCTGAGACCCAGCACCGGCATCGCGCTCGCCGCGCGTTTTTCGGCCCAGCGCAGGCTCGATCCCTGGCGGTCCGCGTCGACCAGCACGGTGCGTTTTCCGTCCTGCGAAAAGTAGCCGGCGATGGTGGTCGCGATCGTGGTCTTGCCGCAGCCGCCTTTGGAGCTGGCTACCAGGATCTTCTGCATGAGGAACCCCTAAGTCTGCGACAGAGAGGTTTCAAGAGTACAACGGGACGCCGTTTGCGCGAAACCTGCCGTCCGGCCCGGTCTGCAGCCGGTCCGCCGACGCGCGCTATGGACGCGGCGCGTCGGTTTGCGGTGGACGCCAGTCGGCGGTGGGTTCAAGCGAGGCGCCTTGCGCGCGCAGGACGGCGAAGACGGCGTCGATTTCCGATCCGTTTTCGTGCAGCGCCTGTGTGTAAATACGCGTTACATGTTGATCGTCCGCAAGCGTTTCGGCCAGTTCGCCGATACGCAGGGTTTGCCACATCAGCGCGCGTTCCTGATCGCGCGCGGCATTCTGTTCCGGTCCGCTCGGAGACAGCGCGACGAGCAGTTTCAAGCCGGATCCCTTAGCGCCCATGCTGCCGCTGATCGACATTTTCTTGGCGAGCGCCACGCAGTCCGCCGCGAGATCCGACGCCGCCGCATCGCGGCATGCATCGCCGACGGCCTGCGCGATCGGCGGCACGGCGCGAACCGCCACACCGGCGGCGTTGACCAGCTGGAACCCTTCGACGCTGGCGTTGATTTGTCCGCTGGCGCGAATGATCTCGTCGCCGATCGGCATCACGTGCTCGGCGTCATCGAGCATCGCCATCGAGCGGCCGAAATAATCGTCGTAGCGTTGCGATTGCGCGGCGCTGGTGAGCGCGGCGCGCGTGGTCGTCGCGTCGCCGGTGTTTTGCGCGCGCAACAGCGCGAGCGACCAGACGGCGGCGTTTTGCGCGTCGAGGGTTTCGAGTTTCTGCAACGTTTCGGTGCGCGGGCAATCCTTCGGCGATTCCTTGCATTCGAGTTCGGCGGTGACCCACCACACGAGCACGTCGTCCGGACCCGAACGCTGCGCGTGCGCGATCAGCGCCGGCGTCTTCAACGCTTCGGCGCGCTTGGGATCTTTCGTATCGGATTGCGCGAGCAGCGCTGCCGAGGTGAGCGACGCGGGTTTGCCTTGCAATGCGAGCAGGTTGATCTGATCACGCCGGAATTGCAGCATGATCTGCTCGGGTGATTTCTCGGCCGCTTCGGGCGTGTCGGCATGTTTCCCGGTCGGCGGCAGCAACGGCTGCGCGAACACCGGCGCAGCAAACAGCGCGACGCAAAAAAGTATACAACGCGGCATCGGTCGGATTCCTTCGTCGAAGGCGGCGAGTTTACCCGCCGCAACGCTTGACCGCAGCTTAATATCCGGACGCTTGTCCGTCCTTGCGTCCTTCGGACGCGCCGAGATAGACGTGGTGTTTGCCGTCCCATTCGATGGCTTGATAGCCGCCGTACGGACCATCGGCCCACGTCACGTGGTGGCCCATCTCCATCAGCGCGCGCACCGTTTCGTACGGGAATCCTGTTTCGAGTTCGACTTCGCCACCGTCCTTCATCGGCAGGTTCTGCGCTTCGGGTTCGGTGTCGCCTTCGTGCTGGATGCGCGGTGCGTCGCCGGCTTCCTGCAGGTTCATGCCGAAGTCGACAAGGTTCATCACGATCTGCGCGTGACCTTGCGGCTGCATGCCGCCGCCCATCACGCCGAAGCTGATGCGCAGATCGTCGCCTTTCGTGATGAACGACGGAATGATCGTGTGGAACGGACGCTTGCCCGGCGCGTACGAATTCGCCTGGCCTTCCTTGAGGATGAACAGCTGTCCGCGATCCTGCAGCACGAAGCCGAGTCCCGGCGGCGTCATGCCCGAACCCATGCCGCGATAGTTCGACTGGATGAGCGAAACCATGTTGCCCCACTGATCGGCGGCGGTCATGTAAATCGTGTCGCCATGTTCGAGCGCGGATGTGCTCGGCACGGAACGCATCGCGTGATCCATCGAAATTTTCTTGCGCTGATCGGCGGCGTATTCCTTCGACAGCAGTTTGTCGATCGGCGCCTTGAAGAAATCCGGATCGGCGTACAAATGCGCGCGGTCTTCCCACGCGAGCTTTTTCGCTTCGACGAAAAGGTGCACATGTTCCGGGCTGCCGAAGCCATATTTTTTCAAATCGTAGCCTTCGAGCGTGTTGAGGATTTCCAGCGCGGCGAGACCTTGTCCATTCGGCGGCAATTCGTAGATGTCGTAGCCGCGATAATTCGTCTTGATCGGATCGACCCATTCGCCTTTGTGCGCGGCCATGTCTTCGTACGACAGGAATCCACCGTTCGCTTTGAAATAATCGCCGATGACGTGCGCGATCTTTCCTTTGTAGAACGCATCTCGGCCGCCTTTGGCGATCGTCTCGAGCGTGTTGGCGAGATTCGCGTTCTTCCAGATTTCGCCTTTCTCCGGCGCACGGCCGTCGATCGTCATCTGTTCGGCGAATCCGGGATATTTGCTGAGACGCGGCGCCGAAATTTTCCAGTAATGCGCGATCAGTTCGGTGATCGGAAATCCTTCGCGCGCGTAGGCGATCGCGGGCGCGAGATCGTCTTTCATCGGTAGTTTGCCGAAGCGATCGTGCAAGGCGAACCACGCATCGACGCAACCGGGCACGTTCACCGGCAGCGGTCCGAGCGCGGGAATTTCCTTGATGTCGTGATCGACGAAATATTGCATCGTGAGCGATTTCGGCGAACGTCCCGATCCGTTGTAGCCGTAGAGTTTTTTTGTCTTTGCGTCCCACACGATTGCGAACAGGTCGCCGCCCATGCCGTTCGAGACCGGTTCGAGCAAACCGAGCGTCGCATTCGCCGCGATCGCCGCGTCGATCGCCGTGCCGCCTTTCTTCAGCACATCGAGGCCGACCTGCGTGGCGAGCGGTACCGACGTCGCCACCATGCCGTGCGTGCCGAGCACTTCCGAGCGCGTGGCGAAAGGTTTGCCGGTGATGCGATCCGCGCCGTGCGCGGCGATGGTCGCCGCGAGCGCGGCGAATGCGAGAGCGAAGCGATTCATGCGCGAACCTCTTGAAGTCGTCGTGACGAGCATACATTGAACCCCGAATAGCCTTGGCCGACCGCGATGTTCGCCCGATTACGACGCAACATGCGCACCTTCATGACCGTGCCGAGCGGTGGACGCTTTCGCGCGCATTACGAACGCATGCGCGCGAAGCCCGGCGTTTGGCGTGCGGTGCTCGCAGTCGGCGGTGGATTGATCCTGATCGCGCTCGGCATCGTGATGCTGGTGACGCCGGGCCCGGGATTCATCGTCGCCGCGATCGGCGCGGCGTTGATCGCGGGCGAGTCGCTCGTCGCGGCGAAGATGCTGGATCGGATTGATCTTGCCGCCACACGCGTTTGGGCGCGCTGGCGGCGCTGATCAGTAGTCGAACGCGACTTTGCGCTCTTCGTCTGCGCGCAGACGTTCCGGCGTGAAGCTCGCCGACGTATCGTTCCAATCCGGCGGTGGGCTCGTCGGTAGACCGGCACGCTCGATGGCTTTGCGCATGGCGGCGAGTTCAGTGCCAGTCTGCGCCCAGTCGATCTGAAACTGTCGTGCGGTGTCGAGGCTGCGCACGCCGGAGTTGTCAGGGGGATTCAGCGCTTTCGTACTTTCCGAGAATATCCAGTCGTTCTCACGACCTTGCGCGACGTCGGTCTCGTCGAACGAGCGCGACACACGAAGCATCGCGGAACCGATGCGCGTGGCGATCATGGTGTCGCCTTTCGATACGAGCAGCCGGCCGATCGTTTGACAATCGTCCTTGCGCTCGGCGTTGATTCCGCGGTCGTTGGTGCGGCAGGCAATCGTCAGCGATTGGAACGCCGGTAGCGCGAGCGCCGCCGTGGTTGCGGTCGCCGCGAGCCAGGGCATGTCTTCTTTTTTCGTTGCCGCGCATTCGGGACACGCGGCCTTTATTCGATCGAACGCTTCTTGCGAAAACGGCACCGATTGATAGGCGCGGATGATTTCTTCAGCGATTTGCGAGAAATGATTCGTGAATGTCGTCGCGTGCGCCATACGGGTAAGCGCAGCGCTGACATCGGCGCGGTTCCTGTTGCGTGCGGCACGTGCCAGCTCTTCTTCCCAAACCGCGGCGTTTTCGGGTTCGGCGGTTTTCAGATTCGTCAGTGCTTTTTCGTAGATCGCCTGCTCGGAATCCGTGCGCGCGCCGGCGATTCCCATCCACTGCACGAGGATGTCGTCGGGCGCTGCATCGATGGCACGCAGGAGAAGTTTTTCGCGAGCGGCGTGCGCTGATGTGTCGGCTTGCGTGGCGGAGCCTTTGCCGTCGAAATAGAACGTGACGGCATCGGCGGCCCAGTCGCGCGGATTGGCGCTCGATTCCAAACCCGCCCGAATGGTTTCGGTGTAACGATCGAAGTCGCCCGCGCCGGCGAAGAAGTCGGGATTGTCGTTACTGAGCGTGTCGTTGGAATTCGGATTCGCGTGCGGTGCGCCGCCAAACGCTAGCGACGTTGTGAGCAATAAACCTGCGGTGCCGGCCAATCGAAGCGTGCGCGCGATCATGGCGTTATCCGTGTGAAGTTCGTAAGTATCAGATCACGCGCGGCGCCCGCACGCATCTGTAAAACGTAACAGTTGAAATTCGCCGACCAAAAGCCGGCGAACTCAAGCTTACGTGCATCACTTTTTCGCGGCCAGCGCCTCGGGCAATCCGGGCAGCAATTGCGCACCGACCGGCACTGTTATCGTCGAACCGACGAAATCGTTGCCGATGGGTTCGACGCGGCCGTTCAAACATTTGCTGGCGAGAAAATCCTCGGCGACCGCATTGAACGACGTGTTGTTTTCCGGCCGGCGGAAACCGTGTCCTTCATCGGGGAACAACACGTACGTCACCGGAATGTTCTTCGCCTGCATCGCTTTCACGATTTGTTCCGATTCGTTGACGTTCACGCGCGGATCGTTCTTGCCCTGGCCGATGAGCAGCGGTTTTTTGATCTGATCCGCATACGTCAGCGGCGAACGTTCCTTGAGCAGCGCGCGGCCTTCTTCGGTATCCGGATTGCCCATGCGCGTGGTGAATTGCGCGCGGAACGACGCCCAGTACGGCGGAATGCTGTTGAGCAACGTCATGAGATTCGACGGTCCGACGATGTCGACGCCGCACGCGAATTCGTCGGGCGTCATCGTCAATCCGGCGAGCGTTGCGTAGCCGCCATAGCTGCCGCCCATGATCGCGATTTTGTCTTTCGTCGTAATCCCTTGCTTGATCGCCCAGTCGACCGCGTCGAGCAGATCGTCATGCATCTTGCGGCCCCATTGAAGATCGCCAGCGTTCGTGAATTTTTTTCCGAAGCCGGTCGAGGCGCGATAGTTCACTTCGAGCACCGCGTAGCCGCGATTCGCCAGCCACTGGTCGTACGAGTTGTAGCCATAACTGTCGCGGCCCCACGGACCGCCGTGGACGAACAGCACCATCGGCACTGGCTGCGTCGGCTTGCCGCTGTTGCCGGGATCGGATTCGGTCGGCAGCGTGTAGTAACTCACGAGCGTCATGCCGTCGCGCGAGGGAATCGCGACCGGATGCTTCGGCGCCAGCTTCAGCGACGCAAGCGCAGGACGCGTCTCGAACCACGGCGTCGCTTTCCCCGCGGCGCGATCGTAAACGTAATACCGCGGCGACGCATCCGACCGCGACAGCAGCACGATCCAATAGGTGTCGTCGTCGCTCTGGCTGGCGATCTGGATATCGCCGTCGCCGAGTGTTTTCAGATAGTCGAAATCCTTCTGCACGGACGGATCGAGCACGGTCCATTCATTGCGCAGGTAATCGACCGACACCGCGCGCACCGCGCCGGATTTCGGGTTCACGAAAATGCCGCCGACATCCGCGCGAGGATCTTCGTGCACGATTTCGCTTTTGCCGTCGGCCCAGTTCACCGAATACAACGCGGCGGTATCGCGATCGCGGCTGTCGATCATGTACAGCGTTTTTCCGTCGCGCGTGAAACCGAGCGCGTTGGTGGTCAGCGCATCGCCCTGCGGAACGCGGCCGAACGATTTCCAACCATTTTTCGTGCGCTTGAACCACTCGCTGCTGCCATCGGGCAACGCTTTGTTGGCGAGACGCAACGTGAAATCGTCGTCGGTGGTGAAGCCGGCGTAGCCGTCGTTCTGGATCAGGCGCGTGCGCTTGGCGGTGCGCAGATCGATGCGGATGGGATCGAAATATTTCGGATTGCGGTCGTTCGCGTTGATCAGCACTTCGTGCGGATGTTTCGGCGAAAGTCCGGCGAGATCGGCGCGCGCGTT
>DATBAU010000322.1:0-11213 GCA_036271355.1 Rudaea sp. | reverse complement strand
TCAGGCGTAAACCGCTTTCCCATGCTGCCGCCGATCACTTAAAGGCCGCAGCGCGATCCGTCGCCGACCCTGAACTCAAGGCCGTGTATCTCCAGATGGCGTCCCTCGCCGAAGATTCTTCCCCGTCCCGGCGCAAATAATCGCGTGAGGGATGGTTGTCCAATCAGGCCGTCGCAACCGTGACGGCCGTTCCGAATTTACGTTGACTTTAAATCAGACCGCCTGCGCGGGATGAGCGTACGAGATCGGCGATTTTTCCGGATCGCTGTAGCTCACTTCTTCCCACGCTTTCTTGTCGGCAATCAGCGTGCTCAGCAACTTGTTGTTGAGCTCGTGACCCGACTTGTGCCCATAGAACGCGCCGATGAGGCTGTGTCCGAGCAAATACAGATCGCCGATCGCATCGAGGATCTTGTGCTTGACGAACTCGTCCTCGTAGCGAAGGCCGTCTTCGTTCAGCACGCGGTAGTCGTCGAGGACGATCGCGTTGTCCATCGATCCGCCGAGCGCCAGGTTTTTCTCGCGCAGCATTTCGATGTCGCGCATGAACCCGAAGGTGCGCGCGCGGCTCACTTCTTTCACGAACGAGGTGGTCGAGAAATCGATCTCCGCGCTGGACGAGCGACGCGTGAAGATCGGATGGTTGAAATCGATGGAGAAGCCAACCTTGAACCCGTCGAACGGTTCGAAGCGGGCCCACTTGTCGCCGTCGCGGACGGTGACGGACTTCTTGATGCGAACGAAACGCTTGGCCGCATTCTGTTCTTCGATTCCAGCCGACTGGAGCAGGAACACGAAAGGTCCCGCGCTGCCGTCCATGATCGGCACTTCCGGCGCGGACAGATCGACGTATGCGTTGTCGATTCCAAGACCGGCCAGTGCAGAAAGCAGATGCTCGATGGTCGCGATGCGTACATCGCCTTTGACGAGCGTTGTCGACAACCGGGTATCACCGACGTTCTCGGGACACGAACGGATATCGACGGGCGGATTCAAATCGACGCGACGAAAAACGATTCCAGTATCCACGGCTGCGGGACGCAGCGTCATGTAAACCTTCTCGCCGGTATGCAGACCGACGCCTGTCGCACGAATAACGTTCTTTAACGTACGTTGCTTAATCATTTCTTATATGTCCCCCGGGGCAGGAGATGGCGAAGCGCCGCGAATGCTAACACAGGGTAAACCACCGCGAAAAGTAAACCGGTGTAATTTCCCCACATGTGTTGTTATAAAGCAACATAATTGGCGCTTTATGAAAGGACGACGACGGCTTAACGCCGCCGTCGCGGAAGGTTCGCCCGACTACGCCGCCGGGCGAAAGGACTACCTGCTACCTCTTTCTAATTTTTCAACAAATTTCTGGTCGTTTTCAGTCCGCTTGGCGGCGAAGAAATGCCGGGATGTCGAGATAGTCGATCTGCGGCTCGGCCTGAACGGACTTTGTCTTCGGTGCTTCCGCGACGGCGCGTGCCGCCGGATTCTGACGACTCGGCTGCGTGATGTAGTCGGCCGGCATGTCATCGGTTCCCGTCCGGGCGATGATCCGCGGACGCTGCGCCACGACCGGTTCCTCGCGACGCGCCGACTGCCGAATCGCACCGCGATTCAACCCGGTCGCCACGACGGTTACGCGTACATCATCCTGCAATTCCGAATCGAGCGCGGTGCCGACGACGACGGTCGCATCTTCAGACGCGAACTTGTGCACGACCTGGCCAATCTCGTCGAATTCGCGCATGGTCAGGTTCGGACCAGCAGTCACATTGACGAGAATGCCGCAGGCGCCCGCCAGGTTCACGTCTTCGAGCAGCGGGTTGTTGATGGCCGCTTCGGCCGCGGCCACGGCGCGATCGTCTCCGCGCGCGCTGCCCGTGCCCATCATGGCCATGCCCATTTCGCTCATAACGGTACGAACGTCGGCGAAGTCGACGTTGATCAAACCCGGACGCGTGATCAGGTCCGCAATTCCCTGCACCGCGCCGAGCAACACATCATTCGCCGCCTTGAACGCGCTGAGCAACGTGACTTCGCGGCCGAGCACTGTCAGCAGCTTTTCGTTCGGCACAGTGATCAGCGAGTCCACGTGCTGGGTCAGGTCTTCGATACCTTTCAACGCGACCTGCATGCGCCGGCGTCCCTCGAACGGGAACGGCTTGGTCACGATCGCAACAGTCAGGATGCCCATCTCTTTGGCGAGTTGCGCCACCACCGGCGCCGCGCCGGTTCCGGTGCCGCCACCCATGCCACAGGTGATGAAACACATATCCGCGCCGCGCAGGATTTCCAGAATCTGTTCGCGATCCTCCAGCGCGGCCTGCCGGCCGACTTCGGGATTCGCGCCCGCGCCTAGCCCTTTGGTGACGTTCGTACCAAGTTGCAGCGTCAATTTCGCGCCGCTGTTTTTCAGCGCTTGTGCATCCGTGTTCGCGCAGACGAAATCCACGCCGTCCACGTTCGAATGCACCATGTGCGCGACTGCGTTGCCGCCGCCACCGCCAACGCCGATAACTTTGATCACGGCATTCGGTGAGAGTTTTTCTACGAGTTCAAACATTGCCAACCTCCGCTAGGTGTCCTGATTTGTTATGTGGATCGACCGCGCATCCCGCACCGTCGATAGCGATGAACCGGCGTAGGTCCACCGACTTGCCCGTTCCCGGACGTGGATCCATTTCGGATCCGCCGCGCCTTCCGTGCGCGGCGCTCAAAATTCACCTTTGAACCAATGCAGCACGCGCTCCCATGCGCCGCTCACGCCGCCGATGCCCGGCGACACGATCGGTCCGCGCGTGCCTTCCTGTTTGCTGCCATACAAGAGGAGTCCGACGCCTGTCGCGTGGATCGGATTGCTGACCACATCGGCGAGTCCCACCACGTGCTGCGGCATACCCACGCGCACTGGCAGATGGAACACTTCCTCGGCGAGTTCGACGACACCTTCCATCTTCGATGCACCGCCCGTCAGCACGATGCCTGCCGCAACGAGGCTTTCGTATCCGGACCGGCGCAGCTCCGCTTGCACCATGCTGAACAATTCTTCATAGCGCGGCTGCACCCACTCGGCTAACGTCTGCCGCGCGAGACGGCGCGGCGGACGATCGCCGACGCTCGGCACTTGAATCGTTTCTTCGGCGTGCGCAAGCTGCGCGAGCGCGCACGCATACTTCACCTTGATCTCTTCGGCGTGCGCGGTCGGTGTGCGGAAACCTTGCGCGATATCGTTCGTCACCTGATCGCCGCCGATCGGCAGCGACGCCGTGTGACGAATCGCACCCATCGTGAAAATGGAAATGTCCGTCGTGCCCGCGCCGATATCGACCAGGCACACACCGAGTTCGCGTTCGTCCTGCACGAGGATTGCCTTGCTCGAACCGATTGCCGCCGGAATCAGATCGTCGACCTGCAGCCCGCAACGGTTGACGCATTTCGTAATGTTCTGCGCCGCACTCACCGCGCCGGAAACGATGTGCACGTTCGACTCGAGCCGCACACCGCTCATACCGACCGGATGCCGAATGTCTTCCTGCCCGTCGATGATGTATTCCTGCGGCTCTTTGTAGAGCACGCGTTGATCGGCCGGAATGGCGACCGCGCATGCGGCGTCGAGAACGTGTTCGACATCCGCTTGCGTGACTTCGCGATCGCGGATCGGCGCAGTGCCGTGCGAATTGCGTCCGGAAATATGGCTGCCCGAAATTCCGGCATACACCGAACGGATTTCGCAGCCCGCCATCAACTCCGCTTCCTCGACCGCGCGCTGGATCGACTGCACCGTCGATTCGATGTCCACCACCACACCGCGTTTGAGACCATGCGATGCGTGCGATCCGATCCCGATCACTTCGACCGGTTCGCCCGGCGTGTATTCGCCGACGATCGCCACGACTTTCGACGTGCCGATATCCAATCCGACGATCAACGATTTCTCGCCCTTTCCCTTCGTCATGTGCTCGTCTCAGCGGTGGATTTGGCGGATGCAGGTGTGGTCGATGCGGGGGTGGCCGGCGACGGCGCCACCCAGAGAATTGCGAAGCCATTCGTGTAACGCAGATCCGCGTGCTGGAATCCGCCGGCGTGTTCCCCACTCAACCGCGGATACACCGACAGGAAACGCTCCAAGCGCTTCTCGGCATTTTCATGTCCGAGCAAAATCTGCGAACCGCCCGACAACGCGAGCGTCCAGCTTCCGCGAAAACTCAGGTTCACGCCCGTCAGCACCATGCCAGTACCGGCGAGTGTCTTTTGTGTATTTGTATAAAAATCGATGACGTCGAGCAGGCGATCGTCGGGGCCTTCGAGTTGCGGCAGACCTTGCAACTCATCGCTGCCCGGCACGCTGAACAACGCGCCATCGCGACCGATAAGCCGCTGCTCGCCCCAGCGCGCGAACGGCTGACGCTCACGCACGCGCAACACCAGCGTATCCGGCCATTGCTTGCGCGCCTCGACACCTTCCACCCACGGCAACTGCGCAACGGCCGAGCGAACCGATTCGAGATTCAGCGCGAAGAATCCTGTGCCGAGATGCGTCGCCGCCGCCGCGCGAATCTGTTCCGCGCTGACGTGGTTGTATTCCGCCTCGACTTGCAGGAATTTCACTGGCCAGCGATCCGTCGCAAACCAGCCGTTCAAGATGCCGATCACCGGCAATGCGATCAGCACCAACGCGATCGTCCACGCACTCAGTTTGAGGATCACGCGATTGCTCATGCGCGCACCTCCGCATCGACACTCGTTTCGAGAATGCGCCAGCACAGTTCCTCGAAATCCACACCCGTCGCCGCCGCGGCTTTCGGCACGAGCGAATGGCTTGTCATTCCCGGCGTCGTGTTCACTTCGAGCAAAAGGAATTTGCCGGACGCATCGCGCATCAGATCGACGCGTCCCCAACCCGCGCAACCCGCCGCTTCGAACGCGCGCAGCGCGAGCGCTTGCACTTCGCGTTCGCCCGCGTCGTCGAGGCCCGGACAGATGTATTGCGTTTCGTCGGAAACATATTTGGCGTGATAGTCGTAAAACTCCGCCGCCGGCACGATGTGGATCGACGGCAACGCCGATCCGCCGAGAATGCCGACGGTATATTCCTCACCTTCGATCAATTGTTCGATGACGAGTTCACCGTCGTAACGCACGGCGAGTTCCACCGCTGCCGGAAGGTCTTTCGCAGAACGCACGCGCGTGATGCCGACGCTCGATCCTTCGTGAGACGGTTTCACGACCACCGGTAAATCGATCTTCGCGATCGCCGCGCCGATGTCTCCACCGCGCGCGAAACGCACGTAACGCGGCGTCGGCAGCCCGATCGACTCCCACACCTGTTTGGTGCGGATCTTGTCCATGCTCAGTGCCGAACCGAGCACGCCCGATCCCGTGTACGGCACGCCGAGCGATTGCAGCGCGCCTTGCAGCACACCGTCCTCACCGCCCCGACCGTGCAGGATGTTGAACACGCGCGCGAAATGACCCGCGCGCAACGCATCGAGCAATGTAGGGATGCCGTCGATACCGTGCGCATCCACGCCGCGTTTTTTCAGCGCGTCGAGCACGTTGCGACCGGAGTTGAGCGAGACCTCGCGCTCGGCCGAATTGCCACCCATCACGACGGCGACGCGTCCGAATTGTTTGGCATCGGTGATGCGCGTCATGACGACTTCACCTCGCCCGCCATCGCGATTTCGCTCGCCGCCGCGCCGATGTCGCCCGCGCCCATGACCAGCAGCAGATCGCCGTCTTCGAGCAGCGCCGACAATGCGCTGCGCAGTTCGCGTGGATGATCGATCAACACCGGATCGACTTTGCCGCGCGCGCGCACTGCACGCGCGAGCGCGCGACCGTCCGCGCCCGCGATCGGCGCTTCGCCGGCGGGATAGACTTCGGTGAGAACGAGCACGTCGACATCCGATAGTACGTTCGCGAAGTCGTCGAGCAGATCGCGCGTACGCGTGTAGCGATGCGGCTGGAACGCGACGACGAGCCGGCGATCCGGCCAACCGCCCCGCGCCGCCGCGAACACCGCGCCGAGTTCGCGCGGATGATGTCCGTAGTCGTCGACCAGCAGTGCTTTTCCGTTGTCGAGCGCGAGTTCGCCGCGCAACTGGAAACGACGGCCGACACCCTGGAATTCGCTCAGCGCATGCGCGATCGATTCGATGTCGATGCCCAGATGCCAACCGACCGCCGCCGCCGCAAGCGCGTTCTGAACATTGTGCAAACCCGGCAAATTCAACGTCACATCGACCGACGATTCCGCGTCCGGCAACTGCAGCGCGAAATGCATTTGATTGCCCTGCTGGCGCACGTTCGTCGCGCGCACGTCCGCTTTCTTGTCGATGGCATACGTGATCGCGCGGCGCGCCGTCGCTTCGGCGAGTTCGCTGACTTCCGCGTCGTCGATGCACACCACCGCGATTCCATAAAACGGCAAGCGATGCAGGAAATCGCCGAATGCCTTTTTCACGTTGGCGTAATCGCCGCCGTAATTTTCCAGATGATCCGCATCGATATTCGTGACAATGGCGATGACCGGATTGAGTAGCAAAAACGATCCGTCGGATTCGTCCGCTTCGGCGACGAGATATTCGCCGGTGCCGAGTCGCGCGTGCGTTCCGGCTGCGAGCAACTGGCCGCCGATGACGAACGTCGGATCGAGTCCGCCTTCGGCGAGCACGCTGGCGACGAGACTCGTCGTTGTCGTCTTGCCGTGCGTGCCAGCGACTGCAATGCCGCGACGGAAACGCATCAGCTCGCCGAGCATTTCCGCGCGCGGCACGACCGGCACGCGGCGTTCGCGCGCGGCGATCAATTCCGCATTATCGGATTTGATCGCGCTGGAGACGACGATCACATCGGCATCCGCCACGTTCGTCGCGGCGTGGCCTTTGAAAATTTTGATTCCAAGATCGGTGAGGCGGCGCGTGACGGCCGATTCGGATTTGTCGGAACCCGAAACGCTGTAGCCGAGATTCTTCAGCACTTCCGCGATACCGCTCATGCCGGCGCCGCCGATGCCGATGAAATGCACGCGATGGAAATCCTGACGGATCCAGTCGCGCGGACGACGATTTTCGATGGGAAGTTTGCGCGCGATCATGGGGCCACCGCGAGGCAAGCGTCGGCGATGCGCGCGGCCGCGTCGGGCTTGGCGAGTGCGCGCGCGGATTGCGCCATCGTCAGCAAATGTACGCGTGCATCGCCCGCAAGCATTTCGTTCAATGCGGCGCCGAGACGCGTCGCAAAACCGCCGCCCTCTTGCACGAGTTTCGCGGCACCGTTCGCGACGAGTGCTTGCGCGTTGTGCGTCTGATGATCGTCGACCGCCGCCGGAAACGGAACGAGGATCGCCGGCAATCCGACCGCGCACAATTCCGCCAACGTCAGCGCGCCGGCGCGGCAGATGACGACGTCGGCCCACACGTAGGCGGCAGCCATGTCATCGATGAACGCATCGACTTGCGCGTCGACACCGGCGTCGGCATAAATCTGTTTCGTCGCGTCGAGATGTTTCGGTCCGCATTGATGTCGGACTTGCGGACGCGGCGTCATGTCGCGAAGCACGTTCGGAAGCTTCGAGTTGATGCCGGTTGCGCCTTGGCTACCGCCGAGAACGAGCAAGCGAATCGCACCATCGCGCCCGGCGAAACGCTGCGCGGGCGGCGGCACGTCCGAAATCTCTTTGCGCACCGGATTGCCGACCCATTCGCCGTGCGCGAGCGCGCCGTCGAAACCGCACAGCACTTTTTTGGCGATATGCGACAGCGTGCGATTGGTCACACCGGGCACGCTGTTCTGTTCGTGCACAACCAGCTTCACGCCCGATAGCCACGCCGCGATTCCACCGGGACCCGACGCGAAACCACCGAGCGACAGCGCGCTGCGCGGTTTCGCGCGGCGCAAAATTTTCGACGACGCGACGACCGCCCGAATGATGCGCAGCGGTGCGCCGATCAGTGTGCGCCAGCCTTTGCCGCGAATGCCGCCGATGTCGAGTGTTTCGATCGGCAGACCCGCTTTCGGCACGAGCCGCGTCTCCAAACCGCCCGCGCTGCCGAGCCACAACACCGGCACGTTTCGCGACTGCAATTCCTGCGCGACCGCGATGCCCGGGAAAATGTGCCCGCCCGTACCGCCAGCCATAATGAGGATCGGCGCGTTGCTCATGCGCGCACCGCCGCAGGCGTAACGTCACCGTTCGCTGGCGCTTGCACACGCGTGACTTCGTAGCTGATGCGCAGCAAAAAACCGATGGCGACGCACGTCATCAACACGCTCGATCCGCCCGAACTGATCAGCGGCAGCGTCAGACCTTTCGTCGGAAGAACGCCGAGATTTACGCCGATCGACACCAGCGTCTGCAATCCGATGCACGTCGCGATACCAAATGCGCAATAGCCGGCGAAACGCTGTCCGCGCTCGACCGCTTTCAATCCCAACATGAACGCGCGCCCGACCAGCATCGCAAACAGCAGCAGCACGAACACGATGCCGGCGAGGCCGAGTTCTTCGGCGATCACTGCGAGAATGAAATCGGTGTGCGCTTCCGGCAGATAGAAAAGTTTCTGCACGCTCGCGCCGAGTCCGACGCCGAACCATTCGCCGCGCCCGATCGCGATGAGCGCCTGCGTGAGCTGGAATCCGTCGTCGAACGGGTGTTCCCACGGATTGAGAAAAGAGGTGAGACGTTTGACGCGATAATCCTGCGTCATCGCCGCCCACGCGAGCGCGGGCATCGCGGGAATCGCGAGATAAAAAAGATTGCGCATGCGCGCACCGCCAAGCCACACCATACCGACCGATGTGCCGATGATGAGCGCGGCGCTGCCGAAGTCCGGTTGCGCGAGCAGCAGGACGACGAGCACGACGGCCACGCCGATTGGCTTGACCACGCCGAACAGTTTTCCGTGCACACTGTTTTCGTGGCGCACGAGATAGCTCGCGATGTAAATGACGAACAGCAACTTCACCGCTTCGACGGATTGGAATCCGATGAAGCCGAGACGAATCCAGCGACGCGCGCCGTTGATGCGCATGCCGAGTCCCGGAACGAATACGAGCAGCAACAGGATGATCGCAAACAGCAACAGCGAAAACGCGTTGCGCTCGAACCACGCGAGTTCGGTGCGCATCATCACGATGCATAGCGCGATGCCGAGGCTGAGGAAGATCGCGTGACGAATGAGGTAATAGAACGGTCCGACGTGTTGGCCGTCGGCGATCGCGATCGAACTTGATCCGACCATGATCACACCGAGCGCCGCGAGTCCGCACGCGGCGATGATGAGGCCCATGTCATAGCGGCCTTTGGTTTCGTCGATGCGTTTGGCTTGTGTGTTGAATCCGAACATCAGCGCACCTTCAACGTGGCGAGGCCGATGAGGACGAGCACGACGCTGATGATCCAGAAACGCACGATGACGCGCGGTTCGGGCCAGCCTTTCAGTTCGAAGTGATGATGGATCGGCGCCATGCGGAAGATGCGTTTGCCGGTGAGCTTGAAACTCGCGACCTGCAAAATCACGGACGCGGTTTCCATCACGAACACACCGCCCATGATGAGCAGCACGATTTCCTGACGCACGATCACGGCCACGCAACCGAGTGCCGCGCCGACGGCGAGTGCGCCGACGTCGCCCATGAATACCATCGCCGGATACGCATTGAACCAGAGAAATCCGAGCCCCGCGCCGGCGAGTGCGCCGCAGAAAATGCACAACTCGCCCGCGCCGGGCACGGCGGGAATCTGTAGATACGTCGAGAAGATGCTGTTGCCCGCCGCGTACGCGAACACGCCGAGCGCCGAGGCGACGAGCACCGTCGGCATGATGGCGAGTCCGTCGAGACCATCGGTGAGATTCACCGCGTTGGAAAATCCGACGACGATGAAATAGCCGATCAGCACGAAGATCATTCCAAGCGGAATCGCGATCTGCTTGAACAGCGGAACGTACAGCGCGATCGCCGACGGCGAATTCTCGTTCATCACGTAGAAGATGCCGATCGCGGCGGCGAGTCCGCACACCGACTGCCAGAAATATTTCCAGCGCGCGGGGAGTCCACGACTGTCTTTCCGTACGAGTTTTTTGTAGTCGTCGTAGAAACCGATGATGCCGAACGCGATCAGCACGCCGAGCGTGATCCACATGTAGCGGTTATGCAGATCGCTCCACAGCAACGTGGCGATGGCGACGGCAAGAATGATGAGCGCGCCGCCCATCGTCGGCGTACCCGCCTTCGACAAATGCGACTGCGGACCGTCGCTGCGGATCACCTGTCCGGCTTTCACGGCGGTGAGTTTGCGAATCAGGTCCGGCCCGAGCAGCAACGCGACGACGAGCGCGGTCAACGCACTCATGATCGTGCGGAACGTCACGTACTGAAACAGATGCAGCGAGTTGAATTGGCCGCGAAACAGTTCGGCGAGTTCAAGCAACATGTCGCTCGCCTCCCGTCTTCGCTTGCTCGCCGCGCAGCGCGTGGACGATGTGTTCCATCGCCGATCCGCGCGAGCCTTTCACCAGCACATGGATGCCCGGCTTCACGTCGGAAGCGAGTGCGGCGATCAGCGCGGTCTGGTTGTCGAAATGTTTCGCGGTCGCGCCGAACGCTTTCGCGGCGGCGGCGGAAAGTTCGCCGACCGTGTATAGACGCGCAATGCCACTGTCGTGCGCGAGCTTGCCGGTTTGCGCGTGCAGCGTGCGCGCTTCTGCGCCGAGTTCGCGCATGTCGCCGAGCACGAGCCATGCTTCGTCGGCTTCGGACGCAAGCGTGGAAATCGCAGCCGCGGTCGAACCGGGATTCGCGTTGTAGCTGTCGTCGATCAGCGTCCAGCCGCCCGGCATTGTGTAGCGTTGCAGCCGACCTTTCACGGACGGCGCCGCTTCGAGTCCCTGTTTGATGCGCGCGAGCGGGACATCGAGCGCGATCGCGCACGCGGCGGCGGCGAGCGCGTTCTGCACATTGTGGCGACCATTCAGCGGCAGCGAAATCTCGCTGCGTTCGCCGTTCGCGAGTAACGTGAAACGCGCCTGCGCACCGAGCTGGATGTCTTCCGCGCGCACATCGACATTCGCGTTCGCGCCGAACCGAATCACGCGGCGCGTACCGGCGAGATTGCCGAAGAATGTCGCGAACGCATCGTCGGCGTTGACGATGGCGACGCCTTGCGCCGGCAGCGACGTGTAGATCGCGCCTTTCGTTTCGGCGATGCCTTCGAG
>DATBAU010000321.1:0-12944 GCA_036271355.1 Rudaea sp. | reverse complement strand
TGCTCGCCGGCACGTCGGTGCCGCGCGATTTCGTCGAATTTCCATCGCAGTTCAACGAGCATTGGGCCGACGAACCGACCGTCTTCGCGAACTACGCCAAGCATTACCAGACGAACGCGCCGATGCCGAAAGCACTCGTCGGCCGCATCAAGGCGGCGGGCACGTATGGCCAAGGTTATGCGACGACGGAATATCTCAGCGCCGCGTTGCTCGACATGGCGTGGCACACGCAATCGACGGATGAAAAAGTCAGCACCGATCCCTTCGAAGCCGCCGCGCTGAAGAAATATCATGTCGACTACTCGCTCGTTCCGCCGCGCTATCGCTCGAGCTACTTCGCGCACATCTTCGACAGCGGTTACGCAGCGGGTTACTACGCGTATCTGTGGACCGCCGTTCTGCGTGACGACGCGTTTTATTGGTTCAAGGAACACGGCGGCATGACGCGCGAGAACGGCCAACGTTTCCGCGACATGATTTTGTCGAAGGGAAATTCGGAAGATCTCGATGAGGCGTATCGCGCATTTCGTGGACGCGGTCCGAGCGTGGAACCGTTGCTCATCGAGCGCGGCCTGAAATCGGACAAAAAGAAATCGTGATCCGTTGGCGCGTTCTTGCGGCGATGGCGGTGTGCGCGCCGCTCATCGCCGCCGCCGCCGAAAAGAAACCGTTCACGCAAGATACCGCGCGCTCCATCGTTCGCGAATTGCAGAAAATCGTGACGCCGGGCGGCATCGATCAGCAACTCGCCATCGACATCGGCGGCACGAAACAGTGGATCACGATTCGCGGTCGCGATCTGCACAATCCGATCCTGCTGTTCATTCACGGCGGTCCCGCCGCGCCGGAAATGCCGACAAGCTGGACGTTTCAAAATGCGTGGGAGGATTACTTCACCGTCGTGCAATGGGATCAACGCGGCTCGGGCAAAACATATAACGCGAACGATCCAGAAAAAATTCGCCCGACGCTGACGGAACAACGCATGGAGCAGGACGCGCAGGACGTCGTTGAATATCTTCGCACGACATATCACAAGGACAAGATTTTCGTGCTCGGCCATTCGTGGGGAACGATCCTCGGTCTCGAACTCGCGCAACAACATCCCGAATGGTTGTATGCCTATGTCGGGATGGGCCAGATAATCGACACGCGCGAAAGCGAACGCCTGGGCTACGAAAACACGTTGCGCGCCGCAGACGCCGCGCACAACGATCGGGCGATCAAGGAACTGAAAGGCATCGCGCCATATCCGGAAAAAGACGGCACGGTTCCGCTCGCGAAAATCAACATCGAGCGCAAATGGTCCGTCGTCTTCGGCGGCCTGAGCTACGCACGCGACACATACGCGTATTACTACCACGCAGGCGACCTATCGCCCGATTACACCGACGCCGATCTCGCCGCGATCGATAAAGGTTCGGCGATGTCGCTCAGCGCATTGTTGCCGAGTTTCATCGCAGCGGATTTCACGAAAGTCACTGAGTTCCGTTGTCCGGTCATCCTGTTCAACGGACGTCATGACGACACGACGTCCTCGAAAGTCTCGGCCGACTGGTTCGCGAAAGTTCACGCGCCGTCGAAGAAGCTGGTGTGGTTCGAAAACTCCGCGCACATGATGCAGATCGAAGAGCCAGGACGCGTGCTCGTGCATCTCGTCGAGGACGTGCGGCCGCTCGCAAATTAGCGGAAGCCTTACTTTTTTGGTAAAGTAAGGAACCGAGTACGGGGGCCAAGCGCATGAGCACATCGACCGTTACGAGCAAGGGACAAACCACAATTCCTAAGGATATTCGCGACAGGCTGCACGTTCAGGCCGGCGATCGTATCGAATTCATCATCCAGGATGGCGTGGTCGTCGTGCGTGCCGCGAACCGTAAAATCTCGGATCTTCGCGGCTTTTTGCCGAAACCAAAAAAAGCGGTGACGCTCGCACAAATGGACGCGGCGATCCGCAAACGAGCGGGTAGAGAATGATTGGAATCGACACGAACGTCCTGGCGCGATACATCACCCAGGACGACGAGCGGCAAGGACGCCTCGCCCGACGGTTCCTCGAAACGCAACTGACAGCCGAGTCGCCGGGTTTCGTAAACCATGTCGTCTTGTGTGAACTCGTATGGGTATTCGAGACGGCTTACGACTATTCGCGCGAGCAAATCGCGCGGGCGCTCCAACGTCTCTTCGAAAGCGCTTTCGTGCGCTTCGAATCCTCACAAATCGTCTGGCGAGCTGTTGAAATGTATCGGCAAGGACAAGGCTTTGCCGATGCCATGTTGGTTCAAGTCAACGAAGCGAGCGGCTGCGACTTTACGCTGACATTCGACAAGCGAGCTTCGAAGATGAGAGCGACTCGTCTGCTCGCGGATTAGTAGGCAAACTCGCGAAACACCGGATCAATATTTCCGTTCCATTGCGTCTTGTACAACTCGAGTTTGCGTTCGGCGGGCGTCTGGTTCGCTTGCGCGTATTCGATCAGCGGTTCGAGGAAAACGGTTTCGTTCGCGCCGGTCGCGTTGAGTCTGTTGCGGCGAGCGAGTCCGTTGCCGGCGATCTTCAGCGCTTCGATGGTCAGGTCGCGCACGGTGCCGTTGCGGAACGGGAGTTTCAGCGCATGCTTCGGCACGCCGTCGCGTAGCGCGTGGCGTTCGGGCATCGTGAAATCCTTGACGAGATCCCACGCCGCGTCGAGCGATTCCGAATCGTAGAGAAGGCCGACCCAGAACGCGGGCAATCCGCACAAACGATTCCAGCGCCCGCCATCGGCGCCGCGCATTTCGAGATATTTTTTCAGACGCACTTCCGGAAACGCGGTCGTGGTGTGATCGGCCCAGTCTTTCAGCGTCGGCAATTCGCCCGGCAATTCTTTCAGTTTGCCGCCCATGAAATCCTTGAACGATTTTCCGGCAAGGTCGATGTATTCGCCATCGCGATAGCTGAAGTACATCGGCACATCGAGCAGATAATCGACATATCGCTCGAATCCGAAGCCGTCGTCGAAAACGAAATCGAGCATGCCGGTGCGATTCGGATCGGTGTCGGTCCAGATGTGCGAACGATAGGACAGATAGCCGTTCGGTTTGCCTTCGGTGAACGGCGAATCGGCGAATAATGCCGTCGCGATCGGCTGTAACGCGAGCGAGACGCGGAATTTTTTTACCATGTCCGCTTCGTCTTTGAAATCCAGATTCACCTGCACAGTGCAGGTGCGCGTCATCATGTCGAGACCGAGTTTGCCGACCTTCGGCATGTAATCGCGCATGATCTTGTAACGGCCTTTCGGCATCCACGGCATTTCGTCGCGACGCCATTTCGGCTGGAAACCCATGCCGAGAAATCCGAGCTGCAGTTCGTCGGCGACGGTCTTCACTTCGGCGAGATGGCCGTACACTTCCGAACACGTCTGATGGATCGTGTCGAGCTGTCCGCCGGAAAGTTCGAGTTGTCCGGCCGGCTCCAACGTGATCGACGCATCCCCGCGCGTCAGCGCGATCAGATGTCCGTGCTCATGCACCGGCGCCCAATCGAAGCGTTGCAAACCTTCCAGCATTTTGCCGATGCCGCGATCGCCTTCGTACGTCGGCGGACGCAGATCGTCCAGACGGAAACCGAATTTCTCGTGCTCCGTGCCGATTTTCCATTGATCGGGTTTGCGCGCGCCGGACGCGATGTACTCCACGAGCTGCTCGCGACGCTCGATGGGTGTCTCCTTGACGATGCTCGGTCCTGACATGAAGCGTCCTTTGATCTGATCGCGATGAAGTGGTCGGTCGTCCGATGTGGAGGTGGATCAGCCGTTAAGCAAGCTGTCGAGCGCCGTCCGGGCTTCGTCTACGCCGGTCTTGGCGTGCGCGGAGAACAGTTGCAGGTGCGGCGTCCAGCCTTCGGCAGCGCATTCCTTGCGCACGGCAGCGAGTGTTTTCGATCCTTCACTGCGCGAGAGCTTGTCCGCTTTCGTCAACAATAAAAGACACGGCAGCTCGATGCCCGTGCAGTAAGTCAGCATCTGGCGATCGAAATCCTTCAGCGGATGGCGGCTGTCCATGATCAGCACGACGCCGCGCAACGATTCGCGTTCGCGCAAGTAGGCGTCGATGAGTTTTTTCCAGCTATCGCGCATGCCGGTCGGGACTTTCGCGTATCCGTAACCCGGCAGATCGATCAGGCGCCGGCCGTCGTCGAGCACGAAGACGTTCAGCAATTGCGTGCGGCCGGGTGTTTTGGACGTCCGCGCCAGTCCTGATTGCGCGCAGATGGCGTTGAGCGCGCTCGACTTGCCCGCGTTGGAGCGCCCGGCGAAAGCCACTTCGGAACCGGCGTCTTCGGGAAGCTGTCTGAGTTGCGCTGCGCTGATCTGGAAACGCGCTGTCTGGAATGGGTTTACGGGCATGTCCGGGTTTGCTTCGCTCAAGGGGTTCCGAGATAATTCGCGTTCTTGCGCTGGCGTTCTCGACGGCCGGCTTTTGGCATTTCTGGGAGTGAAGTGTATGAGTTTTCGGCATTGGGTTGCCTCGCTCGCGGTCTGCGGTATGGGATTCGCTTTCGCGGCCGAACCGCCGGCACAGGCACCGAAACAGCCTGCCGCGGCACAAACGGCCGCCGCGCCGAGCTCGCAGCCGGAAGCGTCGAACAAGCCCGGACAGACCGAAGTCGCCGCCGCGACGCCCACGCAAAACGCCGTCAAACCAGGCGATGCGGCCGCGGGCCAGGCCAAGGCCGCCGTATGCGCCGCCTGTCACGGCATGGATGGCAATCCGGCGCAGTCGCAATATCCGAAGCTCGCCGGTCAGCAGGAAGATTACATCGCGCGCCAGCTCGAACTGTTCAAGGACAAGAAACGCGACAACGTGATCATGCAAGGTTTCGCCGCGCCACTGCAGCCGCAGGACATGCACGACATCGGCGCCTTCTTCGCGTCGAAAACCTCGCTCCCGGGTGTCGCCGATTCCGGCCTCGTGCAGCGCGGCGAATTGCTGTATCGCGGTGGCGACAACAAGCTAAGCGTGCCGGCGTGTATGGCATGTCACGGTCCGGACGGACGCGGCAATCCCGGCGCGGGCTATCCGCAACTCGGCGGCCAATACGGCGACTACATCGCCGCGAAGCTCAAGGATTTCCGCGACCAGAAAGCATTCAGCGACGACGATCGCGCGAAGATCATGCCGCTCGTCGCGAAGAATTTGTCCGATGCGGATATCGCTTCGCTCGCGTCGTACGTCGAAGGTCTACATTCGGCCGACGCGGACAACAGCACCGCCTCGAAGTAATTAAAAGGAAAGATGATGCGCGCATTCCGTTTTTCATCGCTGGCGTCGATCGCACTGATCGCGCTCGGATTCGTCGGCACCGCGTCGGCACAAATGGCCACGCCCGCGCCGACCGAATGGAAGGAAGGCACGCATTACTTCGTGATCGATCCGCCGCAGCCGACCACGACCGGCGACAAAGTCGAAGTCACCGAAGTGTTTTCGTACGGTTGTCCCGCGTGCAACGCGGCGGTGCCTTTCATCGATAAACTCAAGAAAGATCTGCCGCCGAACGCCGCGATGAATTTCGTGCCGGCCGCGTTCAACATCGCCGAGGACTGGCCCGTTTTCCAGCGCGGCTACCTCACGGCCAAAGCGATGAACATCGCCGATCAATCGCACGATGCGATGTTCGACGCGGTGTGGAAAAACAACGAACTCTCGATCTCCGACAACGGCCGTCCGAAGCAGACGTTGCCGACCATCGAAGATCTCGCCAAGTTCTACGCGAAGTACGGCGTGAAGGCGGAAGATTTCGTCGCGACGGCCAATTCGTTCACGATCAACACGCGCGTGAAACAGGCCGATGCATACATCAAAGCGGCCGCCATCGAACAGACGCCGACGCTGATCGTCGCCGGCAAATATCGCTTCACGGTCAGCTCGGCCGGCAATTGGGACAAGGCCGAACAGCTCGTGTTGTTTCTGATCCGCAAGGAATCCGGCGCGCATTGAACTCGGCGACGCGCCGCGAGTCCGATTACTCGGAATTCCGCCCCGGATTTCCAGGAGACCTGACATGCTGAAATACGTTGTGATGCTCGCCGCCGCATTGTTCGCAACCGGCGTTCTGGCCGACGAGGCCAAAGCGCCCGTCGAAGGCAAGGACTATTACCTCATCGATCCGCCCGTCGCGAGCGATCCGGGCAAAGTCGTCGTCACCGAAGTGTTTTCCTACGCGTGTCCGCATTGCGCGCATTTCCAGCCGTACGTCGATCAGCTCAAAAGCCAGCTTCCAGCCGGCGTCGAGTTCGATCTCCTACCCGCCGTTTTCCAGCCGGGTTGGGAACCGTTCGCGCGCGGGTTCTACACCGCCAAGTCGATGGGCCTGATCGACAAAACGCATCAAGCGCTGTTCGACGCGATCCATCGCGACCATAAACCGATCCGGACGATCGAGGATCTGGCCAACCTGTTTTACGCGAACTACGGTGCGAATGCCGCGAGCTTCATCTCGACCGCGACCTCGTTCGTCGTCGAAGGCGAACTCGCCCACGGCAACGAACTCGTGCACGACTATCAGGTCGATGCCACGCCGACGCTGATCGTCGACGGCAAATACCGCGTCGTCGCCAACAGCGACAAAGGCGTGAATTTCGGTGACATGATTATCACCACGTTACAACTTGTAAAGCAGGAACAAGCGGCGACGAAGGCTTCGCCCGCGAAGAAAGCGCAAGCCAAACAGAACAAGAAGTAAAGCGGGGGTATTTCCACCCTTGCGATAAAGACACCAGCGGCTTAGTCTCGCTGGATGTCTTCCGAGACGCGTAAACGCGCTGCATCGGCGGCGGATGATGCCGCCGGATGCCTGCGTCTGTTGAGTTGCAACATCCTCGCAGGCGGCAGCGTTTCGAGCTATCGCGATTACGTGATGCAAAGCCTGCAGCACGTTTTGCCGACGCGCACCAAGCGCGGCAATCTCGACCGCTTCGCGAAACTTCTTTCCGAATTCGATCTGGTCGGTCTGCAGGAAGCCGACGCCGGCAGTCTGCGTTCCGGATTTCTCAATCAGACGCAATACCTCGCCGAAGCCGCCGGATTTCCGTATTGGAGTCATCAGCCGAACCGGAAAATTGCGCAGTTCGCCGCGTCGAGCAACGGCTTGCTCACGCGCATGGAGCCCGCCGAAGTGCTCGACTATCCGCTGCCATCCCGCATCCCAGGACGCGGCGCGTTGTGGGTGCGTTTCGGCGAAGGCGACAACAGTCTGGTCGTTCTCATCGCGCATCTTTCGCTGAGCGCGGCAGCGCGCAAACGGCAGATCGAATTCCTCGGCGAACTCATCGGCGACGCACCGAATGTCGTATTGATGGGCGATCTGAATTGCACCGCGAAAAGTCCGGAGATGCGTTCGCTGTTCCGGCACACCTCGCTCGCACCGCCCGACGGCGCGCCGCCCACTTTTCCGAGCTGGGAACCGACGCGCGCGATCGACCACATCATCGTCTCGTCCGGGATGCGCGTCGAAGACATCTGGACGCTGCCACATCCGGTTTCCGATCACCTCCCGATCGCCGCACGCGTGCGCCTCCCGATCGCGATGAACCGGGCCGCGTAGACATTTTTCGAGCACACGTTCCGCTACACTTTCCGTAGCCGAGGAACGTCCTGTCTCATGTCGAAAGTGTCGTATCGAATTCTCGTCGTCGCGTTGAGTGCGTTTACCGCGCTCGCATCCGCCGCGCCGGAAACGAAAACCGCATCGAAAGATCTCACGACGCAACGCGAGCGCTTCCTGTTCGTGTGGGAAGCCGCGAAACACGGACCCGATCTCGGGTGGCGCAAGCTCGCCGTCGGACTCGAGGATTATCCGCTGTATCCGTACCTCGACATGGCGGCGTTGCAGCATCGCGTCACCGATGCGAAGACGAGCGACATCGAAAAATTCCTCGCCCGCTATCCGAACACGCTGCCCGCGCAAATCATGCGCGAGAATTTCCTGTTCGAACTCGCGCGTCGACAAGACTGGAAATCGTTCGTCGCGTTGTATACCGGTCATGAGAAAAGCCGCGATCTGCAATGCGACGCACTGCAGGCGAAACTCGCCAACGACACATCGATCGATTTCGACGTCGACTTAAAGCCGTTGTGGCTCACGCCGAAAGCGTTACCGTCGAGTTGCGATGCAGCGGTGCAATGGGCGCTCGCGAAAAACAAGATCGACGACGCGCTGATCTGGCAACGTATTGACGTCGCCGCGCAAGCGGCGCAAGGCGATGTGATTTCATCGTCAGCCGCGCTGCTCGACGGCGCGAACAGGACCGCCGCCGAAAAAATCGCCAGCGCGCTGCACGATCCATCATCGACATTGAACGACGCATCGACGTGGGCCGACGGCCCGCACGCACGCGACGCGATCGTCGTCGCGCTGACGCGTCTCGCGCGCAAAGACAGCGACGGCGCCAATTCGCAATGGAACGCGTTGTCGCAAAAATTCAAGTTCGACGTCGAACAGCGCGGACGCGTGCTGCGCGCCATCGGTATCTATAGCGCATCGAGCTACGCACCCGACGCACTCGCGCGACTCGACGCGATTCCCGCCGCCGCCGAAGACGATGCATCGCGCGAATGGCACGTCCGTACCGCGCTCGCCGCGCAGGACTGGAAAGCCGCGTTGCATGCGTTGCAAGACATGTCGGAAACGCAAAAAGCCGACGCGCGCTGGCGTTACCTGCGCGCACGCACGCTCGTGAAACTCGGCCGCGATCACGAAGCCGAACCGATTTTCGCCAGCGTCGCGCAGGAAGCGAATTTCCACGGGTTCCTCGCCGCCGACTGGATCAACCAACCGTATTCGATCTGTTCGTCGGCATTGAATGCGACGACGGACGAAGAAAAAATCGTCCGCAACGACGCGTCGCTACAGCGCGCGTTCGAATTCTTCAAACTCGATCGTCTGTCGGAAGCGCGGCGGGAATGGGATTTCGCGTTCGCGCGACTCGATGCATCACAACGCCGGCTCGCCGCCGACGCCGCGACACGCCTCGGCTGGTACGACCGCGCCGTCTATTCGCTCAATCAGGGTGACGATTTGCATTTCTACGATCTGCGATTTCCGCTCGCGCGACGCGATCAGATCGAACGCGATGCGCGCGCGGCGGGCATCGATCCGGCGTGGGCCTACGCGATCATCCGCGCCGAAAGCGCATGGACCGCCGACGCGCATTCCGGCGCCGACGCGTACGGCCTGATGCAACTGCTTCCCGGCACCGCGAAGCAACTCGCGAAAGCGCAGAAGATCGCGTTTTCGGGCGCCGCGAATCTGTTCGATCCGGATCTCAACATTCTTCTGGGTACGCGCTATCTGAGCGACATGGCGATGCGCTACGACGGCAGCGCCTGGCTCGCGAGCGCGGCGTACAACGCGGGCGTCGACCCGGTCGGCCGCTGGGTCAATCAGCGCGATTCACTCGAACCGGATTTCTTCATCGAGACGATTCCGTACAAGGAAACGCGCGAATACGTCGCGCGCGTGCTCGCCTTCAGCGTGATCTACGACTGGCGCATGCACGGCACCGCGCAATCGCTGGCATCGAAGATGACGCGGATCGGTCAGCCGTATTCGCCTCCGAACGACGATGCGCCGCGCAAAAGTGTCGTCTGTCCGAGTTCACCGGCGGCGCGCTCCGTCACCGAAAGCACGCCCGCGCCGAAAACGCAGGTCAGTCAGCAGCCGCGGTAATCACTGTCCGACGACTTGCTTGCGCATCGGCGAGAGCAGCGCGAGCAATTTCTTCTGCGTCGTTTTCGGCAGTTTCGCGTCGTTCATTCCGGCTGTGAGATCGCCGACGAAATTGTCGAAATCCTTGTCGGTGAGATTAAGACCGCTGTGCGCCTCTTCCATCGATCGGCCGGTGTACGTGCACGGACCGCCGCTGATCTGGCATAGCTGTTCGATCAGCAGGCGTCGCAGATCGTTGTGATCCACTTTCGCGAACAACGTGTTGATGCGCGCATCGGCGTTCACGCGCTGCAGGAAAAGATCGACGGTGCGCGTGATGCCTTCGGTGCCACCCAGTTCGCGGTATAGCACATCTTTCGCCGGCGGCTGCGCGGGCTTGGTCTGCATCATGCCGGTGCACGCGGTGAGCAGGGCAAGCGCGAACGCGAGCAGGATGTTCTTCATGATCGTCCCCATTCTATTTCTTCGGCGGCCGGCGAACGGCATTGTAGCGGCACGCTAGTCGCGCCGTCGTGCGTGCGGCGTGAAATTGCGCGCGGCGCTCCGCATAATGCGCGGATGAAGACTTACCTCGTCGGCGGCGCCGTTCGCGATCGACTGCTCGGCATCGCCGTGAAGGATCGCGATTATGTCGTCGTCGGCGGGAATGCCGATGAACTGCTCGCATTGCACTTCAAGCCCGTCGGCAAGGATTTCCCGGTGTTCCTGCATCCGGAAACGCGCGAGGAATACGCACTCGCCCGCACCGAACGCAAGACGGGCCGCGGCTATCACGGTTTCGCGTTCGACACCGAACCCGGCGTGACGCTCGAAGACGATTTGCGCCGGCGCGATCTGACCATCAACGCCATCGCCGAAGACGAAAACGGCGAACTCGTCGATCCGTTCCACGGCGCGAGCGATTTGCGCAATGGAATCTTGCGCCACGTGTCGCCCGCGTTCGCGGAAGACCCGGTGCGCATCTTGCGCGTCGCGCGATTCGCCGCGCGATTCGCGTCGCGCGGATTCGCCATCGCCGACGAGACGATGCGATTGATGACGACGATGGTCGAAAACGGCGAAGCCGATCACCTCGTTCCCGAACGCGTCTGGGCCGAAACGCAGAAAGCGCTCGCCGAACCAACGCCCGGCGCGTTCCTGCACGCACTGCACGACTGCGGTGCGTTGCGCGTGCTGATGCCAGAAGTCGATGCGCTGTACGGTGTGCCGCAGCGCGCGGAATTTCATCCGGAAATCGACACGGGCATTCACGTCGAAATGGTTCTCGACATGGCCGCGCGACTCGCGCCCGGCGACGCGTTGATCGGATGGTGCGCGCTCACGCACGACCTCGGCAAAGCGTGCACGCCGAGCGACGTGTTGCCGAGCCATCGCGGACACGAACACGCCGGCATCGAGCCGATCAAGGCGTTGTCGGCGCGACTGAAAGTGCCCGCGGAATTCGCGACGCTCGCGCAACTCGTATGCAAACTGCATCTGCTGTCGCACACCGCGTTCGAATTGCGCCCATCGACCATCCTCGAACTGTTCGAGAAACTCGATGCGTTTCGCTTGCCGCGCCGTCTGCAGCAATTCCTGCTCGTCTGCACCGCCGACAAACGCGGCCGCAAGGGACTGCAGGACGACGACTATCCGCAAGCACGCTATCTCAACGATCTGTTCCACGCCGCACTCACGCCGAAAGCACAGACGTTCGTCGATCAAGGGTTGGAAGGCACCGATATCGGCAAGGCGTTGCGAGAAGCGCGATTGCGCGCAATCAGCGATGCGACGCCGCGCGCCCGCTCATCGCACGCGCCGAACTAAGGCACGCAGCCCGCTTCGAAACCGTTCGCGAAAATCGTGTCGCCACCGGTGACGTTGAACGGGCTGCTCGTGATTGCCGAAAATCCACTCGTCACCGATGCCTGCAAGACGACAGCGTTCGCAACCGTGTTCAACGTCAGATTCGGGAACGACGCAACACCGCCGACAGTTGACACCGGACCGCCGCCGGTGGGCACAACGGTATTGCACGTCGTCTTGCGCAATGTGATCGAGGCAGACGCCGTGCTGACGACATTGCCGCTAGCGTCTTCGACCGCGACCTGCACCGTCGGTGTCACCGGCTTTCCCGCCTGCACGTTGCTCGGCTGCACTAAAAACGCGAGATGCGTGGCCGTTCCGGCGGTGATGTTGAACGCGTTGCTCGAACTCATCAGACCGGTGGGCGTCGACGTCGCGACGAGCGTGTAGCCGGTTCCTGCTTTGTCGATGTGCAGGCCGGAGAACGTCGCGGCGCCGGCTGTGAGCGCGGTCATGCCGCCGCCCGTCAACGTTCCGCCGCCCGGATTGGTGCCGATCGCGAGCGTGGCATAGGTATACAACGTGTACGGATCGGCGATGCCGGCGGTGTCGATCACTTCCACTTTTACCGACGGCGTGATCGTCGCGCCCGCGACGGTGTTCGTCGGCTGCTGCAGGAACTTGAAGCCCGCGTCCTGTTGGAATTTGAGGCGGCCGTAGCCGTACGAATAATCTTTTCCAACCGTACCGAGATCGTTCGCGCCGGTGCTCGCGATCGTGCGCAGCGGCGTGATGATGTTGTTGGTCAGATTCGTCGCCGACGTCGGTATGCCAAAGCGCTCCATGAACAACGCGGCCATTCCCGCAACATGCGGCGTCGATGCGGACGTGCCGAAAAATGCGGTGGCCAACGGCGGGTCTTTCCCGCCGGCGCCATACGTGACGGTGGTGACGTTGTCGAAACTTGCGACATCCGGTTTCAGGTTCGTATCCGTCAATGGATTCGGATTGACGGGCAGTCCACCGCCGGTCGCCAGCACCGGACCTTCCGAACTGAACGGTTCCTGCGGAGTGGTCGTCGCGTTCGCTACGTCGATGGCTGCTACGGACAATACGTTCGGAGAATCGGCGGGAAAATCCAGACTGCGTGCCGCGACGCGATAGTTGATCGGAATGTCGTCGTCCGTCGTGGCGAACACCTGCAAGTTGTAGTTGGTGCCGGCGGGAACGCCGATATTTTTCGTCACCGCAATCGCATAAACGGCGGAATGCGCGGGACATCCACCGGTCGCTCCGCCACTCGCCGTGTATTGAAGATCTTGCTGCGGAAGACTATTCGGCACGTTATTCGGCGTGCTCGACACCGCGACGTTGCTCCAATTCGCCGTGCCTGATGTCGCGATATTCTGGTAGAGATAAAGTGTGTGATCGAGGCCGGGATTGCTCCC
>DATBAU010000320.1:0-9926 GCA_036271355.1 Rudaea sp. | reverse complement strand
TGTCGCGCTGTTCGCGCGCGATGTCGCCGGCCGGATCGAACACGGCGTTGCTACAGCCGCAAAGAATGAGTGCCAGCGCGGGCAAACAGATGCGTGCGACGCGACGGGAGAATGCAGGCGCGGATGTCATTGCCGGCACTGGTGGCTTCTCTTATCCTTGAGCCTTGAACGAGTCGTCCAATCGTGACGATTATGATGTGCGGCAAAACGTCAGGCAATAGCCAAGGAGGCGCGTCATGACGACAACAGCGACGCCCAACTCGACCGTCCTCGAACACGACGCCCGTGTCGTCACCGCGAGCGAGCAAACGTTGCGTCCGGGCGATATCGCCATCGGCGTCATCATCGGGCGCACGAGCGAATTCTTCGACTTCTTCGTTTACGCGCTCGCCTCGGTGCTGGTTTTCCCGGCGTTCGTGTTTCCTTTCGCCGATCCGCTGACTGGCACGCTCTATTCGTTCGCGATGTTCGCGCTGGCGTTCGCCGCGCGGCCGCTCGGAACGATTGTCTTCATCGCGATCGACCGGCGTTACGGACGTGGCGTGAAACTGACGATCGCACTCTTTTTGCTCGGCGGCTCGACGATGGCGATCGCATTGCTGCCGGGTTACAACGAAGTTGGCGCGTTGTCGATCTGGTTGCTGGCACTGTTCCGCGTCGGACAAGGCGTCGCGCTCGGTGGCGCATGGGACGGTTTACCGTCGCTGCTCGCGCTGAACGCACCGCACGCACGGCGCGGCTGGTATTCGATGATTCCGCAACTCGGCGCGCCGTTGGGTCTGCTAATCGCGAGCGCGCTGTTCACGTATTTTCTGATCCTGCTCGAACCCGACGATTTCCTTTCGTGGGGTTGGAGATATCCATTCTTCGTGGTGCTCGCGGTGAACGTGGTCGCATTGTTCGCGCGACTGCGACTGGTCGCGACACCCGAATTCGAGCGCCTGTTCGAATCGCGCGAACTGCAACCGTCGCCGCCGTTCGAAACGATGTTCCGGCAGTGGCGAATCATCGTTCTCGGCGCGTTCGCACCGCTCGCGAGCTTCGCGCTGTTCCATCTAGTCACGGTGTTTCCGTTGTCGTGGGTGAAGCTGCACACGGAACCGAAACCGATACGATTCCTGACGATCGAAATGATCGCCACCGTCGTCTGTGTGCTCGCGATCATGGCGTCGGGACTGTTGGCCGATCGCGTCGGACGCCGCGCGGTGCTCGGCGTGTCGGCGTTGCTCATCGGCGCGTACAGTGGCTTCGCGCCGCAGTTGCTGAGCGCCGGCGTCTTCGGCGAATCGATCTACATGCTGGCCGGTTTCGCGTTGCTCGGACTTGCGTTCGGACAATCATCGGGCGTGATCAACGATTCGTTTGCGCCGCAATACCGCTACACGGGTGCGGCGATCGTTGCGAATTCGGCGTGGTTCTTCGGCGCGGGATTCGCGCCGCTGGTCGCGCTGTTTCTCGCGTCGCACGTCGGTTTATGGGCAGTCGGTTTGTATCTGCTGTCCGGCGTCGCGTGCACGCTCGGTGCGCTCGCGCTGGATCGACATCTCGCGCGCGAAATCGGCTGAGAATTCGGCGCGCGGCCAGAAAAATATCCGTGCGAATGCTGCACTTCGTCATGAGTTGCGTGGTGCCGCTTCTGCTCGCACACGGGTTGCACGCGGCCGAAGAAGCCGGCGATGCCATCGCCGGCACATACGACATCCGCGTCTGCACCGGCGCATGTTCGTTCGACGCGCCAGCGAACGTCGTCGTCGAAGGCACGGTTATCCTGTTCGCCAAGCCGCTTGAGAAAGTCGACGTCGACCGTTTCGACACGCATCGTTTCGCCAGCTATTTCGGCGAGTCCGTCAACGGCTGCTTCATGCTCGAACGCGTGGGCGAATCGTCGATCTATGCGGGCGCCGAGAAAGTCGGCGTGACGTCGTGGTCGTTCGAAAACGGACGCTACGGCTTTTCGCTCTATCACTCGCCGGACGCGGGATATCAGGTGTCCGTCGATCGCACGGCGAGCGGACTGTCCGGCACCGGCGCGTCGTGGGGTATCGGTGCGGCGAAACCGGATTCGTCGGCGAAGCAAACCGTGATCGCGCGTCGTACCGGCGATGCGAACCTATCCAACTGCACCTTCGAAACCGCCGACGAACACGAACTCAACCGCCTGCTCGCCGATCCGGCGCGCACAGAAATGTTCGCGATCGAAACTGCCTATCGAAAAAAACTCATCGCCGAACTTCAGTCGAGCCCCTCGTCGCGCGATTGGGCGATGGCCGGCTGGCTGCAGAATAACGAAGCCGCCGACGCATCGATCCTGCGCGCACGCAAAGCCGCTCCGACCGATCGCTTCATTCGTTGGATGGCCGTGATCCGCACGCGCAGCTACAGCGTTCCCGTATCGATGAACGGCGCGGCGGGATTCACGATTCAGTACAAGGAAATCGACAGCGCCGCGGCGTCCGAACTGCAACGCACCGATTCCGACAACGCTTATGTGTGGCTGTTGTCGCTGCGCGACGCGGTCGACCGGAACGACGAGAGGGACATCGATACCGCATTGGCGCGTCTCGCGTCGTCCTCATACTACGATGACCACGCCGCCGAACTGCTCAAGGCGCAACTCGATCTGTTCCGCACGCATCCGCTGCCGGACGACTACTTTGCCGCCGTCGCGCGCCTCGATGCCGGTTGGCGATTGCACGGTGCGTTCACGAAAAACGTCGCGCCGTATTACGAAAATCACTATCCCTTCGCGGACATCGGCATCCACAATCTGTTTTTCCTTTCGGACGAGGAAGGCATGCAACAGTTGTTCTCCGTCTGCACGCGACAATCCGGAAACAGCGCAGCGCGGGAAGCCGCGTGCGTCAAGACGGCGCGTGTGCTGGCGGCGCATGCGCGCCGAACTTCCGCGCGCGACAGCGGTTCCACGTTGTTGAGCGACATCGGCGATGTCACGAGCGACGATCGTGCGCGCGCTCGCGAACAGGCGTGGATTGCCGCGAAATTCGGCGTGATACATCCGCACGTCGGTAAATCCGAGCGGCCTTTCGTGCGCGACGACGTCGCTTTCATCGACGATTGGATCGACACATCCGACGAGAACGAAGCCATGCGCAAAGCCGTCGCGCGCGTGGGAAAACCGCTCGCGCCGCCGGCCGATTTTTCGCTCGACGAATCGATGCATCCGACTATTGAAACGAAGCAGAAAAAACACACCCCGACGGCTCACTGAGTGGACATCCGATGAATCGCAATTCCTTTTATGCCGGTGCCGTTTTTGCGATCGCGATGATCGCGCTCGGCGTCATGAGTTTCGCCACGAACGATTTCGCGCCGATTTGGACGCCGGTTTCCAAAACGTTTCCTGCACGCGAGGTGCTCGTCTACGTCACCGCCGCCGTGTTGCTCGCGTGCGGTGCCGGCGTATTCTGGAAAACGACGGCCGCGTCTGCGTCGCGTGTGCTGCTCGCGTTGCTGCTCGCGTGGATTCTGGTATTCAAGTTGCCGCCGATCCTTCACGCGCCGGGCGTTGCGGTCGGATGGGAAAGTTGCGGCGAGACGGCTGTCATCACGTCGGCGGCGTGGGCTCTTTACGGATTGCATTCGTCGGCCTGGGACCGACGTTGGCTTCGCTGGATCAGCGGCGACAACGCGCTGCGCATCGCACAGTGTCTGTTCGGCTTATCGATGATCGCGTTCGGCGCCGCGCATTTCGCGTATCCGAAGGAAACCGCGGCCCTGGTGCCGGCGTGGATTCCCGCGCACGAAGCATGGGTTTATTTCACGGGCGGTGCGTATGTCGCCGCGGGAATCGCGATCGTCATTCGTCGTTTCGCGTTGCTCGCCACGTCACTGGCAACGGCGCAGATGGGCATTTTCACGTTGCTGATCTGGTTGCCGCCGGTGCTGAAAGGACCGGACGCATCCGAGCTGAGCGAGGCAATCATTTCGTTCGTGCTGACGATCTGCGGTTGGATAGTTGCCACGTCGTATTGCGCGAAGTCCGACACCAAATAAAAAAACGGACCGCGAAAAGCGGCCCGTTTTTTTACAGCGTGCGCTTCGGATCAGCGGTGTAGATCGAAGCGATCCAGTTCCATCACTTTCGTCCATGCCGCGACGAAGTCGGCGAGGAAAATATCGCCCGCGTCGCTCGCCGCGTAGACTTCCGACAACGCGCGCAATTGAGCGTTTGAACCGAAGACGAGATCGGCGATCGTCGCCGTCCACTTCATGTCGCCGGATTTGCGATCGCGGCCTTCGAACACGTTCGCATCCTTGTCCGAACGCTGCCACGCCGTGCGCATGTCGAGCAGGTTGACGAAGAAATCGTTGGTCAGCGCGCCGGCATTTTTGGTGAACACACCGTGTTTGCTACGACCGAAGTTCGTGTCGAGCGCGCGCATGCCGCCGACGAGCACCGTCATTTCCGGCGCCGTGAGGTTGAGCAAATCGGATTTGTCGATCAGCAATTCGGTCGTGCGATCCTCGAAACCTTTGCGCACGTAATTGCGGAACGCGTCGCCGATCGGCTCGAGCACGGAGAACGATTCGACATCGGTTTGTTCGAGCGATGCGTCCGTGCGACCCGCCTTGAACGGAACGGTGATCGACTTGCCGGCTTTCTTGGCCGCCGCTTCGATGCCGACGCTGCCGCCGAGCACGATCAGATCGGCGAGCGACACGTTCTTGCCGTTGAACTCCTTCTGGATTTTTTCGTACGGCGCGAGCGTCTTCGCGAGGTCGGCCGGATTGTTCACTTCCCAATCTTTCTGCGGCGCGAAGCGAATGCGCGCACCGTTGGCGCCGCCGCGGTTGTCGCTCTTGCGGAACGTCGAGGCCGATGCCCACGCCGCGCTCACCAATTGCGATGTCGAAAGACCGCTGTCGGCGATTTTCTGTTTCAGCGACGCGATGTCCTTGTCGTCGATCGTCGTCTGACCGGCGGCGGGGACCGGATCCTGCCAAATCAGATCTTCCTTCGGCACGAACTTGCCGAGGTAGCGGATCTTCGGACCCATGTCGCGATGCGTGAGCTTGAACCACGCACGCGCGAACGCGTCGGCGAATTCCGCCGGGTTCGCCATGAAGCGGCGCGAAATTTTTTCGTAGGCCGGATCGAAACGCATCGCCAAGTCGCTGGTCAGCATCATCGGTTGATGTGTTTTCTTCGGATCGTGCGCATCGACGACCGTGTCGGCGCCCGCGTTGTTTTTCGGTTTCCACTGCTGCGCGCCGGCCGGGCTCTTGGTCAGTTCCCAATCGTATTTGAACAGCGTTTCGAAATAGCCCATGTCCCATTTCGTCGGGTTCGGTTTCCACGCGCCTTCCAGTCCGCTCGTGATCGCGTGCGAACCTTTGCCGCTTTCGTACGTGCTGCTCCAGCCGAGGCCGAGATGTTCGATGTTCGCGCCTTCCGGCTCCACACCCACATGATTCGCAGGACCCGCGCCGTGCGCCTTGCCGAACGTGTGTCCGCCCGCGATGAGCGCGACGGTTTCTTCATCGTTCATCGCCATGCGCGCGAAGGTTTCGCGGATGTCGCGCGCGGACCCGAGCGGATCGGGTTTGCCGTTCGGACCTTCCGGGTTCACGTAGATCAAGCCCATCTGCACCGCCGCGAGCGGATTGGCCAGTTCGCGATCGCCGCTGTAGCGCTCGTCGCCGAGCCATTTCGATTCCGGACCCCAATCGATGTTCTGCGGTTCCCAGATGTCGCGGCGTCCGCCGCCGAACCCGAAGGTTTTGAAGCCCATCGATTCGAGCGCGGCGTTGCCGGCGAGGATCATTAAATCGGCCCACGAAAGTTTGCGGCCGTATTTCGATTTGATCGGCCACAACAGACGGCGCGCTTTGTCCAGGTTGCCGTTGTCCGGCCAACTATTGAGCGGCGCGAAACGCTGCTCGCCCGCGCTGGCGCCGCCGCGTCCGTCGTAAATGCGATACGTGCCGGCGCTGTGCCACGCCATGCGGATGAACAGCGGACCGTAATGACCATAATCGGCCGGCCACCAGTCCTGCGAATCGGTCATCAACGCTTCGAGATCTTTCATCACGCCGTCGAGATCGAGCGTCTTGAATTCCTTTCTGTAGTCGAAGTCCTCGATCATCGGATCGGACAACGACGAATGCTGATGCAGCATCGCCAGATTCAACTGGTTGGGCCACCATTGCGAGTTGGCGGGTCCTCTGCGGTTTCCCTGCGGAAACGGACATTTCATTTCGGCTGCCATGTTTTATTTCTCCTAGCGGTTCTTCAACGACAACCGCAGCATCGCGCCCTCGGGACGCCGAGGGAAATCGTTTCTAACGATGACTCCGATTGGAGCGACCTATCGATCCGTCGCCAACGATTGATTTTGCCATTGCGCGCGTTAAACAAATGCGCGCAGGGCGATAACGATCAGGAACGAACCGGCTGGCGCTGCAATCCGGCGATGTAAACCTTGTGACGCGGCTCGAAATCCGGGCAATTGACGGTGCACGCGCGCATTTTCTTCAGTTCGATGGCGTCGTGGAAATCGCGATACGGGGTGAGATCGAGATTGCTCGGCACTTTCGTCAGACCTTCGTCGCCGATCACTTTGATGTTGTCCTGCATGAACGCGTCGTACGCTTCCCACGTGACACCTTCGGCGCGCACCGCCGCCTGTTCGGCGTGCAGCGCGATCTGATGCGCGTGCAGATAATGCATGCCGAGCAACTGGATCAGCGATTTCTCGACCGCTTCGTGCACGATCAGGAAACGATCCGTCGACACTTTGCGTTTTCGAAACACGAAATCTTTCGGCATGTGCCGATCGATGAAGATCGTGTGTCCATCGAGACTGTATCCCGCGAGGTACGGAATGTCGTAATCGCGCTCCAAATGCGTGCGCGCGCGAATCGATTTCATCGCGTGATCCATCATCTTCTGGCCGATCAGCCATTCCGGCCGATGACTGCGAAGCGGCGGCGCGATGGTCGGCGCATAAGCTTCGTGCATTTCTGTGTGACGTTGCGTGGTGTGCATGGGGAACTCCGACAGGTAGTCGAGCGAGTGAATCGTCCGGCGGCTACCTTGCAGCAGAATGACGAACGGGACAAGCGCCGCGAATTAAGGTTTGGAATTCGATTCGCTGGGTGGTCGGAGGTGGAAATACAGCATCAGCAACGGCAGCAGGACGGCAAGTGCGATGCCGTAAGACAGGCAGAACGGATGCGCGAAGATGCCGCGTGCCTGTTCCGGCGCGCCCATGCGGAAGATCATCGCCGGCGACAGCATGAACGCGGGCAGCAGCGATCCCTGCCATAGCACCGGCGTATAGATGAAGACGACGATGAGCAGCCGGATCAGCGCGCGGAAGCGACGATCCGGCACGAACCGGCACGCCCACAGCGCGATAAGACTCAGCACGGCGACGATACAGACGGCCCAATAATATAGAGTGATGATGGTGGAGATCACAGCGATCGGTCCGGCGATCGCAGGCGCGCAATAAATCAGGAGAGCGCAGATGGCGAGCGCGACCGACATTCGGCTGCTGACGATGGCTGGCGTCATTCTGTGCATGGCGCTGAGTGTCCCGTGTCGCGCGGAGCGGTTGACGCGCTCGGACTACCGCGATCTGTGGAACATTACCACCACTTCCCCCGCCAAACAGTACCGGATCGACTTCACCGGCGATCTCGCGTACGCCGCGCGGCTGCCGGTCGAGGTGTTCGATTCCACGGACAAGGCGATGGCCTACCGCCAATTCGGCGACGCGACCGTGCCCGTTCATTCCGAGAACGTGCAGATCGTTTGCACGAGCGTCGATCCCGACAACGGCAAAGCGACGCGATGGCATTGCGCCACGCCTTCGCGCGCGGTGAGCACGATCGCCATCGGGTTGCATGTGTCGACGGACGGCAGTGCCGCGTTTTTGACCGCGACCGTGCGATCCGGCGATACCGCCATCGCATCGCTCGATGACGAAGTTCACATCCTCAGCATGCGGAGGATGAATGCGGACGGCCGCGTGTCCGCGCTGGAACAATTCGGTGGTGTCGATCGCAGCGTCGCACTCGATGAACGCCGAAGCTTGCAGGCGGTCGACATCGAGTTAAGCGCACCGGCATCGCGCGTCTCGGTGACGCTCGACTCCGGAACGCTCATCGACGAAACGTACGCCAAGCACGTGAAGTGGCGGCCGGCGGAGCTCGTCGGCAATTTGGGCAACCAGCTTTTCACATTCTCGAATCCATATCCCGATCTTCCGCAAACCGCAGGCCGGCTCACGTTTGCCACGCCGGTCGATCCGGAACTGGCATTGACCGCCATCGACTGCAAAACGCGCGATTGCGACGAGTACACGAGCGACCTGCAGAGTCGCGTCGCGCGTGTGTTCGAAGTGACAGACAGCTCGCCGACCTATTTCACGTCGATGAAAGGTGCGTACCATCTGTTGCAGTTCGGCAAACCGCTCGCGACGCCGCCGAAGCTCGATGTCGCCTACATGGACACCGGCATCATTTTTTTCGCGCAGGGCGCGCCGCCGTACACGCTGGCCGTCCAACCGAAAGACGCGCGATTCAATGCGTACGTGCAAGGTCGCACGGCGATGCTCCCGCTGGAACAGGACGAACATCAATTCGACGCGGTGTCGGTATCGCGCTATGCGTCGGGCAGTCGTCTGGTCGACGAGGCGACGAAATGGTTCGGACCGATTTTTACGGTTCTCATGCTCATCGCGGGATTCGCGTGGGCGTCGGCGTCGCGACGATCGTCTGCTGCCTAGCGCGGCCGTTCGCGGCTATGCTGGCGACGTCGCGCGGAAACGAGGGAACGACGCATGAGCTACGACAGCGAATACCGCCGGTCGATCGAGCAGCCGCAGGAATTCTGGGCCGAACAGGCGCGGCTGATCGACTGGCACAAACCGCCGCAGACCGTCCTCGAGTATACAAATCCACCTTTCCGCAAATGGTTCGCGGGCGGCGAAACCAACCTCTGCTACAACGCCATCGACCGCCACATCGTCGCGCGCGGCGACCAGCTCGCACTGGTCGCGATCTCCACCGAAACGAACGTCACGCGCAAGATCACGTATCGCGAACTGCTGCGCGAAGTGAACACGCTCGCCTCGGTGCTGCAATCGCTCGGCGTGACGAAGGGCGAACGTGTCGTCATCTACATGCCGAACATGGCCGAAGCGGTGTTCGCGATGCTCGCGTGCGCGCGCCTGGGCGCGATCCATTCGGTCGTGTTCGGCGGATTCGCCGCGCACAACCTCGCGCTGCGCATCGAGGATGCGATGCCGAAACTCCTCATCTGCGCCGACGCGGGCGTTCGCCTCGGCAAAGTGATTCCCTACAAACCGCTCGTCGACGAAGCGCTGCGCATGTCGAAATCGCCGCCGCCGCACGTGCTGATCGTTTCGCGCGATCTCGACAAAAACATGAAGACGATCGACGGCCGCGATGTCGATTACGCCACGTTGCGCAAGGATCACGAACACGCCGACGTGCCCGTGATATGGCTCGAATCGAACGAGCCGAGTTATCTCCTCTACACGTCGGGCACCACCGGAAAACCGAAAGGCGTGCAGCGCGATGTCGGCGGCTACGCCGTTGCGATGGCGTCGTCGATGCGCACGATTTTCGACGTGGGCGCGGGGCAGGTGATGTTCTCGACATCCGACGTCGGCTGGGCCGTCGGCCACAGCTACAACATCTACGGCCCGCTGATCGTCGGCGCGACGAGCGTCCTGTACGAAGGTTCGCCGATCAATCCCGATCCGGGCGTGTGGTGGAAAATCTGCCGCGATTTCGGCGTGCGCTCGATGTTCTCGTCGCCGACCGCGATCCGCATGCTGAAAAAACAGGATTCGGCGTGGCTGAAGAAATACGAACTGCCGGAACTGAAATACCTGTTCCTCGCCGGCGAACCGCTCGACGAGCCGACCGCG